>JAJDEJ010000063.1 GCA_029259815.1 Planctomycetaceae bacterium | reverse complement strand
AGCCGGCTCACCTGCTTGAGCTGCCGCAGCCCTTTGACAACCAACTTCTTCTGCTGATCTCGTTCAGTCATACCGCCATCCTGACAGGAAACCACCCCACCAGAACCCCCAGCGCAAATTCCGTGCCGAACGTGATTGGACCGACGTCCCCCGCTCGCCTGACCCGATCAGGTGGCATCGGCTTCGTCAGCCGTGTCGCCTTCCTGCTGCTCTTTGAGTCGCTTGCGCTCCCGGCGTTTCTGCTGGCGAATGCGTCGTTGCTCTTCGCGAGTCTGGGTGGCGCGATCCTTCATCTCCTCTCGCTCGATCCGGTTTTGCTCAAGCAGTTCAGGATCGACGAATTCGGGAGAATCGGTCTCTGCTGGCGGGAGATCGGGCGGAGTTCCACCCTGCTCCTGGATGTACAGCCCCAGATCCGCATGGGCCTCTTCGACATCCCGCTGGATGTAGCAGGAACCGGCGGTCCAGGCACCACACCCTTGTTGAGGCTGCACGTAGTAGCTCTGGTCGAGGCTGCGGATCGCGTAGGCCGTTTCGGTCAACTCCTGATTGACCGACTCCGACATTGCCCCCACGCCGACGGTTGCTCCTAAGACGCCGACGGTCCCCACTGTCACAGCCTCAGCTGAGAGGATGTAGCCAGCCTCGTCTTCCCACAATTGTCTCAGCAAACGCATCATCACTCTTCTCCCACAAGGAAACCAGGAATCGGAACTGGCGGCGGGATCGAGACTTCCCCAGAGATCAGCGGTCACATTCGACGCGAGTTACGAAGGCTTGACAGGCCATCCGGCTCATAGGACCAACTGAGCACATTTCCGCACGAAAGGGCGTGTGTGGCGGGCCGATTGTGTCAGTTAAAAGGATGATACGGATTGTACAGGTTATGTCAATGTGCAAGTTGTAAACAAGATGGACATTTTGCGATCAATGGGTAGTTTGTGGCGCGGTAATCGCCGCAAGATATTGGTGTCATTGGCTCTATGTCATTCCAGTCAATCAAAAACTTCGGTCGTGGGTCAGTTTGATCGAAGTGGGTGGCACGCCCAGACCAACGGGATGGGCGTGGCGCGCGTGGGACCAAGGAATGAAGGCTCCAGAGCGGTTCGCCACGCCCTTCCTGACGTCAGGGCGTGCCACCCACAAAAAATGATGACTAAACTGACCCACCACCAAAACTTCGGTGTCTCGTGAGATGGCGTCGTTTAGCGGGGACATGCAGCGAATGACCCGTGAATGGTCAAACTCCTATCGGAAAGTCGGCCCGCGCGCTTGCGACACGGCGGCAGTCTGGTGAAGATCGTGCGAACTTCTCTCGGTCAAACCAAATTCGATCCGCATCAAGAGCTGCCTCATGTCGCCAACCGCCATTCGCCTCGCCGTGATGATGTTCCTCCAGTTTTTTGTGTGGGGGGCCTGGTATGTCACCGTGGGCGCATTCATGGTCGAGCAGGGGATGTCGAATGCGGCCGTAGGTAACGCCTACACAGTCGGTCCACTCGCCGCCATCATTTCGCCTTTGTTCTTGGGGCTGATCGCAGACCGCTTCTTCTCGACCGAGCGCGTCCTCGGCGTACTCCACATTCTCGGCGGTGCTGCGTTGTTGGTCGCGCCGATGATGGTCGGAAAGGGAGGCGAAGATTCCTGGGCGTTCATCGGCATTCTGATGTTGCACATGCTGTGCTATATGCCGACGCTCGGTCTGACCAACACGCTGGCCTTTCACAACATCGTCGACCAGGAGCGAGAGTTTCCGATCATTCGCGTGTTCGGGACGATCGGCTGGATCGTCGCCAATCTCGTTGTCAGTCAGGTGTTGAGTGCTGACAAGACGGCGATGCAGTTCTACGTTGCTGGTGGATCAGGAATTCTGCTCGGTCTCTACAGCTTCTCACTCCCTCACACACCGCCACCGGCCAAGGGGACAAAAGTCTCGATTGGCAGCGTGCTGGGCCTCGATGCATTCGTGTTGATGGGACGGTTGTCGTTCGCGGTGTTCATGCTCAGTTCGTTCCTGATCTGCATCCCGTTGGCGGCGTACTACGCCTTCGCACCGATCTTCGTCGGTGACGCCGGTTTCGAGAAGATCGCATCGACCATGTCCCTCGGTCAGATGTCCGAGATATTCTTCATGCTGATCATGCCCCTCTGCTTCCGGAAGTTGGGTGTCAAGTGGATGTTGCTGATCGGCATGGCCGCGTGGGTTGCACGATACGGTCTCTTTGCCGCTGCGGCTCCCTCGTCGGTCACCTGGATGATCCTGATCGGCATTGCCCTGCACGGCATTTGCTACGACTTCTTCTTTGTGACCGGACAGATCTATGTCGACAAGGCGGCTGGCCCCAAGGTTCGTGGACAGGCCCAGGGCCTGCTCGTCCTCGTGACACAGGGCGTCGGCATGCTCATCGGAGCACAGGTGTCCGGACGTCTGTCGAATTCGATGATCACCGGGGAAGGTCCTGCGAAGCTCGAACAGTGGCAGCAGTTCTGGATGGTCCCCTGCATCGCCGCGGGCGTGATCATGGTGCTGTTTGCTCTGTTGTTCCACGAGAAGAATGGGGCCGCGACAGATGCCGCATTTGCTCCGACCGATGCACACGATCCGGGCGACACGTAACAACATCTCGTTTCGCCACACATTTCTAATGTGTGGCGAAACGGGCGATTACTTTCGGGAGGTCACGTGATGGTGTTGGGCGATCATGTCGTGCTGGGGATGTATGGGTTTTGGCTCCCGAACGGTCCTCGCGGTTCATATTCTGACTTCGTCTGGGCCAATGACCTCCGCAAGTTTGGTGCCGCCACCAAGGTCAAGACGCGGCAGCCTGTCGCCGGAAACTCGCACGATGTGAAGAGGACGTCTCGCCGCCAAACAGGCATTGAAGTCTTCACCGGTCCATCTCGATGATCAACAGATTGATGCTGTCGGCTGTGGTGAATTGCCAGTCGCATCCGCAACGACACCGCCCCCGCATTGCATGAGCGTCGTACCGAATTCGGCAATGACCCTTTTGCACGCCCTCAAAATCCCCAACATCACCGCAGCACTCCACGAACACGCACTCCTTCTCGACAGACTGCACATCGTGAACCCGTCATGGGCCGTGGAGGCTAATCCGGGTCAGTTGTCGAACCTGGCCTACTTCGACACAATCATTGTCTTTGATCACATCTCAAACTTGTTTTGACTTAACTCATGATTGACAACATCGAAGCCGATTTTCGGCAAGTTCACGACGCTGGCGTCCAGACCCGGTTTCTTCCCGGTGGCAGCATTGAAGTCATTGGTGACTTCGCGCCGGGTGATCCCCCTGCGCATGTGCTGTTTGATTTCGACGGCACGCTGAGCCTCGTGCGTGAAGGCTGGCCGGAAATCATGGTGCCCATGATGGTCGAGTTCCTGCAGGCAACAGGCACGGAAGAAGACCCCGATGCGTTGAAGGAGGTCTGCTCGAAGTTCGTGATGGAGCTGACCGGCAAGCAAACCATCTACCAGATGATTCGGCTCGCCGAAGAGATCAGCCAGCGTGGCGGCACTCCGCTCGACCCGGTCGAGTACAAGAACGAGTATCACGACCGGTTGATGCGACGCATCGAATCGCGTCGAGAAGGGCTGCGCACTGGCACAGCACAACCAGCTGACATGGTCGTTCCCGGCAGCATCGAGCTCCTTGAGTTGCTGCGAGAGCGGGAGGTCCCGATCTATCTGGCCAGTGGAACCGACGAGCAGTATGTCCGCGAGGAAGTCGAGTTGCTGCAGCTCGACAAGTATTTCGGCAAACATGTCTACGGTGCACAGGATGACTACAAGTCGTTCTCCAAGGCACAGGTCATTGAGCGCATCCTGGCGGACAACAACGTCGAGGGGACGTCTCTGTTGGGCTTTGGTGATGGCTACGTCGAGATCCAGAATGTCTACGATGCGGGTGGCACTGCTATTGCCGTGGCCAGTGACGAGACGAATCGTGACGGTCGCCCCGATCCCTGGAAACGCGAGCGGCTGATCGGCGCGGGAGCCCACGCAGTCGTGCCGGACTACGCGGATGCACAACAGTTGGTCGATTGGCTCTGGAGTGGGAAGGAGTAGCCGATGCCGTATCCCCAGTTAGACCGGTTCGCTGTCCGGATGGAACCGCTGCGGGCGCGAGAGAACAAGAAGTCGATCGATGTCGACCATGTGTCGCCCGACTCGCAGCCGGCCCCCCTCTCCGATGAGGGGCAACGGATTCTTGAGGAGACCGTCGGACGGATTCGCGAGGCACGGGCCAATTCGCGGCCGGTCGTGGTCACCTTTGGTGCGCACTCGATCAAGAACGGACTGGGGCCGGTCTTCCTTCGGTTGATCGAACGCGGTTGGTTCACGCACCTGGCAACGAACGGCGCCGGGATCATTCATGACTGGGAATTCGCCTACCAGGGACAGAGCTGCGAGAACGTCCAGACCATGGTCGCTGAGGGCCGCTTCGGCAATTGGCAGGACACGGGATTCAACATCAATCTGGCATTGAACGTGGGAGCCTACGAAGGCAAAGGGTACGGCGAATCGGTTGGTGCCATGATCGAGACCGAGGGGCTCGACATCCCGTCGGCCACGGAGTTGGAATCGGTGATCCGAGACAGCATTTCGGATGATCCCTTGAAGTCGGCAGCGGCAGCCGATCTGTTGTATGTTGTCCGAGCCTTCGACCTCGCACCGGGCAGGCTGAAGATTCCTCACCCGTGGAAACAATACAGCATTCAGGCGGGTGCCTTTCGTTTAGGAGTGCCGTTCACCAGCCATCCCATGATCGGCCATGACATCATCTACAATCACCCGATGAATCATTGTGCATCGTTAGGACGGGCCGCGCAGCGCGACTTCCTCACCTACGCGGAGAGTATCAGCCGCATTGATGGGGGCGTCTATCTCTCCATCGGTTCGGCCGTGATGAGTCCGATGGTCTTCGAAAAGTCGCTATCACTGTCGCAGAACCTGGCCATTCAGCGTGGCGAACACATCGACGATCACTACATCCTGGTCAGCGATCTGGCAGAATCGACTTGGGACTGGAGTCAGGGAGAGCCCCCCGAGGATAACCCCGCCTACTATCTCCGTTACAACAAGTCGTTTAGCCGCATGGGAGGGACCATGCGTTACCTGCAGTCCGACAACCGTGACCTGCTGTTGAACCTCACGCATCAGCTCGGAGAACAGACGCCGTGAGTGCCGCATTGCTCAGCACTGAGCGCCTTGAGGAGGTGATCTCCCGGTTCGCATCGAGCCGCATCGCAGTGCTGGGCGACTTCTTTCTCGACAAGTATCTCGACGTCGACCCGTCACTGGAAGAGCCGAGTGTGGAGACCGGCAAGCCGGCTCATCAGGTGGCAGCTGTTCGCTGTTATCCCGGTGCGGCCGGCACCGTGGTCTCCAACTTGTCCGCCCTCGAAACCGGCGAACTACATGCCATCGGATTCACAGGCGACGATGGTGAAGCCTACGAGTTGCGTCGCGGGCTGACCAATCTCAGATGCTCGACGGATCATCTGCACACGACATCCGAGCGATTCACGCCGACCTATCTCAAGCCACGGGACATGACGGTCCCCGGACTCGCGGGAGAGCACTCTCGCTACGACACCAAGAATCGCCAACCGACGCCTCAGGACGTTGAGCGAGCCGTCATCGATTCGTTGAGCGAGATCATCGAGCGGGTGGATGCGGTGATTGTGATGGACCAGGTGGAAGCACGCGACTGCGGCGCGGTCACGGGCATTGTGCGTGATCGACTCGCCGATTTGGCTGTGCAACACGCCTCTGTGTTCTTTTGGGCCGACAGCCGACGGCGAATCCACGAATACCAAAACCTTATCATCAAACCCAACGAATTCGAAGCCGTCGGCAACGAGTCCCCTCTGCCCGGCGACACGGTGGACGTGAACGAACTTCGCTCCGCAGTGAGTGAGCTGCGCAAAAAAACAGCCGCACCACTGTTCATTACCCGCGGGGCCGATGGCATGTTCGTCAGTGATCCGGAATGGACGGCGGTCCCCGGCGTACGCGTGATGGGCGACACCGACACGACCGGTGCCGGTGATAGTGCGACTGCCGGGTGCGTCCTGGCTCTTTGCGCGGGAGCTTCCTATGTCGAAGCGGCAGTGATTGGAAATCTGGTGGCCTCGATCACCATTCAGCAACTGGCGACCACCGGAACCGCCCGCCCTGATGAACTCGTACCACGTCTGAAACTGTGGCACGAGCAGAACTCATAAGCGAGTCTACTGGCGGCCCTGTGATCCTAAGGCGATCGCACCGTGGACAACGACTTCCTCACCCAGTTTCGGACTGGTCAGACTGACAGCATCCGCAAGTGGCGGGAAGACGTATTGACGGACCGCTTCGCGGATCGGATCGAGGAACAGCTCATCGCCCATCAGTGAAACTCCACCTCCAATGACGATCACATCAGGAGCGACGAGAGCAACCATCTGTGCAATGGCCCACCCCAGTGCGTCCGTCCCGGTTCGGAGAATGGCCCGGGCACCTTGGTTCCCGGCTGACGCAGCTTCGCCAATCGTGAGGGTCGTCAACGATTTCGCGTCTCCATTACATCTGTGCAAAAGGTCGGCTCGATCTGTTTCAGTCAGTGATGGGCGACCGTTTGGCAGCAGTCGGTCATGCAACCGCTGCGGTTCGTCTTGCAGAGCGGCGCGGGCAGTTGCGGCGATGCCCCATCCGCTTGCAAGTGACTCGACAGTTGCGTGGGGATCGGTTGCGAGAAGGCCCGGACGCAGATGTCCAATCTCCGCCACCGCCGGGCGATCTGTCCCATGCACGCACTCATTGATGACGAGACCGCCACCAACGCCGGTTCCAACAGTGACATAAAACACGGTTCGGTGGCCTTGACCTGCGCCATACCGTGCTTCCGCCAGCGCCGCACAATCGCAGTCGTTGCCCAGGACCGCCGGCAGGCTCAGTGACTCATGAACCCAGTCCACCAGCGCGCAATCGGTCCAGCCCTCAATCTGATGACTCGTGATGACTCGGCCTGACGATCCATCAACGGGCCCGCCAAATCCAAAACCAACCCGTTGGATGTTAAAGCGACTACAGAGGTTTCGTGCTGAATCAGCGATCTGACGCAAGATGCCCTCTGCACCGTGCTGCGGATTCACGTCGTAGCGTTCCAACGCTTCGAAGTGCGCATGCTCACCATCACCGACGCCTAGTTGCAACTTGGTGCCACCGATTTCAATGCCGAGAATCATTGATCGCGTCTCAAGCCGCGTAGCGGCCTTCGCTGTTGATGCGGGCGAAAACGTCGTTCAGCACCCAGTGAAACAGGCAAAGATGAATGCTCTCGACCATCCCCATGTCGTCCAATGCAACGTGGAGTCCATCCTGCTGCATCTCTTTGAGTCTTCCTCCGCTGTAACCAGTCAGGCCAAACGTGTTCATTTCATGCCGATTGGCCCAATCAACCGCGTTGAGCACATTGGGACTGTTGCCAGACCCGCTGATGGCCAGCAGCACATCGCCCGGCTGCCCATAGTTCATCAGTTGCTGCACAAAAATCTGGTCGTACGACAGGTCATTCCCCACTGCCATCAGCCAGCCGGCGTTGTCAGTCAGGCTGAGCACCTTCAGACGCTTTTTTGATTCATCCTTCAGGTCGGACTCACGCAACGAACTCTTCCCGAGGTCTTCCGCCATGTGACTGGCAGTCGTCCCTGAGCCACCGTTGCCGATGATGTACACGAAATTGCCTGTCTCCCAAGCGCCAAAAATCAGATCGGCCCAGCGTTCCATATCCGAGCGATCGATGCGGTCCAGTTCCTCGTTCAACCGACCCAGATACGAATTCGTGTCCAGTGTTGCACCAAGCATCTTCCATCTTTCTGTTGTTCTACATGCTCAATGCGAGCATCTTTGAGTTGTTGTCAGCAGTTTAGTCATTGTCGAACGATGAAAACTGGGACTCATTGCCTTCGCGATCCAGTTGACGTCGCAGTTGGACAATCGATCGCCTGCGTCGATCGGCCGACTCTTGCCCCTCTGTTGAAACCGGGAGTTCACAGAGCGAGAGTGGCGACACCTGCGAGTCGGGTCAAACGGTGTTTTTCGTAGTTTCGCAAAAGACTCGAGATTGGTATTTCTCAGCGGGAAACATGTGTTGTTGCTGATCAGAGAAACGAGACGACGTAATTATCCAGCGCTGTGAAATTGGCCGCTCTGCCACCTCTCCGTGCACGACATCAGGCGTTCTTCTTGGCATTCCCAAAACGATTCCCGATGCGACACCTGTTCGCGTCAAATCCATCGGAGGTCAGCATGTCAAAGACTGTCGCAAAGCCTAAATCGACTGACTCCGACTTCGCACTCTTTGCCTACCAGAATGGCCAATCGTGCAAGTCGAGATCAAGGGCGACCAACACTACTTCGAGAGTCGGGGTGAACCAGACGCCGCACTCGATCAATATCTCAGAACTCATGACGACCTTCAAGCCGGTCGAACACCAAGAACCTCAACAACGTTCACTCTCCATGATTTAGACCGTTTTCATGGTTTCTGTGCAGGAGCTTGCTCGAGGAATGACCTCTGCCTGCTGAGAGGCCCTCCTGCATGACACCTGAAGAACAACTTTCAAATTGCTCTAGCGTACTCGCAAGTCACACCCTCAGTGTTTTCACGTCGATGACCAGATTGGCTTCATCGAGCTGTACGAGATCAGCCGCACATCCACAAATGGACGAACGCTTCGGGCGGTGTCTGTCGCATGATGCAAGTAATGGGCAACACCCGCAGTGAATGGAGTTCATTGGCGAGCAATTGAGCACACGCTGATGACTCGCTCAACCGATAGTGGGATCCGGCTATGATACCTCGATCGACTGCAACGAGTCGGGGTGGAGGTCCCGCCTCTCCCGACACTGCCCTGGGGCGTTGAGTAGTTGCCGCAGCAGAGTGCTCGGCTCGAGCCATTGACGCCCATTATCCCCCGGGGCCGGTGTGTTCCCGAGGTTTCTCACGGCGAGTGGTGCCTGAATGGCGGGGAGTCTGCACATAATGGCTTCAAAAAAGGGGACTACTACCAGTTGGAACGGTTCACTCCGGTTGCAAGGTTTGTTGCAGGCATGATTTGTGTGCGACAGTTAGAGGGAAATACGTGGGAACACCATCTATGAGGCGATGTCGTCTAGTGGTGCGTCACAGCTTAATTTTCGGGTAGACGGATTTCAGTTTGCAGCGGGCGTCGTCGATCTTCATGTGCCAGTCGACTCCGCGCTGGGTGCTGTTGACGTCTGTGGACCAGGCGGCGATCTCGTTTTGAAGGGT
>JAJDEJ010000062.1 GCA_029259815.1 Planctomycetaceae bacterium | reverse complement strand
ACCCTTCAAAACGAGATCGCCGCCTGGTCCACAGACGTCAACAGCACCCAGCGCGGAGTCGACTGGCACATGAAGATCGACGACGCCCGCTGCAAACTGAAATCCGTCTACCCGAAAATTAAGCTGTGACGCACCACTAGTCATCACTCAGCGGTTGCTGCTGACCGTCAGCCGAAAGTTCTGTTTCGAGCCGGACTTGTTATAGACCTTGATAATGTACTCCCGATGACCATGATGGGTGCTCTGAAATCTCATCGAGGCCGAACCGAGGCCGCTGTCGTACTTGTCCATCTTCTTGTTACCCTTCCAGAACCGCATGACGCGAAGTTTCACGTCATCGCGGGGCGGCGGATAGATGGTCGGATAGTTGTTGGGCGGGTTGTGCCCGACACCGACTGTGTAGTGCGTCGACTTGCGAAGAAGCACTTTGATCTGCTTGTATTCGCCCGGATGCACGGAGAAGTAATAGGCCTTGTGGTCGATGGGCTCGCGATGATCGCTGGCTTGTGCGGAAGCTGCGACGAACAGGGTGCTGGCGAGCACGGCGGTGGTAACGATGGACTTCAACATGGTTCTGCTCCTTTTGACGTGTGTCAGAGTGAGTGGCGACCGGGGTTGCCGATCTGCCGGGTTGTTTGAGCGAGCGACATGCTCGTCTCTTCTGACATACGTGGCGTCAACGCCGAGCAGACCCGTAACAGATTCCCGATTATTTTCTGAACCGAGCGAGCCACTGTGGCCACCCTCACAGACCTGAGCTGAGCCCAGTCGCATTCTGAAGGAGTATCGTGTCAGGATTGCCTTGCCCATGGCAGCAATTCGGTTCCCACCACGACGAGGTCACCTTTACCCTCAACTGCTCAAGGTCTTCAAGACGGGACCGCAGTTGTGAGATCTCGCGATCAATCTCGGATAAAGTCGGGGCATCGGCGACTGAGGCAGGAATCTCGACGTCACCGCGACTGAGTCTGTGAAAGATCGGGATCAAGATCGTAATGGCCCCATCCAGAATCGCGGCGACACCCAGGAACCGGAACATCGTCTCTTCGTGGACCTCTGCCCACATCATCACGGTCACGATGACTGCCACTCCGAATACGGCGGCAGTGGCTGCCCACAAACTCCAAGCGTACCTGGGTGCGAGCCGCGCAAGCAGCAACAAGGCCATATGACTGCACGCGGCGGCGAAAACGGCAATCGTCAACGTCGTCTTCCAAAACTCGTCTGATTGAACCTCCGTCCAGATCCCGAAGATCACAATCACAGCGGCAACCACAGCCAGTCCGATTCCACAGACTGGCAGTCCACGAGCCCGCTTTGCCTCCAGCGCCGCACCCGAACTCAGGCCGCAGAGGCTGGCTCCGGAGATGGTCAGGCTCGTCAGCAGCACACGAACCTCAATTTCCCCGAAGTCACCGATAAGTATCGCCAGCATCCCCAACAAGGCGCTCACGGCGACCGAACAGATCAAGGCGTAGAGGAACCACTTCTTCAGCGAGATTTGCGAGTGAGATTGCATGAACCGGGACCTCTGCTGATTTGTCAGGTCGACTCCGTCACCTTTCTGGGCGTCAACCGATGATCTCTATCATGTTGAAAATGCTGGATCGCCTCAATCTGCTATCGACGGTCAATGGATTCAACTGACACTGACGACTTGGCGGTCATCGGACCGACGCACGGCGAAGGAACAGAACGAGTGTGGAAATGAGCAGCAAGCCAATTGACATCCCGCCCATCGTCAGAAATGTGCCGCGAAGACCAGTCCGGGTGCGGGCGATGTCATTATCGAGGGGGCGAATGACTTCCAGCACGCCCCGGACGTCACCCAGTTGCCAGTCCTTCTTGGGACTGTCAGGGTGTGTGTTATGGCAGTCGACGCACGATTGCTGCATGACCCGTGCGGTGGCATATCGCAATACTGCGCGATCACGATATTCTGTGAATCGGAAGAACGGTTCCTCTGGATGAGTGGTCAATGACTGCAGAGCGGTTCTCTGGAAGTCGTCCAGAGGGCTGACGTCCGGGCGCCACGGGTGATCGCTGTAGAGTTTGGCTGCTGTCCCCGTCAGACTCTGTTCGTGAAGATACCGGCAGAGGTCAATGGTGAAAGTGGCTGGTACCGGAATCGCGCCTAACTCTTCCCGGTAGAGATGCGTCGCGTGCACGTCGCCAGAGACACGCTGCACGATGGCTGAGGAGTAGAAGTCCTGCACCGCCTGCAGCATGTCCGCATGCTGGGCTGCGCTCTCGACCGCCGTCGACCGGACAAGTTGTTCAGACAGCCGCGTGAGATGCCAAAGACCGAACAGCGCGCTGAGCAGGATCGCGGGAATCAGACTTGCCTGCACCGGATTACGCTGACACCACCGCCAAACACGCTCGCCGGTGCCAATCGGCCGTGCGGTGACTGGCAGGCCGTCGAGATGTCTCTGGAGATCCGCTGAGAACTGTTCCACTGAGGCGTATCGTCTCTGAGGTTCTTTACGAAGTGCCATCAGCACGATCGTGTCCAGATCACCGGCCATGCGACGTTGTAAACGCGAGACTTCTGTGCCGCGATCTTTGCCGATGCGTTCAGGCGTTTGTGACCGTTCATCGGCACCGTCCTGCCCGACTGGCACCGTCTTGATGATGGCTCGGCTGGGGCGTGTCGGCTCGTCGTCGGTGATCGCGCGGGAGATTTCGAATGTGGAATCACCGGAAACGTTGTAGGGGCGGTGGCCGCTCAACAGCTCATACAGGACAATGCCCAAAGAGTAAATGTCGCTGGCCGTCGTGATCGACTCACCTCGAATCTGCTCCGGACTCGCATAATCCGGTGTGAAGAATCGTAGCTCAGTCCGAGTGGGTGTCGCCGTCTCTGAACTGAGTTCCGGGTTGGCGAGTTTCGCGATCCCGAAGTCGATGAGTTTGGGAGTGCCGTCCGGTGTGACCAGGATGTTGCTCGGCTTGAGGTCCCGATGAATCACCGCATGTTGATGGGCGAACTGCACCGCTGCACAGACCAGTCGAAACAGCGAAATGCGTTCGTCGATAGTCAGTCGGTGACGGTCACAGTAGCGGTCGATTCGCTCCCCCTCCACATAGTCCATGATGAAGTAGGGCAACCCGTCATCTGTCGTGCCCGCATCAAGCAGCCCGGCAATGTGTGGGTGCTCGCTGAGGGCCGCTTGCACTCGGATCTCGGTCCGGAAACGGCGTAGGATTTCATCCGTGTCCATCCCCCGTTTGAGAATCTTCACAGCGGCTCGCTGTTTGAAGTCTTCAGTCCGGACGGCGAGGTAGACGTTTCCCATTCCGCCGCCGCCGATGACCCGCTTGATCTCATATGCACCGATCCTCTGCCCGATCCGCGGATCACGCGGGGCAGTCTCCGGCAGTTGAGACTTGACGTTCATCGCAACGGGCTCCAGGAACTCTTGCCCGGCGTCATCGGCATCGCTTTCGAGGAGAGCCTCGACGTTCTCCCGCAGGTTACTGTCGCCTCCACAAGCGGATTCAAGCCATGCCCTACGCTCTTCAGGCCTCACTTCGAGCGCGTCGTGGAAGAGATCGTTGATCCGTTGCCAGCGTGCCGGGTCCATCGATCAATTCTCGTTGAGCGTGCCACGCAGCCAGGCACGCGCCACTCGCCAGTCCTTCTCGACCGTGGAGACCGAGACGTCAAGATGCTCTGCGATCTCCGGGATGCTCAAGCCACCAAAGAACCGCAGCACGACGATCTCTGCCTGACGCGGACTTGCAGCAGCCAGATTATCGAGAGCCTCGTTCAGCGCCAGCAGATCAATGCCCTGATCCTCTTCGACTGTATGCACAACGATATCCAACGGCACGCTGGGCTCGCCGCCACCCCGCCGGAGGGCGGACGACCTGCGAGCATGGTCGACCAGAATTCGCCGCATGGCGTTTGCCATCGCACCGAAAAAGTAAGCCCGATTCGCTGCATTATCCAGAGCATCCGAACTCATCAGCCGCAACGCTGCCTCATTGACGAGTGCTGTCGCTTGCAACGTGTGATTCGACCGTTCTCGCCGCATGAAGCCCGCCGCCATTCCGCGAAGCTCGTTGTAGGCGAGTTCCAACAGCGCGGACTTCGCAGCGACATCACCCTGTTGGATCTGCCCCAAAAGCATCGTGACTTCGCGCTGTGTCGCGGATGGCGATCCTTCTCCCTGACTGGCGTTCGATGCTTGGTCCTCAGTCATGTTGGGCACCCCTCTTGGAAGAAGTCAGTCGCCATCTACAGGAATTTCACGACGAATCTGCATGATGACGCTGGACAGTATCAGCCGATCGCCACAAGACCCTTTGGAGTCCAAGCCCGCCTTATCACCGTTTCGGCACTCCGCAAGCTGTGTTTGGTGAGCCAAACCAATGCTATTAGCGACCCTCCGCCTGTGCGAAAGGCGCCCGTCAACCATTCGATGCAATACAGACGGTCAACGAATCCCTGCGGTCGCCAGCGTGTTGGCTTAGGAGATCTTGGATACTCATTTCGCCAATCAGTATCTCTAACCCGGATATTTCATCCGCTGCTTGGTGTTGAGTGTTTTGCGATGGCCTGAGATTCGGTCAAGGAAGGGGACAACAACCGTTGCTCTCGATCGAATCCAGGACCGATCGCGTGACAGAGTGTCACACGCAGGCCATC
>JAJDEJ010000061.1 GCA_029259815.1 Planctomycetaceae bacterium | reverse complement strand
CTGCCGCCGCTGCGGCCCCTTCACGCGAACCGCCAAGCCTTCTGTATTTTTGTGAGTCGTCATATTCTTCTCTGTAGCGCATCCCAAGCCGCCTGACTACCGTCCCCCTCGTAAAAACTGACAGCCTCTCCGCGTGATGACACAATGACTCACACGCTTTCACGCTTGTCGCAAGATCACCCTTGCTCCGCTCATCACGCGGAGCGTGATGGTTACTTTGGCTGGAACGGTACATCCAGGATGGCCATCGTCACACGCGAGATGCACGATAATCGGTCTTGATCATCCGAGATGCGGACTTCCCAGACCTGCGTCGATCTGCCGAGATGGATCGGTCGCGCGACTCCAGTGACATGCCCGTCGCGGACGGCACGCAGATGGTTCGCGTTGATCTCCAGACCCACGCACGACTGCTGGGTCGGGTCGATGACAAACGTCGCTGCCCATGATGCAAGCGACTCCGCGAGCACGACCGATGAACCCCCGTGCAGGATGCCCGCCGGCTGTTTCGTCCGTTGGTCAACGGGCATGCGACCTTTGAGAAAGTCATCACCCGCCTCGATGAACTCGATGCCCAGTTGATCACTGATGGTGTTTCGACTGAACTCCGTCGTCGCCGCCACATCGACCGGTTGGGACCAGATTGCCATCAAACCCTCGCCTTCTCGAACGGAAAGCGAGATTCTACCACCCGATCCCGAGATTGCGATCAAGTGTTGATGACACCAGCACTTCGCACCGCAGGGGTCACACGACGCTCAACCGATTGTAATCCCACAGACCCCGGCTAGAATCGTCGTTTCGCTTCGTCGAACGGAAAGAAGGTGACGACGTGTCGAGTCAGACAGAAGTGGGCAGTTCACAGGAAACGATGGGTCGAGATCAAGTCGTGCTCGTGCTCGACTTCGGGTCGCAGACGGCCCAACTCATTGCCAGGCAAGTCCGTGAGGAGAACGTCTTCTGCCAGTTGGTGAGGCATGACCTGTCTGCCGAGCGCATCCGCGAGATCGCTCCGCAGGGGCTTATCCTCTCCGGCGGTCCGGCCAGCGTGTACGCCGACGGTGCCCCGCAACCGGACCCGGCCATCTTCGATCTAGGCATCCCCATCCTCGGCATCTGTTACGGGATGCAACTCGTCTGCCGCGCCGAGGGCAGTGATGTCTCGCCCGGACAGTCACGCGAATTCGGTCACACGACGTGTCGTATTGTCGAGAGTGATCCGCTGCTCGACGGACTCCCGTCCGAGTCGACCGTTTGGATGTCCCACGGAGACCAGGTGCAGGGGCTCAGCGAACACTTCAACACCCTGGCATCGACCGACACCTGCCCCAACACGGCCATCCGTCACCAGACCAAACCGATCTACGGACTCCAGTTCCATCCCGAGGTCACGCACACAGAGCATGGCAGCCGACTCATCGGCAACTTCGTGCGGAACGTCTGCGGCTGTGCGGGGAATTGGAAGATCAGTTCGTTCATCGAGGAAGAGGTCAAACGTGTCCGTGAGCGGGTCGGCAACTCACGCGTGATCTGCGGCCTCTCCGGCGGCGTCGACTCGTCCGTCACCGCTGCCCTGCTCTATCAGGCGATCGGCCCGCAACTCTCCTGCATCTTTGTCGACAACGGCCTCTTGCGCAAAGGCGAACGCGATCAGGTGCGTCAGGAGTTCAGCGACCACTTCCAAACCGACCTGCACGTCGTCGACGCGCGACAACGATTCCTCGACGAACTCGCCGGCGTCTCCGATCCGCAGGCCAAGCGGCTCACGATCGGACGCCTTTTCATCGAAGCTTTCCGTCACGAAGCGAAGTCCATCCCGGACGCCCACTTCCTCGCCCAGGGCACACTCTACCCGGACGTCATCGAGTCCGGGGCGAACACCGACGGACCAGCCGCGACGATCAAATCGCATCACAACGTCGGCGGACTGCCTGCAGAGCTGGGCTTCGAACTCATCGAACCCCTGCGAGATCTGTTCAAGGATGAGGTCCGCAAGATGGGCCTCGAACTCGGTCTCCCGGAAGAACTCATCTGGCGACACCCCTTCCCCGGCCCGGGACTCGCAGTCCGCTGTCTGGGCGAGGTGACCGAGACCCGTCTGGAAACCCTCCGGGAAGCGGACGCCGTGTTCATCGATGAACTCCGCAAGGCGGACATGTACCGCGACGTACAACAGGCCTTCGCCGTGCTGCTGCCCCTGCAAACCGTCGGCGTGATGGGCGACGCCCGCACCTACGAAGACGTCATCGCCCTCCGCTCCGTCGACACCGACAACTTCATGACCGCCGATTGGTCCCGCCTCCCCTACGACCTCCTCCAACGCGTCTCCACCCGCATCATCAACGACGTCCGCGGCGTCAACCGCGTCGTCTACGACGTCAGCAGCAAACCCCCCGCAACAATCGAGTGGGAGTGAAGCAAATAGTGGATAGTTGGTAGTGGATAGCCCAACGGATGGCAGGGTCAATTGGGGTGGCAGCCATAGTGGATTTTTTTGCAGCGTTGGCTTGCGTAAAATAAGTTGAATGGGCAGTATAAATGCTTCTCAGCTTCATCACACTTGTAATGGGGGCTTTGTTATGCGGTTCACTGTCATTGCAATTTCGTTTTGTGGCGTGTTGTTTGCTAACCACGTGCAAGCACAGTCATACGCATGTCACAGCACAGATCATTGTGCGGTGTCAAACTGCTCGAATCCATGCTTCCAATCCTGCCACTTTGCGTCCTCGTGCTGCCATGCTCCGTGTCACCATTCCTCACATCATTCTTGTTGCCACTGCCCACATCATTCTTGTTGCAAGACCTGTTCTGGAGCACTTCGGGCATTCAGTGGTACTCAGGGGATGATTACCGTTGATCTCAAGCCCGGTGGCAAGGGGCGGGTGCAAATCTGGCATCAGGGGCAATGGTGGGATTCTGAGATCTCGCTTTCGCGTGAGTCCGAGCATTATTGGATCTTTATCCAGCCGCAACTTCCTCATCCGGCGTTCGAGTGGGCGGTCTCGAAACGCGCACTCTCTGGATGCCAGCATCTCATTTACCACATTCGCGGCGACTGCAAATCATTTGTTCAGTTCGCGAACATCCACTGCTTAGACTCATCCCAGGGGACCGCACAGGCTTCGAGTAGTGCTCGCCATGCCAGCCAGCGACCTGTTGAGAAAGTAGAAACTCAGACAGTCCAAACGGAATCAAGTCCGTCAATTGATTTGAAGGAGCTGAGCTTGACGAAGTTTGTGCCAAGCCGAAAGCGCTCAATCTACCGCGCTCGATTCTCCGAACAGTCAGTCGTCCGAGTCATCCCTCAACCGCGTGACCTTGTGGATGACAGTGGTGTCACGCTCGCAGCGAATCAATAGCCACCCGAATTGGTTTCGCAGGCAGACAAATTGGCTCAATCACGTCACTGTGACGGAGCAGGATATGGAAGTCCCTGGACCCGCTGCCGGACGATCTGTGGAGGACTGTGATCGAATAGTCCAAACAGGTTTAGTTTTGAACAGCTTCCCTCTGACGCATCGTCACACGATTGACAGTCGTCGTTGTAGAAGCGGCCACCATCATCGTAACCGGAGTAACCTCCATCGTAACAGGAGTAACCTCCGTCACAGGTCTCGCAACAACCATCCCCAGCGTAACAACTTGGCCCACATGATTGACGGTACCCAACTGGCGTGTCCTGTCTGCACATGCCCAGAGTACTAGCTGCAATGTCTTCAGCGAACTCTGCATTCTGGAGTTTGTAGAGATTCAGTTCCGGTGATAAAGTACTCGTAGCGTTTGTAGGTTGAACGCTCTCGTTCTTCAGATTGCAGACAACTGCACCAACAACCTGATCGATAATTTCAAGCTGTTTGTTCCGTAAATCCTGAACGAATATCTGATCAGCTTCCGACGGAATGTTTACCATTGAATGTTCAGAGGTAGTGCCCTTGCTCACTTGATGCGGAAGTGCAGGAAATTCACCACCCCCCAGAGGCATTGGCATTCCGCTGGGATCGAAGCAACTGCCATCTCCACAATTCCCAAACTGATGACTGGCCACAGATCGCCACTGAGTCGAACCGTCTGGGAGTAGCACTTGCTCGTAGACGTAGATCTCGGCTGTCTTGTCGCAACTACGATTTTGGTAAAGCCGTGCTGTTTCGTTACATTGTTTCATCAGCCTCTCTACACACTGACATACGGCATACATGTCACTTCCATATTTCGACTTAGTTGCTACATCTCTCAGATCGGCGACACTGTCGATAACATCAGCAACTCCACTTCCGGCAAGGTTTGCACCAATCCCGGCAGCGAGGATGTTCTGTGCAGTCGAGCTGTCCTTCATGTAGTACGGCCCCATCCCGGTGTACATCCAGCCGTTGACCATGTTCATAGTCGCCCGAATTTCTCCAGG
Organism: Planctomycetaceae bacterium; assembly: GCA_029259815.1. Classification (GTDB taxonomy): domain Bacteria; phylum Planctomycetota; class Planctomycetia; order Planctomycetales; family Planctomycetaceae; genus JAHBXU01. Next base: position 18,547 of record JAJDEJ010000061.1, on the reverse strand, counting down.
ACCACCCTTGATTCGAAGCCCGTATTTTTGACTGAGGTCAGGCACGAAAATGATCTGATAGGTGAAAAACGTTTCTAATTTATCACAACTGGGAGTCACATTTGGAGTGTTGGCATCATAGAGTCTTGGTTGTGAATACTTGGCAGTTCTCTCTTCTGAGGGCTCTTCTTCACCTGATCCCGCGCCACTTGAGTCGGCCTTACTGAACGAACTTCGGGAATTGAGGTCAGCATACTTTGCTTGGTCGTCGTAGTCGTTCGGAATCGGCACAGTGTCAGTCAATCCAACCTTGCTCTCTTCAATGTGACGGACGTTCTTGGAGATCACGAGCAGTGGCTTTGGCAAATAGTAGGGGATGCCCTTAGGTTCTCCCTTATTGTGTTGTGAGAGCGGAACCGCGGTGATCTTGTGGTGATGGCATCCCAGCGAAGTAAAGATGAGGATGACAGAGAGAATCGCTTGCACCCGCATAGTTGCCTCCAGTGCCATGATGCTGGCAGAGTGTCCGACAAGGTAGACTTGTTCAATTATGCAACATATCGAGCATGCGCCATCATTCCCTCGATAGATTCGCTACAACTGGACAAGACAACTCACAGAAACCAGGTCACTTGCCGGAAAAGTTTGCCAAAGCTCCACGTGCCCCCCCCTCTACACAATCCCGGAAGACTATTAACGATAGTCACTGCACTACCAGATCCTCTTCCTCCAACGATGACGGAGTTGCCGCAGGATGGTGCGGCCGGTGTAGTACATGGTGGCGACGAGGGCGAATAGTGCGATCAGGGACAGGATGGGGGCGAGGATTGAGAGGATGGCGAACAGGATGCTGGCGGCGGTTTCGAGGGTGGTCAGGAGGAAGTTGGCGGTGCCGCCGCTGGTGGCGGTGGAGGCCAGGCGGGTGAGGACTGTGCCTCCCTGGACGGCGGCTGCGGCTCCGCCGCCGGCGATGATCGCAAGCGACCACTGCATCAGCGGTGGGCCATCGGCCAGCAGGAACGACTGCTGGCGAGCTGAGCGTCATCGCGACGCCACCGCTCGGCCGGAGCCTCGCTCACCGGTGAGCGGACCATTCTCCTCAAGGACAAACGACCATGACCCACTGATCACATCGCACAACGATTCATCGAGCGGCTCACCGTGACCCGCTCACCCGCACCACACTCGACAGGACATGGGGAGATGTGACGCGCGGCAGGAAGGGGAACCCCTGTTCGCCACCCTTGAGCCATCGACACTTTGCAGTTCACACTGCACACCGGCCGATGACGCTCGCCACGTAGATGAGAGGCCGCCCCGCACCGGAAGTCATTCATGCGGTACCCAACCCGCGCATATCAGACTGATCCACCGTCGCAGCGCCGCCCGTCACCAACCCCCGACACCAACATGAAAACAAACCCCTGACTACACACTTGACAGGTCCAGCCATATCAGGGTGGGTGTAGCGATAGCGAAACCCACCTTTGTTGTAGTCGGTTGCACTTCGTTCCATCCACCCTATGACTCTGACCTACGCAATAGATTGATCGGGAGTTCCACGACCTTGGCGACGAAGGGGGAGGTCATGGAGCGGACGAGTGCGCTGTAGTTGAGTTGGAATGTGACCTCGTCGCCGGCGGTGAGTTGGTCATGGCTCGTTGAGTCCACGATCAGATGGTCGCTGCTGGCACCGAGGATCTTCATGCCGGGAGGCGACTGGAGGCCACACGGGTCGGTGTCCTGACGGCCGATGGCGAGGATCGACTGCGAGATGTGGCCTCGGTCTGCAGCAGGTGCCTCTTCTCCAAACGCCGTTTGTGCAATGACACCCCATGGCTGTGATGGCTTGACCTTCGACTCGATCACCTCTGCCACAAGCGTGATGGCGTCGGTGTGCAGACCGTCGATCGGTTGGCGATGGAGAGGTTCGCAGCCCAACAGGATTGCCTCCCCCAAGCGGAGATTGTTGATCCGACCGGTGTCCACACCGCTCAGTGCCCAATTGAGGTTGGCGGAGTTACCGCCGGACACGATGTCGACGGTCAGTCCGAAGGTCGACTCGATCGAGTCTGCGATCACAGACAACTCAGCCATGTTGTGGGCGTCGGGTGACACTCCGCTGCGACAGGCAAGGTTGGTGCCGATGCCCTTGAACGCGATGTTCGGGAAGCGAAGGATCTCACGGACCGTGTTCTCAAGCTCGTCCGGCATGATCCCTTCACGGAGATCCCCCAACTCGACCATCAACACGATCCCGTGTGTCCGATTCGCATTTCGCGCGGCGGACGATAGCTGGCGGATGACCTCAAGCTCGGTGTTAAAGCTCACGTCTGCGTGTGCGACGACCCGGTCAACTTGACTGAGCATGGGAGAGCGGATGAGTGTCATCTGTGCCGACACGTCCGCATGACGCATGGCTTCGATGTTGTCGATGCGAGAGTCGCCCAGCCCGCTCACTCCTGTTCGAAGGAGTGTCTCTGCAATCTCGGAAGAGCCGAGAGTCGCTTTCGTGACACCCGTCACTGTGATGCCACAACCGGCAAGGCGTTCGACCAAGGTGGATGCGTTGTGATAGATCTTGTCGAGGTCGATCTCCAGTCGCGGGGCGGTCATCGTGCGCCCGCAGCCATCAGTCCCTCAAGCTCAGGGAACGCTGCCATGACCATTTCCGCCAACCGCTCTGGTGGTCCGCTCAGCGCATCCGTAACGGGGATGCCGAGTTCACACTCATACGCTGTGATGGCCACGTCGACTTCGACATCGGTCATGTTCTCGTGGTTGATCGTGAGGCCGATGACCTTGGTGTCAGCAAAGGTCTGGATGAGATTGATCTCGGTGGCGGGTGTCGGCATCGCCATCTGCTCAAAGTCACAACGCTGTGCCCGCCCTGGTGCATGTTGCAGGACGACGGCGTCGGGACAACTGCCGCGAAGAATAAAGGACGAAGTCGAGTAGGCCGGGTGACTCAGCGCGCCTTGCCCTTCGATGATCATGACGTCAGGATTCTCGTTCTCGAACGCTTCGACAATGGTGGCTTCCAACTCACCCGAGCAGAACTGCGATGGGACAGCATCCAGAGCGAGGCCGTAGCGGGCTCCTTGGATCAGGCCGGTTTGCCCCGTGCCGACCATCACCGCTTTCACGCCTCGCTCATTAAGGACACGAGTCAGGATGGTGGCTGTGGTCCGCTTGCCGATGGCACAGTCAGTGCCGAGCACAGCGATTCGCGGACAGGTGACCTCCGCAATGCGCCCGCTGAACAACCTCAGATCTTTCTTGGCGCGAGGCTTGCGGACATCGATGATCTCCACATTCTTCGCTGCACTCGCTGCGACAAACACGGGGTCGTCGTTCAGGAACTCATGGAGTCCATTCACAATATTCATGCCGAGATCGATGGCCTCAAGGACGAGGCCGCGCTCATGAGAAGACAACATGCCACTCGCTGGTGCCATCCCGAAGATGAAGTAATCGGGGACACCTCCCACGTGAAGCAATGCGTCGGCAAGGTCGCGACAGATGGGGATGGAGTTCGGCTCCTCCCCCAAGACCACTCCGGCATCGAGGCCAGCCTGCAGGCTGTCGATGACTGCGAGGATCTTGTACTTCTCTGAATGACGGACGAGACCATTGGCCGTCTTGCCGTCGATGGCACCAAAGTTCGCCTCACAGTAGACGACTGCGTTGGCGACTCGTTCCTGCTCATCGCCGATTCGCGACGGCGTGGGCACGGTTGAAGTGGGAACCATCGAACCGTTCTTGCCGACGCCGTTCAGATGAGCAGTCATCGCGCGTGGCGGCACAGGGAACGGGGATACGGACATAGTCTCTCCTCGAGTTAGCTCAGAGGAGGCGACGAGATCGTGTCGACCGAAATTGGCCGAATGTCAACGAGTGGTCCCCGCTAAGGTGCGTTGCATCTATTATAGCATAGATGATCGACAACATGGACATGATTCCTGTTTCGCCATGAAACGCCCTTTCATTCCCGACTTCTGGCACCCTGAGTGACGTAGAGTGGGTGAAGCGATCGCGAAGCCCACCGTTGCTGGGGTGAGTTCCACTTCGTTCCACCCATCCGACGACTTTCTGCACATCTGCCATGGCAGCGTCGTCGGAGACGTGTCAGAGCCCAGTAAGTTTGGCTTCTGAATGAGCACAGACGAATCTGTTTGTCAGACGGTGACTCTGTTCGTAGAATCGAGGTGTTCTCGAATTCCAGATCGGGCGGTGCCATGTTGAAGATGCTCGGGAGTCGCCGGAGGTGTTGTGATGGGCTTACGCGGCGGGAGACGTTGCGGGCCGGGGCGTTGTCGGCTTTGGGGGGCTTTGGACTTCCTCAATGGTTAGAGGCAGCGGAGAGCGGACAGCTTCGTGATGGCAAGGCGAAGAATGTCATTCTGCTCTACCTGCTCGGCGGAGCGGCCACGCAAGACATGTTCGACCTCAAGCCGGAGGCACCGGCGGAGGTACGGAGCGAGTTTCAACCGATCCCCACGTCGACACCCGGCATCGAGATCTGTGAACATCTGCCGTTGATGTCCCGATGGATGCACAAGGCGGCTATTGTTCGGTCGGTCAATCATCAAGCCGGCTGTCACAACCCGCTGCCGAGTTACAGCGGGTACGAACAGATGCTGCCCGACATCACGGTCGTCAAGCAGAGTTACCCGCCGAGCATGGGATCGGTCTGCGAGTACCTGCGGCACGAGGAGGGACGCGGAGCCAGCGTGCTGCCCGATTACGTTTACTTGCCGTGCCATTTGGGTTGGGGACAAAACATTCGTCGACCCGGCCCCTATGGGGGATTCCTGGGCAAGCAATTCGATGCTCTCACGACAGTGTGTGATCCCTACCGGGACGAAACCAATCCGGAGCCCGTCGCCGGCAAGCCGCAAACGGTGCTGGGGATGCCTCAACTGGCCGACACGAGAATGCCGTCGGAGATCACGCTCGACCGGCTGCAATCACGCCGTGACCTGCTCACACAATTCGACGATGAAATTCGACGGCTCGATCAGTCATCGAACGGAGCGACCTTTCAGCGTCAGCAGCGAAAGGCGTTCGAGATCCTGACCAGCTCGGAACTCAAGGCGGCCTTCAAGCTCGACGAGGAAGAGGCAAAGACCGTCGACAGCTACGGTCGCACCTTGTTCGGGAACAGCACCTTGATCGCCCGGAGACTCATCGAGCGCGGCGTGCGATTCGTGAACGTGACATGGGATCTGTTCTGGGACCGAGGCAAAATCGACTACGACGCCTGGGACACACACACCAACAACTTTCCGATCCTCAAGGACAACAAACTGCCCGGCCTGGATCAAACGTATTCCGCGTTGATGGCCGACCTGGAGGCACGCGGGCTGCTGGAGGAAACGCTGGTCGTCGTCATGAGCGAAATGGGCCGCACACCCCGCATCAACGGACGTGGCGGTCGCGACCACTGGACGAATTGCTACTCCGTGCTCTTCGCCGGCGGCGGCATCCGCGGCGGCACTATCTACGGAGCCTCGGACGCTCAAGCCGCCTACGTCAAAGACCATCCCGCCAGCACCTCAGACATCTGCGCCACCATCTACGAATGCCTGGGCATCCCTGCGGAGACCCGCGTCTACGACCAAGGCAATCGCCCGGTCGAGATCGCGCACGGCGGCCGACCGATCCGTGAGATCATGCTCTGACACTTGAATGAGTTTCAAGACTCGCAATTTGTGGGGGTGGCAGGGTCAGAAGCGCAGCGGATGGCTCTGCGATTACTGGTCCGGGCCTTCCCGTTGGTCAGACCCGGCCACCCGTCGCGATGGCTTGATCATCAATTCAAGTCTTGAGACTCCGTTGTTTGAAAATGTGGACCGGCCGGTCCGGAAGGCAGAACGAGTTCGGTGATCAGGCGGCGCGGCCAGGACCGTTGACTTGTCGGTGATTGCAATCGTGACTCTGCCTGTCGCCGTGTCAGCAGGCGGAGCAGCCACAAGTCGACGGGGCGAGACGAGCGAGCATGCCCGCTGCCTCTAACCTCCGAAGTGATCGTTCTGTCACCCACAAATACGTGTCGCGGGCAAGAACCTTACCGTGTTTCTTCCGCGAACCGCGAATTTCTTCGCCAAGGACTCGACAACCATGCAGGGCGACTACCTCGAATCGAGAGTCGTGAAGCTTGATCTCAGCCTCGACGAAGCGATACTCTGTGGGCGGTCCGTGATCCCCGAGAAGGCGAACTGGAAGTCGATCGATCTCCAGTCGTCACGTCAGGGACTCGGATGTCGCTGATAGTCTTCGAGCTGGCGTCTGCTCACAATTCTCGACTCCAACATCACGAACGAATTCGACCGGCCTTGAGCTGATCGAAATTGGTCCCGCTTAACTCTCAGGGAGACTCGCATGTTCCGGTTATTGAAACCCACGTTAACACTGCTTCTGATCCTTGGATTCTGTTTGTCGGCGTCTGCCCAGGACAAGCCGAACATTCTTGTCATCTTTGGTGACGACATTGGGCAGACGAATGTCTCCGGCTACACCATGGGACTCGTCGGCTATCGCACGCCGAACATTGACCGCATCGCCCAGGAGGGGATGATCTTCACCGACTATTACGCCGAGCAGAGTTGCACGGCTGGCCGGTCGACGTTCCTCACCGGCCAGTGCACCTACCGCACGGGGCTTTCCAAGGTGGGACTGCCGGGGGCCGATCTCGGGTTGCAGGCAGAGGACCCGACGATCGCTGAACTCCTCAAGCCGCACGGTTACGCGACCGGACAGTTTGGCAAGAATCACCTCGGCGATAAGGACGAGTTTCTCCCGACGAACCACGGCTTCGATGAGTTCCTGGGCAACCTCTATCACCTCAACGCTGAGGAGGAACCCGAGAACCGCAACTATCCCCGGAGCCCCGAATTCCGAAAGAAATTCGGTCCTCGTGGCGTGATCAAATCGAGTGCTGACGGCAAGATCGAGGACACGGGACCGCTGACCAAGAAGCGGATGGAAACGGTCGACGGCGAGACGTCCGCAGCGGCCATCGACTTCATTGAGCGAGAGGTGAAAGCGGACAAGCCGTTCTTCTGCTGGTGGAATGCAACCCGGATGCACTTCCGCACTCACGTCAAGGACGAGAACCGGGATGAACCCGGACTGACGGCCCGCACCGAGTACGCTGACGGCATGATCGAGCATGACAAGCAAGTGGGCACGCTGCTCGACAAGCTCGACGAACTGGGCATCGCCGACAACACGATCGTGCTCTACACGACGGACAACGGCCCCCACAAGAACACCTGGCCGGACGGCGGGTTGAGTCCGTTCCGTAACGAGAAGAACTCGAACTGGGAAGGTGCCTTCCGCGTGCCTTGCATGATCCGCTGGCCCGGCAAGATCAAAGCCGGCGTTGTCTCAAACGAGATCGTCAGTGGTCTCGACTGGCTGCCCACTTTTCTCGCAGTCGTGGGTGAAGACGACATCGAGTCGAAGTTGCTGAAGGGGCACGAAGCCGCCGGCAAGTCGTTCAAGGTCCACCTCGACGGCTACAACATCCTGCCCTATCTGACGGGCAAGGCAGAGAAGTCGCCACGGGAATCGTTCTTCTACTTCAACGACGACGGCCAACTCGTCGGCATGCGGTTCGAGAATTGGAAGTTGGTGTTCCTCGAACAGCGGGTGCAGGGAACTCTCCAAGTCTGGGCCGAGCCATTCACCCCCCTGCGGCTACCCAAAATCTTCGACTTGCGAGCCGACCCCTACGAACAGGCAGACATCACGTCCAACACGTACTACGACTGGCTCCTCGACCGCGCCTTTCTGCTCGTCCCAGCCCAGCAGTACGCAGGCAACTTCCTGGCGACCTTCAAGGAGTACCCACCCCGGCAAAAGCCCGCGAGCTTCAACCTCGACGAAGTCATGAAAAAGCTATCGGAGGGAGCAACTCACTAGTTGTGCACCACGTCCTGACTTTCGGGTGCCACTGCTGGCTTGTCCAGCAGTGCATTCGGGTGGCGGGGTCAGAAGCGCAGCGGATGGCCCCGGTGTGAGGACGCACAACGCCAGGGCCATCCCGTTGGTCTGACCCTGCCACCCCACCCGAATCCATAGCCGTGACGCATCACTCGGACCGATGGATGAGGCGGGGTGTCCAATATGGAGACCCCGCCTTTTGCCAGATTCGATTTGCGTGGGTGTGTTGTGGTCAAAACCCGAGGCCGTTGGCCTGGTTGACGTAGGTCTGCACTTGCAGTTGGATGATTTCGGACTTCTTCTCCTCCCGTCGCTCCATCTGATCGCGGAGCTTCGCGATGCGTTCCTCCAGTTCTTCGATCTGCTCCTGTCGCTCTTTTGCACGGATTTCGAAGAGTGCGGCGATGGCTCCTTCCAATGCAGCCCTCCCCTGATCTCTTTCATCGGCATCGTCTGAGGTCAGCTGCCTTGTCGCTGTTGTGATTTGTGATTGTAGAATCTGCTTTGGTCTGTTGAGCTGGTTCGTAAGTTCTCTGTTGAGTAGCGAAGGCAAATCATCATCTGCTATGCGTCCTCTCCCCCTGCCAAACCCGCCTCGGTCAAAACTTGAGCCGCCCCCCCGAAGTGAATCATCTGTGGTTAGCATCGGCTCCATAGCATCTGGAGATCCGTCAGAGCGTTGCTGTACTGGCGGACTAAATGGATCAAATTCGTCCTGTGCCATCACAATCCCAGCAACACAGATTGCGGCGAGGCTGAGGAGTCCTGTTGTTGTTCGACGCATGTGATCGTCCTTCGTTCATAATTCAGGAAATGCTTGAGAGGAAGTCTGCTCAAGCTGTTGGAGTGCGGCTTCGATCGACAGCAGTTCGCCGTCGAACATCGAGACTCTCTCAATGTTGCGAGGTATTTCGAGTGACGACATCTCCGCGTCAAGCTGTGAAACTTCTTGCAGAAAGTCAGACGGGCGGACCGGTGTTGGGGGGCGTTGTTCGAGAGCGTTGACTTGTGCCGTGAGCGTTTCGAGTTCCTGATCAATGAATTGTGACGACACCACACCGAGTTCGGCAAATGTTGGGAGACTGACAGGTCGAGCTCTCACTGAGTCGTCTCTGGGCTGAAGTTCGTTCCACGATCGACCCACCCAGATTGCAGCCATGAGTCCCGTCACGATTGCCACACTGCTGAGGGTCCACTTCCGTCGCCGATCGCGGATGGCTGAGGTGAGCAGGCGGCGTGGTGGCTTCTTCACCGTCGGCTGCTGAAGATGGGCGAGGTAATCGCTGAGGTATTGTCGCAGCTCACTCGCCGTCTCGAAGCGGTCGTCGGGCGACTTCTCCATCAGCTTGTCGATGACCGACTCCAGACGTTCGGGCATCATCGGGTTGAGTTCACGCAGCCGTGTGGGTGTCGCCTTGCAGACCTTTTGCAGCACGCCCATTGTGGTTGTACCAGTGAAGGGCATCTGTCCGGTCGCCATGAAGTACAGGACGGAGCCGAGGCTGAACAGGTCCGAGCGATGATCGATCGTATCTCCCTCCGCCTGTTCGGGTGACATGAAGTGCGGGGTGCCTGTGATCACACTTGTCTGTGTGAGGTTGGCATCGTGAGCCGCGCGAGCGAGGCCGAAGTCGGTGATTTGCACGCGGTTCAGCCCGTTCTCAAGCAGGATGTTGGCCGGCTTGATGTCGCGATGGACCAGCCCCTGAGCATGGGCAGCCGACAGACCGGCTGCGATTTGAATTCCGATCCGCACGATGTCAACAGGATCGACCGTGCCGTGCTGTTCGATGTGTCCATGCAGCGAAGGGCCGCTGATCAAGGGCATCACGATCGCGGGCAGCTTGCCTTCGGATTCGATGCCGTGAATTGTGATCACATGATCATGCACCACGGCTGCCGCGGCGCGCGCTTCTCGAATGAACCGCTGCCGTGCGATCCCACTGCTGGCCAGATGTGGTGCGAGCAACTTGATCGCGACGGGTCGGTTCAGTTCGCTGTCGAATCCCCTGAGCACGATGCTCATCCCGCCGCGACCGATCTCCCGTTCCACTTCGTACTTCCCCACGCGGCCCAGCATCTCCGGGTGGCGTGGCGGATCGAGGTAGTCTTCGACAGCGACGTGCGGATGCGGTGGCGCATCGAGCTTGGCCAGCACGAGCGTATCGGGACGAAGCAGAGGCTCAGTCTCTGCGTGTCCACTGAGCAGTTCCCGCGTTCGCTCCCACCAAGACGAATCGGCACCGAGCAGATCAAGACGACTCTGACAGGCCGCGCAGTCACTGAGGTGTTCGACGATGCGAGCGTACTGCGGATGTTCGGCCTGCTCCGTCAAAATCAAATCGAGCGAATCAGGGTTGCAGTGGCTGATGGTCATGAAGACACCTCGTTGAGCTCTGCGTCTCGAATTAGTCGTTGTACCTCGCTCCGCAGTTTCTGCATGACCCGCGTCCGGGCGATGTACACGGCCCCCACGCTCATGCCGAGTTGATCAGCGACTGTAGCTGCTGACTCTTCACCGACGGCCGTTCTCCAGAATGCCTGCCACGTGGCTTCCTGAAAGGAGGGACGAATTCGCTTCGCCGCCCAGGCAAACACCTGACGTTGAAACTCCAGGTCGAAGGTCTGTGACTCGAGTGTGGACGGATCGACCTGCAGTTCCACAAGATGATCCGCACTCGCCAAGGGACTTCGTTGGTCGCGATGCAGAAAGTCGATCATGAGATTGCGAGCGATCCGAAACAGCCAGCCACGAAACGTCCCCTTCTCCGGGTCCGGCTCCCAACGCTCAACAGCACCCGCCACACGGAGCAACACCTCCTGTGCCACGTCCAGAGCATCGCTGTGCTGAAATCCTTTGCTGCGAACGAGACGAAAGACCAGCGGATAATAAATCTCGGTGAACTCCTGCCACGCATCCAGATCGGCACGGTTATGCAGCCGCAGGATCAGACTGGCTCTCGTTTCCGGTGCACCGTCCATTGGGATCGATTCTTGTTGGTGGCAACACACTCAGTCCAGTCAATGAGTGACACGGTCAACGACCCGGATTCTTTCACGGATTCCGGAGTTTCTTCAAATTCAGTCGTTCCCAGTTCACGAGCGGCAAGGGGTCAGGCACCAATTCGTGCGATGTCGTGTTCGGGATTTCGAGGGTTTTCCGGACGAAATGGTGCCTGACCCCTTTCCAGCACACCCTTTCCAGCACAGTTCAGAAATGCATGCGGCTCGGTCCCGTCGGCATCCGTGACCCGGTCACGGCGTGGTCGCCATCTCGACTCGCAGCTGCCAGTATTGCTTCGCTTCCTGGTGAGACCGAAGTACGGCTGCTCGTTCATCCGGGTCCGTCAAATTGTTTTGGACTCGCTCAATGCGTTCGTTCACCCAGTCGACGAAGAATTGACATGAGGCGCGACTGATCCGTGGCAGTGGCTCACCCAATTCGACGTAGTACGGTGCCGTCGAAGCGAAGCGGAAGGTGCGTGGGTTGTCGGTGATGGCTCGCACCAGGAACCAGCCACTTTCCCGGATCGTGAATTCACCCACCAGCTGTTGTGTTCGCGTCTCCTCGCACAGCAGCGACTTGACGATTTCGCCGTTGTGAACGATCTCGATCTTCGTGACGGGATCAGTAGATGTCAGCTTCACGTCCAGAGAGACACGAAACGGTCTGTCACTTGTGCCTTGAAAGACAGTCCCCGGAAGTTCGCCATTCGCTTGACAGTCGAGGATGGGCCCGTTCGTCACAAACGACCGCCCAGCTCGCAAGCCGTTCCACCATTTGTCCCATGTCAGTTCGCCATCGACGTGCACGTAGACGCGGTTGTACCCGACCGGGTTGGGCAACACACCACTCGCACTGCCGGCGGACGGGGGGATTCGCAGACCCGCGTTGAGAATGTGATAGTAGAGTTCCTGCGTCCAGTAGCCGTTGCCCAGCGGCGGCGGCAGTCGCTTCGCATCGCGAGGCTTGCCCCACGCTTCGGTCTCATACATCCGATCCCGGCACATGTGATTGTTTGCCAGCCCGATCGTGTCCGGTTTCGCGAGCGCCAACCAGACCGGCACGTCCCACCAGAAAGGCTTCTCAATATCCAGATGCAACCGGTCGCTTTGTCGCCGTGCCTGTTGGACGAAAGTCATCGGCGACGGAAACTCGCGACCGGACCCCGTGATGTCGAGCGGTTCGTCAAGTCCGAAGTAGAGCAGGGCACCCCCCTCCCGTTCATCCTCGCCGGCCACAAGGTGTGCGAACCGATTTCCATCGAACCGAACGAGCGGCTGCTTTGGCAGTGAGTGTTGCTGCCAGTGATTGTGATCGTTCCACCACGTGATCACCGGCCCGATATGCAAGTCAGATGCACGCATCAGGTCTTCGACCTCGTCAGCGGGCCGATGGATGTGCAAATCACCTGAGTACCAGCCGTGTTGTTTGAGATCAACCAACTGCTGCAACACGACGTCAACGGTTTGCGAGCCACCCTCGTCGATGGTCACCTCGCCGCTGACTCGCTCCCACTCTGGACTCCGCTCGACTCCGTACACATACGTGCCGACAGGAAGACTGAGGGTTCTCTCGCCGTCGAGAGTGAGATGATCGAGGTGATCCTTGTGACCCAGCGCCGTCACTGCCTTGCCTGCCTCGTCCCTCAGATGGACACGAGCAGGAATCGGATGTCCTTCACCGTCATTGACTCGGAACCTCAGCGTGCCCTCGGCTGTCGCTCGCCTGGTCGATGACGATGTCAGGAGAACTGAAACCACGAAAGTAGCCATCACGCTCCGCGTGATAAGCGGTCGACAGGTGATGGCCGCACTTTTTCGCAACGTTCTCTCCATGCTCCGCTCATCACGCGGAGCGTGATGGCTACAATATGGCGAACCCATCTGACCTTCTCCGGAGCGTGTGATGCCGATCTCTTACGACGACCATAGTGATAGCGTCCCGACGAAGTTGCAACTCCTGCAAGCCGCTCATGCGAACGGCGAGCATGACCTGGCGATGTCCCTCGCTCATTCGATCAACGACACACTGTCGTTCGAGCGGCAGCTGGCGAACGTCGAGGCGCCCGACGTCAGCAGTGACGTCGTGCTCCTGATGAGAGATCTGCCGATGGCGTGGTCTGCCTGGGCCAGTGGCTGGGAGTTGGCAAAACCGGTCTCACTGTTTGAGACGGTCGGCATCGCGCGGCAGGCCGAGCCGGTCGAGTTGACGGTCGCCTTCAACATTCATGAGATCGACGATCCGGCACGTGAGATCCGTGTTGCACACATCGATCCCAACAACGGTCAACTGCGAGAGGTGCGATCGCAGGTGTGGGACGATCGACGTCATGGTGACGAACGGCATTGTCGAGTGATGTTCCTCGCTGACGTTCCCATGCACGAGCGGGCCGACTATCTCATCCTCTACGGCAACCGCTTCGCTGAGTTACCACGCTACACATCGGACCTCACGACCACCGGCGAAGGGTACGGCCTCGACATCGAAAATGCCCACTACGTCGCACGGCTGTCACGACAGGTCGGGCAACTCGAACGGCTGACCTACAAACGTCAGCACGGTCTCGAACTCTACGCGGGCGGCAAGGGGCACGGCGAGCCGCCCGGCATCGATTGGGGGCACGACTATGTCGACCCCGGTCACTTCCAGAAACACCGCATGCGGAACTGGGCCGAGTGTCCCAACTTCGAGGTCGTGAAGGGGCCGCTGTGTGTGCGCGTGCGTCGCTGGGGCTTCCCGCACAGTCCGCTGCATCCGGTGTTCACGCCCGCCCGCATGCATATGGATCAGACGTACACGTTCTTCGCCGGGCAGCCGTACTTCTTCAAGGAAGGCCGCATGGACAACGTGCAGGAGCACCGCATCGAAGCCATGCGCGATGACGAATGGGTCTTCTCCGGTTACTCTTTCAACCACCAACTCTGGATCGACGCACAGGGCAAACTGCACGAGGGCGAGGTGCCGTCCGCACACGCAAACAACCTGTGGGGAGTCGGCTTCTATCACGATGTCAGCCGCGACGCATTCATCGCCCTGCGGCTCGACCACTCCGCCGTGAACTACCCCGACCCGGCCCACGGCGGCGTCCCGACCCTGCACTACGACGGCCACGGCCAACTCTGGAGCCGCTACCCTGCCGAGACCCGCACCATGCCCGCCGGTGCCTTGATCCGCCAGAAGAACGCCTACACCGTCGCCCCCTTTCCCGTTGAAGGAGCAGCGACCGAAATCGAGACACTGCGGCACCAACTCCAGCACCCCCTCGAACTCCGCACCGCCGACCTCCCGACCGACACCCAAGGCCCACCCACCAACGACCGCCTCGCACGTCACGGCGAAACCTTAAAAACGGGCAAGCTCAAACTCGACATCTGGAAGACGCTCAGCGAAGTCAGAGACGAACAGCTCTACAACCTCACCTCAGGCATCGTCGACCTCGGCTACGTGTATGACGTCCGCCTGCGCGCGGGCATCGCCACGATCACTCTCACCATGCCCCACCGCGGCCGCCCCGAATACAACTTTCTCGTCACCCAAGGCGGCGGCCGCGTCGAGGACGGCATCCACGAACGCCTGCTCAACCTCAAGGGCGTGAGAGACGTCGTGATCGACTTCACATGGGAACCCGCCTGGACGACCGCAAGAGTGAGCGACGCCGCACGACACGAGCTGGGAATCAAGGTGTGATCAGTCCCAAGTATAGCGTTCGTCGAGTGTGACTCCGTACTTCTGACAGAGGCGTCGAAACTCGTCTTGAAAGGTCACGCTCCGGTGGTGTTCTTCCTGATTGGCGATGTACGCCTTAAGAGCCTCCACATGAGCAGGGCTGACGGAGAATGCACCGTAGCCACTCTGCCAATCAAACACCGCGACGCTTGTGTCCTTGGTCTTGATCCATTTGGACGAGTCGCGTTTCAGGTCACGGATCAGATCAGCGACTGTGAGAGTGCGACTGAACCGGCAAAGCAAGTGGACATGGTCTTCGACACCACCAATGATGAGTGAAGGGGCATCAAGGTTGCGGCAGATACCACCCAGATAGTTGTGGAGTTCGTCCCGCAGCTCAGCGTTCTGCAGGAACGGTCGCCGATCCTTCGTCGAGAACACAAGGTGCAGATAGATTTGAGCAAGCGATTGGGGCATGTGTGGACCCGCGATGCAAGGATGGTGAGAAGGCAAGTATCCTCATACCTCATCATCGCGCGTGCAAGCCCGTGATCCACATCCCTTTCACGTCACAAAAAAATCCACGACCATCAAGTTCGATTCAGCCGCACCAGCGAATTGCACCCCGAAGGGGTCGACCTCGCAAAGCCCAGGGTCGCTCACGAAGTGAGCGCACCCTGGGTATCGGTTGGTCGATTCAATGTTGAACCCTGAAAGGGTTCCATCCAGATCCGACAACTAGTTGATGGAACCCCTTTGGGGTTCAATGTTGATTAGGCAATCAATGTCCCAGGGTGCGCTCGCGTTGCTCACGACCCTGGGCTGCGAGATCAGACCCCGTTGGGGTCGATGACATTCAACGCCAATGTGTGGGTTCCGCTCTCAGCATCACCACCTAAAACGGGTGGCATGGCGTCACGTTACCAGCCGGGTCGCCATGCTTGGTTGACGCACACAAACATGCTTACCTGCCTATCGGCATGAGAGCATGCCACCCGCCACCCGCAGGATAAGCCCTCACTGTTTCTGTTCTGCAGTGTAAGAGGACAGATATTATTGGCGGAGTCCACGGGGTACAATTGCCCATTTGGCAGCCAGTTCATGGGACGGCCTGCCATTTTGGCGATGGATATGCCGCTGTGTGAACATACTCTCTCGGCATTGAAGTTGCATATAGCCCGCTAACTCTCCTATTACCAATTAACGGAGTCAAGGTGATGGAACCGGCAAGACAGCTCAGTGGCGTTGCTTTTGAGGATGGCTGGACAGTTGTAGCGGAGGCTGCTCGAAAGCCAAACGCAACGGGTGGTCACTTTTCGGTTGGCTATATCGCAGAACACAAAGATGGCCGACGTGGATTCCTAAAAGCCCTTGACTACACTGCCGCCTTCAAGCATCCGAACACGGCTGAGGTCATTCAAGCCATGACGAGGGCATTCATTTTTGAGAAAGAACTGTGCGAGAAATGTGCAAGCTTCAGTAGGGTTGCGAGAGCCATCGGGAGTGGGTCCATCAATCTGACTGAAGATCCATTCAAGAAGGTTGAGTACCTCATTTTCGAATTGGCTGACGAGGACATCCGATCTCATCTAGATGACGCAGCCGCGCTTGATCTCGTGTTCATGATGAGAACACTTCATCAAGTTGCTCTCGGACTGTCTCAACTACATCGTGCTGAAATCGCACACCAGGACTTAAAACCGTCGAATGTGCTGATCTTTGACTCAGGGAAGTCGTCCAAGATCTGCGATCTTGGTAGGGCGTGGGATATGAACGCATCTAGCCCTTATGACAGTCTTCCAGTCGCAGGTGATGGGGCCCACGCACCGGTCGACGCGGCCTATGGGGTGACGTCAACTGACCATCATGTTCGACGATATGGATGCGATCTGTACCACTTGGGGAGTCTCATCGTATTTCTGTTCACACGTGTACAAACAAATGCCCTATTGTTTGCCCATCTCGCTCCCCAGCACCGCTCTTTCTCCTGGGGTGGAACCTACAAGGAGGTTCTCCCTTATATTCAAGCGGCATTTGAATTAGCGCTCAATGACTTTGCGAATACGGTTCCAGAGATTCTTCGGGCAGAGCTACGCGAAGCTGTCGAACAGTTGTGCAATCCCGACCCGTCGAGACGTGGGCATCCAAAAGGGAGCAGTACGACGAGATACAGCCTAGAACGGTACATTTCTCTCTTTGATTTACTGGCGAGGCGCGCTGAAATTCAGCTCTACCGAGCAAAGGTGCTTCAAGGTGCTTGAACTGACACAGGATCTCGATCGGCAAGTCGTCCCGCGTTGGCGAAGCTTTGTCGCAGCGATGAAGTTTGGGGAAGTAAGTGCACTCAACTCAACTGGAGGTCAACGTCTTCCTGTTGAAGTGTTGAATGATTTGCTCGAAGATTGGCGTCGTTCCCCGTCGATTTCAGTTGCTTGTGACGTTGTTTCAGCCGCATTTGCCTCCGGGCACGTCGAAGCTGTACGAAGCGTCTCGGAATTTGTTGCTAACGACTCATCAGCGTTGCCGCTAGCAAAGCAACTTGCGACTGACTGCCTCACAGGAAATTACAAGCGCGCCAGTGATCGGCTGATCAATGGATTCGGTGGAACGAGCTTCGACAAGCTTCCGCAATATGTAGGCACCGTGCGTCAGAGGCTCCGAGAATACCCACGTAATCCAGTACTGTGGACGAATCTTGCTCTCGCACAGACGACTCTTGGGAATCTTGAGGGGGCAAGCCGGGCCATCCGGATTGCACTAGGACTTGCTTCCAACAACAGGTTTGTGGCTCGCGCCGCGTGTCGGTTTTTCATTCATGTGGGTGATTTAGAGAGAGCCCACGCCATCGTTCTCCACACTGACGGGCTCCGAAGTGATCCGTGGCTTTTGTCAAGCGAATTGGCAGTTGCAGGTGCAAGGCGCCGGAATTCAAGGAATGTCCGAACAGCGCGACGTTTGTTGGTCTCTCAAGACTTGTCGCCATTTAGTCTCTCGGAATTGTCTTCCGCTCTCGCGACATTGGAGGCTCATGCTGGAAATATCAAGAAAGCCAAAAGGCTCTGTGAGTCCTCATTGGTCGAACCAGCGGAAAACTCAGTTGCTCAAGCTGCATGGCTCGGACGGAATACAGGCGTTCGATTATCAGTGCCCGTTCAGGAAAAGGACACATCTCATGAAGCTGCATCGTGGATCGCAACGAAAGCTGGTGATTGGAAGCAGGCACTATTGCACGCGTTCGAATGGCAAAGTGAGCAGCCTTTCTCAAGTCGTCCTGTAATACATGGCGGAACAATCGCTACCAGCATGCTGGAGGACTTTGAGCAAGCAGAGACGATCCTACGACAAGGCGCACTCAGTAACCGCGACGACGTTACGATTACGAACAATCTCGCTTTCGCGCTAGCAAAGCAAGATAAGGTTGCCGACGCAAGCGAAGTGATTGGTCGTTTATCAGGTTGTGTTATTACTCCCAGGGTTGCAATTTGCATCACCGCGACCCAAGGACTGATTCACTTTCGGAGTGGAGCATCTGATCGCGGACGTCAACTGTACCAAGAGGCTATACGGGCAGCAGAAGCCCAACGGTTTGATGACCTCTCCGCTGTGGCCAAGGTGTATCTAGCAATGGAGGAAGCCAGAGGATCGTCGAAAGAACACTTAGCAATCGTCGACGATGCCTTCAATTCCATCAAAGTGTTACCTGAACCGTTTCGTTCTCTTCATCGACGTCGATTGGAGAAGGTCCAGCGTTCATGATTGCAAGGTGTCGTGTCACTGCTTCAATCGGGCAAGCAGCGGGACCTCTCGTCTAGTCCTTGAACAAGCGTTCCTGGGTTGTGGTTAATGTGTGTTTATGGCGTGCGTTGGCGAACGGTGGCCGTGGGAGGCCGGGGTTTGATTCGGATTATGATGGGGCATGCTGGTTGACTTTCGGGGGCTGGGCGTTGG
>JAJDEJ010000007.1 GCA_029259815.1 Planctomycetaceae bacterium | reverse complement strand
GGCGGTCAACATGGTGCAGAAGGGGTTGATTGGCGACGTCAAGAAGATGACGGTCAGCGTGGGCGGCGGCGATGTGGGCGGGCCGTTCGAGGTGAAGGACGTGCCGCGCGAACTCAATTGGGAACGCTGGCTCGGTCAGGCACCGCTGGTCGACTACCGGCCCGAACGATGTCACAACAACTTCCGCTGGTGGTACGAGTACTCGGGCGGCAAGTTCACCGACTGGGGGGCTCATCACATCGACATCGCCCTGTGGGCCCTCGACCGCAATGGCGAGGGACAAGGACCGGTCAGCTTTGACGGCACGGACGCCCAACACCCCGTCCCTTACAAGGACGGTTACGCCACGCAAGATGACAGTTACAACACGGCGAATGACTACGCGGTCGTCTGCACGTTCGAGGACGGCATCGAGATGATCGTGACCAGCCGCGGCGACAATGGCGTGCTGTTCGAGGGCACCAAAGGCCGCTTCTTCGTGAACCGTGGCAAGATCACCGGCCAGCCGATCGAAGAGAACTGGGACGAAGGCCAGTTCACGCAGGAGGACGTCGAACGGCTGTACAAAGGCAAGCCGCACGAGGCCCACAAAAACAACTTCTACCGCTGCATCGCCGAAGGCGGCTTGCCAGTCTCCGATGTGTACTCACACCTGCAAACAATGAACAGCTGCCACCTGAGTGCGATCGCTGCCCGGTTGAACCGCGAGATCAAGTGGGATCCGAAGGCCGAGACGATCGTCGGCGACGAACAGGCAGCGCAGTTCATGGCGAGGGAACGCCGCAAGGGTTTCGAGATCCTGAGCGTGTGATCACGGTCTCAAAGAGAGTGGTCGTCACGCTCCGCGTGATGACACAATGACTCACACGCTTTCACGCTTGTCGCAAGATCACCCTTGCTCCGCTCATCACGCGGAGCGTGATGGCTACTTTGCGACCCTCGACTCCAACTGTACGAGTGGTTACGTCACCGGGGTCAGTTGGTAGCCGATGATCGGTTCACCCGTGTCGGAGGCCCACTCGCCATTCGGGCTCTGCGGGGAGACTTCGTTGCTCAGTTCGCCGCTTGCTTCGAGGGAGAAGGAGAGGTCGACTGTTTGGCCGGTGGTGACGATGGGGTCGCCGTTGGCGTCGACGAGGAAGCCTTTGAAGGGCACTTTCATCTCCAGTCGGTGTCCGTCTGGTGAAGTGGCGTACGTGATGTTGCCGGGAATGACGGGGCCTTTGTCCTGGACGAAGGTGACCGAGTCGTTGCCGCCGAAGCCGGGGTCGTTCTCTTTGTAGACCCATTGGGTGTAGTAGTCGTAGGTGCCGGGCAGCACGTTGACAAAGCCGGGCATGAATGGCCCTTGCGTTTCCGGACCGGGATAGACGTAGCCGCCGTTGGACTGGTCAGCGAATGCCTGCTCCAACTCAGCGTCGTTGCGAGCTCCGTGTTGGAGGTAGTGACCCGTGTTGAAGGCCCCGTTGTAGAACTCGATCTCACCGTTGGCGTCGTAGCCGGTCGTGTCGGTCGTGCCCGTGTAGTAGCCGCCCTCGTAGAGCGGATACCCGGTCACGTCATCGTTGTCGACATCGATCGTCACGATCACGTAGTAGCGACCAGCACGCAATCCTTGAGCCATGTTCTCCATCTGTGTGCGACCGATTTGACCGGTGGCTTCAAAGTAGAAGTAGAAGTTTTCGTTATCGTGCGAGACCTTGTAGTTCAGCAGGTCGACGTCCGGATGGTCGACATACACGGGCGTGGCCCCGGCTGTGTCATTGTCGGTGTCGTGCTGGTCGTCGACCGGGTCAGAGTAATTGGTGATAGGAATCCAATCGGTGAAGTCGCCGTCGATGGTGATGCCCGTGTTACTGGCAGCCTGTCCGGAGAAGTTGCCGACATGCACGTTGTCCCAGTTGACGCCTCCCGACCAGTTGGAGAATGTGGTCTTGATGAACTCGCTGCCATCGGACAGACCAACGACCCACGTGCCGCCTGCTGAACGGGCTGCGATGTCGGTGCGTCCGTCGCCGTTGAAGTCGGAGGCGAGCACATCCCGGAAGTTGGCAGTGGTTGACCAGCGACCAAACACGGTGCTGGTGAAGTGTGTACCATCGGAGATGGCGACCACCCACGCGCCGCTCTTCGAGAGGCCGGCGATGTCTGATTTGCCGTCATTGTTGAAGTCGCCGACGCGGATGTTGTCAAACTCCGCATTCGTTGACCAAGCGCCGAACACTTTGAGTTCGAAGCGCGAACTATGGGAGATTCCCACGACCCATGAGCCGCCGCGTGACAGGGCGGCGATGTCCGTGCGACCGTCGCCGTCAAAGTCACCTGAAACAACGTCATGAAAACCGGCTGTGGATGACCAGGTCTTGAAGTCGGTCATGTCGAACCGGGTGCCCAGCGAGAGTCCGACGACCCAACGACCCTTCGAGGAGACGCCGGCAATGTCGTCACGGCCATCATTGTCAAAGTCTCCGACCATCACATGGCTGAAGCCCGCTGTCGTCGACCAGGCACCGAAGGCGCTGTTGTTGAACCCGCTGCCGTTTGAGAGAGAGACGACCCATGTCCCTGTGCTCGCCAGACCGGCGACGTCATCACGTCCGTCTCCGTTGAAGTCACCGACCACGATGTCACTGAAGGTGACGTTTGTACTCCATCGGCCCCAAATCTGTGGGTCGGTGAGACTATCGTCTGTGCTCAGTAGCACGCGCCAATACCCGTCACTTGGCGAACGCCCGGCCAAGTCGGTGAGTCCATCGCCGTTGAAGTCGCCCGTGATGAGTTCGCCCCAGTCGGCACCCGCTGGGACAACACCGCCGACCTCGTTTGTGAACTTCGATCCGTTCGACGCGCCCACCACCACCGACCCCGAGGCTGCATTGCGACCGATGATGTCGGCAAGTTGCCCCTCGGCGGGCGTGAAGGTCGAGGCCAGGAGTGTACGGTCTTCCAGCGCCTCGATCGCTGCCGGTGATTCGGTCCGATGTCCAAGGTGCCTCTTGTACCTCGGGCGATCAATGGAGTGAGAAGCAGACATGCCAGCGAAGGGATGCAGAAATCGGATGGGCACGAGCGTGATCTTCTGGTCGTGACAGCGTGAGCGGGGAATAACGGTGGGCGAACGCTGCAAACACGTGGTTCATGCACCGTCAACGCCTGCGGGTCCTTCGATCGTAAGCGTGCTCGCGGCCACCGTCAAACAGGTTTCGCGTGGTCATTCTCCCCACAAGACCGTTCATCTGGCCTCACCCGACCGAGGTCTTCAATCATCAGCGGGGGCAGAATCACTCGCAGGGTCGAGCTTGAGACTGACCGAGTTGATGCAGTACCGCAGGCCGGTTGGTGCAGGTCCGTCGTTGAAGACGTGGCCGAGGTGTCCCTCGCAGTTCTTGCAATGCACTTCTGTCCGTCGCATAAACAGGCTGTTATCCGACTGCGTCTCGACATGATCGCCGACCTCGCCGATGACGTCGTAGAAGCTGGGCCAGCCGGTGCCCGAATCGAACTTCGTGTCGGCATCGAAGAGAGGTTCGCCACATCCCGCACAACGATACGTGCCATGGTCCTTGGTCTCCGCGTACTCACCGGTGAAGGCTCGTTCGGTGCCATGCTTTCGCAGGACGTCGAACTGCTCGGGCGTCAAACGTTCCTTCCACTCAGCTTCTGTTTGCGGGAGTTGGTCAGTCGACACGGGGATGATCCTTTCGTTGTCAGTGGAAGAACTCTCTGAGGAAGACACCGCGACCTTCTCAGGTCGTGAGGAGGCCTCTCCGGTTGCCACGGTGCCTGGGGAATCCGCTGCCTGACATCCCAGCAGGGACCCTATTAGCAATGCGATTGCCGTCATCCGTCCTCTCATCATGCTCTCCAAGAGGTTGCAAAATTCACAGCTGGCCGGTCGCAAGTCGACCAACGACACGAATATCATAGGCAGCTCATCGCTCGCTGTCAGTGTGACATTTCACGGAGATTCTGGCGGTGTGGAGGCCGAAGGGAGTGGAACAGGTTTGCGTCCTCTTAAGCCGGAGATGATGCTATCGATTTGCAGATCATTCCAGCCTTGTGAGAAAGCTTGAAAAATCGCGAGAATCGGTGTCAGGTTTTGCTTCCGTGCTCGTATCGTGAGTGAGCGAACGGCAACACCTGTTGCCAGAGGCAGCGAGCATGCTCGCTCGTCTCACGTCAGCGACTTGTGGCCGCTCTGCCCGCCGACGCGGCGAGGGGCAGAGTCACGTTTGCAAACACGACAAGTCGCTGGCCCTGGCCGTGTCGCCTGACAACAGGTGCCGTTCCTCACTCCGGACCGGCCGGTCCACTTTTTTCATTTGAACCCGAAGGAGACACGCCAGCGACACACATCACTCAGACCGACAGGACATAGGAACCGCAGCGGTGCAGGTCCAGCTCCCGCCGGACGCAACTGTCGTTGGACGTTCCCCCGTTTCACTCGACCGGCAAAGCCGCCCCTGCATGGCTGATCCGCCGATGGCATTCGCCGTGAGTTGTCAGGCAAGTGTCTGCGGAAAAGGCTGCTTTGTCACAAAGGAGAGGCCGCAGACTTTTCCCAGCTTACCAGACCGGAGCGAACTGATTGCTCAACGGGGCGACCGTGGGCATTGAGATGTTGCTCTGTGAGGATTGTACCGATTCAAACTCATGTGCGGCATTGCCGTTTTCCGTAGATCTTGTCGAGAAAGCGGGCTCTCTCAGAGTGGGCTCATTCAGTCGGTTCTGGTTGCCCGGCAACTACTGCGGGGGACAGATAAGTGTAGCGTCCCCAGCGGCGGACCAGACTGGAATCATCGACCATTCGGCGTCCAAACGCCGCTACACTAAAGTGCCCGTGGCACTAGCCGTGCAGGTTTTCGTTCCTATTCGATGGAGAGCTTGTCATCAATCCGAAGCGGAAGCCGCTCACGACAGACGCCACGACTCGGATCCGACGGATTTCATCCGAGTCGGGCAGTCAGGCCATGATGATGACTTCCGTCACCTGAAACCTGAAATGACAGAGTTCCGCCTATACAAGTTTGATCGGACAGGTTCTGTCGGAACCCATGGAGAGACCCAATGAACGAGTCACGAGTTCTCGGATTGCTGACGCTGGTCATGCTGATCGGGTTGGGGAACGCCCAAACTGCCGACGCCCAAGGGTTCCGGTTCCAGGCGGACTGGCTGCAATTGGGGTTGGAAACAGATACTCAACCACGGCCATTGATCGCCGGACCGGACGCATTGACGACTAGCGACGATTTCAACTTCGAGCCGGGTGTGCGGATATTCATGGGAGTTGGGACCGAGACAGTTGAGTTGGGGTTTCAATACTCCCGCATCAACAGCTGGACCGACGAGCAGAGTCTGGTCCTGCAAAATGAGTTGGCGTTTGATTCCGAATTCGACAATGCAGTCGTCTTTCCGCAGCCGACAAATGTTATCGGATTCGCCAACGGACTGGGTACTGCTGGGGAATTTAATGGTGGGGTGGGGTTCGATGAGACAACCGAAGCCGAGTTTCTCGACACGATGTCAACCGCTCAGTACATGGTCGAATCGAATTACGACGACTTCGAGTTGACTCTGAAGATGTCACGGTTCCACCGGTTCCGTTTCGGCATCGGCTATCGATACATCGCACTGCAGGAACTGAATGGGCTTCAGATCTCAGGGTTGTTTCAGACAAGGGACGCCGATGATGGCGCACTCCCAGGAGGGATTGGCAACGGTCCGAACGACATTCTTTCCAATGAGGCATTTGTGGGAGTCGGATTCACGGAGGGTGCAGGCATTGCAGATGGCTTCGCGCACGGTGATGACTTGCTGTTGAGCTCTTCCTCCTCCAATGACAACCGCCTCAACGGTGCACAACTCACGTTTGACGGAACACTCTTCGAGAATGATCTCTTCCTGCTGGACGCCTCGTCGAGTGTCGGCATCTACAGCAATAGCATTCAAACGAACGTTGGTGAAAGCCTAAGTGCCTCAGGCTCAAATGCCACGACCTATCAACGACAATGGCGTAACAGCCAGGACCGCTTTGCCTGGGCGGCACAGATTGGCCTGAAGGCTGTCGTCAAGCTGACAGACTCTATTCGGGTTCACGGTGGCTACGAGGCGCTCTATCTCGATGGGCTGGCCTTAGGGACGAACTTTCACCGGGTGCCGATGGTATCGACGGGGCAGATTTCAAGTGACCAGCAGAACACGGCCGTCATTCACGGCGGCAGACTCGGCCTCGAATTACTGTGGTGAGGGACTGACCAACCCGAATGTGGTCAATTGATCCCTTCGCCCCCCCCAAAGCTGTCACCTGCAAGACACAAGGTCCGGCTCCCGCTGAACGCAACTGCCGTCGGACCTTCGCCCGTATCTCGCGACCGGCACAGCTGGCTCTACCTAACCGGGCTGACGGAGTCGGCAAAAGGCGAGCGGAATGGCGTGCAATTCTCCCACAACCTCTCACGGCTGCGCCGTACCGGTTGGCAAGCAACCGGGGCGACGCGCGGATACCCCCAGCCGCGAGGCACGATGTCATTCCTTTGACGAATCATCGTTAGATGGACTATCCGATGGCTCTTCACTCTCGTCCTCCTCGTCTCGCTCCCAATACTCGGATTCTTCGATCATCCCGTATTTTTCGGCGACTTTTGGATCCATGGTCATTAGGTGTGCGTAGTCGTCGCCGATTCCACCATCATCATCGAGTACTACCCCATCCTTTCGCATTTGCTCAAGGTGATCAGCTGCCGATCGCAACAGTCGAATCATGTCCTCTATCGATTTCGCCTCTGCGGTCAGCCACTTATTCCGCCAAGTCGTGACATATCGTTTTCTGGCTTCACTCCATAATTCCTCGAACTTATCTCGCACGAAGACATCCAATTGGTTAGCAAAGTCGATCGGGAGGTTGACAGTCTTTATGAGTTCGAGCACATCTGAGAGATCTTTGAGCCTTCCCGGATTTGTCATTCCGGAGGCGAGTTTGAGTTCTACAAGTTTTGGCAGATTAATGTAGTTGATCCCATCCGCCTCGAAGCTCACGGACAGTGGCTCCGGGAAGGAAACTGGTTTCGGCTTGCCGTCGCCAGGATAGTCGCCCGCAGTGAGGAATTCGATTCTTACTCCCAGCTGAGTATCGCGTAGATGCTTGCTGTTCGTAAACGGGGGAAGGTAGCCGAGACCACCCAATTTGTCGTGGATGATCTTGAGGTCGTCCTTGTTGACCAAGAGATCGACGTCCTCGGTGAAGCGGCGAAGTCCGTGCCGGAATAGCGCCATACCTCCCACGACCGCATAGGGGATCCCAAGCTCTTTGAGACGAGACGTTACTTTGTGGAGAGCTTCGAAAACGGCGCTGCTCTCCTCGAAATGCCGGCTTCCCTCACTCAAGGCCCACCTCGGATCGCGGTTAAGTAGCTCTTCATAAATGGGAATGCCCGGCGCTTGCGAGGCAATGGTTGTTTGTGCGTGTCCCGGGCCTATGCTGCGTGCTCGTTGTGTCAAAGGATCAGCCATAGCCACACAAACCATTTGTTGAGATATTCAGACGCCATACATCGAAGCATTGGACTGCTTACCCCAGTCCCGCCACACCGACACGTATTATCGCATGGATGAAACCTGATCTCTACCAGACTCCTGCCAATGCTCGCTGGGCCAAACTTTGAATTTGTCGCCGCTGGTCCGGGAGAATCCAGTATCTGGCACAGTAACGCCGGTCTCGTGAGGCGTCAAATATTTCGCTGGACATGATCCGGACTTACGCGAGATCAGGCGTATGTCATAGGCTGATGGTCAAAGTTCCAACGGGAAGAACGTCAACCGTTCGACACCATCATGAGTCACGACGTAGTTCTGTTCGAGGCGAATACCCGCTTGCAGATCGTCGGCGTAGAGGCCCGGTTCGGCGGTGAAGGTGTCGCCGATTTCGAATTGGTCGTTCCAGTGGGGGTTGAGGTGGGGAGCTTCGTGGGGGAACAGGCCGAAGCCGTGACCGAGGTGGTGGGGGAAGGCGTCAGGGCGGTGGGCGTCGAGCATTGTCTGGGCTTGCTCGAACAGGGTGCGGGCTGAGGTGCCGGGGCGGACGGTTTTCTCGACCATGTCGAGGACGGACACGATGGCTTCCCATGCCTGGTGTTGAGCGTCGGTCGGTTGGTGGGAGACGGCGATCGTGCGGCAGTTGTCGGCGTAGTAGCCGCGGTAGCAGGGGCCCAGGTCGAGGATGAATAGTTCGCCCTCTTGAGCAGGCCGGTCGCGGGGTGGGCCGCCGGGGGAGTTGCATTGGTAGTCGTTGCCGAGGGCGACCAGCGGCTCGCCGCCGACGTCGACCGCAGCGGCGTGCAGTTCGCTGAACACCAGCAACTCGGTGATGCCGGGCGTGATGATCTCCCTTGCTCGGGCGTACATCGCCTCCGTGCAGTCGACGGCCCTGCGGATCATGTCCAGTTCGTCCGGATCTTTGCATCGCCGTAGTTGCCGGAGCGTGGGGTCGAGATCAACGAGCCGCTCTTGAGTGACGTCGAAGGCAGCGAGCACATGCGGAGAGGGAGCGGTGTATTCGATGCCCATGCGTCCCGTTTGTCGACCAACCGTGTCGGCCAGTCGCTTGATGGCGACTGCGAGTTGCTCCTGCCGCAGTGTCGAGTGCCATTGGGCCTCGAACGTGACGATGCAATCGGCAGCGGCGTGTTCCGGCTCCTCATTGGGGGCAACGAGCGTGCATTGTCCCTGCGCCTCCAGGCAGACAGCCGCATGCATCAGCCGGTGCGGTCGGAAGCCGGTCAGCCATTGTACGTTCTCATGCGAGACAAGCACGGCCCGGTCGATGGAGAGGGCGGCGAGTCGTTCGCACAGACGTTGTTGCCGTGCTCGACAGTGGACCGGATCGAGGTTAAGGGGTTCAGCAGACATGAGCGATATCCAAAGTCATCGTAGCTGGATTCGCAAGAATTCAGCCGCGGAAATCCCATTCGCTCTCTGAACTCTTGCGAGTCCAGCTACTCTGGAATCGATGTTCAGACACGACATGCTTGCGGTTGTAGTTGGAGAAAGGAGTGCATTCAACGGTGGCGGTCGACGTTGCCTCCTGGCTAATGTGTGTGATCGTTATCCGCGAGCCAACGGCGACAACGTTCAGAAGGGAGGGGGTCAGGCACCTTTTTCTGCCGAGTACCCCTCTTGCGGAGAACGTCCTGTCAGAAAAATGTGCCTGACCCCTTGTCCTTCTCAACCACCATTGAATCATGAAACGCATCCTCGTCATCGGCGGCGGCTCCATTGGTGAACGGCATGTGCGCTGCTTTCAGCGGACGGGCCGTGCGGACGTCACGTTGTGTGAACTCACCGATGAAGTACGAAACCGGGTGACGCAGACGTATGACCTGCGCGCGTCATTCACATCGCTGGACGACGCCCTTGCCGAGCCACACGACGCGGCTGTCATCTGTACGCCGTCTCATCTGCATGTGCCGATGGCGATGCAGTTAGCAGAACGCGGAGTTGCGTTGTTGATTGAGAAGCCGGTGAGTGTGTCTCTGGACGGCGTCGATGAGTTGGCGGCGTTCGTCAGTGACAAACAAGTGCCCATGGCGATTGCGTATGTGCTGCGGCAGCATCCGGCGTTGATCGAGGTGAAGCAAGTCCTCGATGAGCAGCGGTTTGGTCGGCCGGTGCAGGTCGTGGTGAACTCGGGCCAGCACTTTCCGTTCTATCGACCCGCCTACCGGGACACGTATTACACACGTCACGACATGGGCGGCGGAGCCATTCAGGATGCGTTGACCCATATGATGAACGCAGTTGAATGGCTGGTCGGCCCGGTCACACGGCTGGTGGCGGACGCAGAGCACTGCCTGTTGGAGGGTGTCGATGTCGAGGACACAGTGCATGTGGTCACGCGGCACGCTGACGTATTGGCGTCGTTCAGCCTGAATCAGCATCAGGCCCCCAACGAGTCAACACTGACCATCGTTTGCGAGCGGGGCACCGTCCGTGTCGAGATGCATCGGCGACGGTGGTTGTCCTGCGTCGAGCCGGACGCTAACTGGACCGTCGAGGGCGAGTTCGAACTGGAGCGGGACGACATGTTCGTGACACAGGCGAATCGCTTTCTCGACGTGTTGGACGGCACAGCAGAACCGGGCTGCACTTTGGCGGAAGGGGTCCAGACACTTCGGGTCAATCTGGCGGCGCTGCGGTCGGTCCGCGAAAGGTGCTGGGTCGATGTGGATAAGTTGTCTTGATCGATGTTGATGAACACACGTTTTGAAACGAATCGCTCTTAATCCCAAGCCGACAACTCTGTTGTCGTTCGACGGCACAGCCGTCGGCTTGGGAGGGTGAATGGAAGAACAACAATGACGGAACCAACACTGCAACAACTGTTTGATCTGACCGACCGGGTGGCGCTCATCACGGGTGGATCGGGGTATCTGGGGTCATCGTTCTCGAATGCGCTGGCGGAGGCGGGGGCGACCGTGGTTGTCGGTAGCCGTGATGTCGATCGTGCTCAAAGTGTGGCCGATGGGTTGCCATCGCCGCAGGGACAGACGCATCACGGTGTTCAATTAGATCAATTGGATGAGCCATCACTACACTCGGGATTCGACGCGGCGGGCGAGGCGGCGGGAAAAATCGACATCCTGATTAACAATGGTCAGAAGGGACATGCCATGGACCTGACCGACGTGACGGGGGAGGCGTTCAGCAAAGATCTGCAGAATGCGACGGGTTACTTTCTCCTCGCAAGACGGTTGCACGATCACGTTGTCGAGCGGCAGGCATCCGGGTCAATCGTGATGATCGGTTCGATGTACGGCGTTGTCGGCTCCTACCCCGATGCTTACGAGGGGGTCTGCACGGCCAGTCCGGTGCAGTATCACACGCTGAAAGGGGGCATCGTCCACATGACGCGACACTTGGCTGTCTACTGGGGGCGAGAGAATGTGCGGGTGAATTGCCTCAGCCCCGGACCGTTCCCCAATGAACCGACGGTTCCAGCGGAGATGGTCGAGAGGCTGAACGGCAAGAGCCCCATGAAGCGGATGGGCCTGCCCCACGAGCTCAAGGGGGCCCTGCTGTTGCTCGCCAGTGACGCTGGCAGTTACATCACCGGACAAAACCTGCTCGTCGACGGCGGCTGGACTGCATGGTAACGCATGTTTGTTGTAAGCTGTTCGAGCATCCGACCGTAGCTGGACTCGCAAGAGTTCAGAACGTTCTCTCTCAAACGACTGAATTCTTGCGAATCCAGCTACGATGGTCGTGGGACCGACTCCAGCAATCGCACGGCGTTGTCGTGGAACATGGCCTTGGTTTCGTCCTGTGAGAGACCAACGGCATCAGCGGCTCGCTTCATGGCTCTCAGTTGTTCGTAACGGGTGAACGTCATGCGGGGGTCGCAGTGGGTGAGATTGAGGCTGTGATTCTGTTCGGAGAGATAGGCCCAGCCATAGCCGAAGGAGATGTACTTGCCGCGGAGGATGCCGACCGGGATGTCGTCGCTGCCGTACATGACTCGTTCGACGCCGACGGTTCGCAGCAGTGCCGCGACGGCATCGGTCTCGCAGACAGATGATGTGTCGAACCATGTGTTGGGCATGTCGCGGAGTCGGTCGCCAGCTCGTTCGATGGGCCAGGACGAGTAGCTGCGGGCACAGTGAGCGAGAATCCATTTCGCATCGGGATACTGCTGAGTGAGCCGTTCGAGGTCGTCGAGATTCTGCGTGTCGCCAATGCCGTCGGTGCGAGAGAGGTGCATCATGATGAGCAGTCCGTGGCGGTCGGCGACGGTGATCTGATGCTCGGGCAGGAAGTCGGTGATGCGGCAATGGACGGCGTCGCCGGTCGTCGAGAACAGACGGTAGGGTTTCAATCCGATGAGGCCTGTCTCTCGGATCGTGGTCTCGACGTGTTCTTCGGTCATCTCAGGATGCACGAGCATCAGACCGGCCGAGTTCGCGTGCGGCTTCGTCTCAGCGGTGATGTACTCATTTGACCCTTCGAAGTCGCAGCCGTTATCGAACGGGAAGGGAAACGCCAGACGTTCGACGTGTCGACCGGGCATCAGCAAGCGGTCGCATTCGTCGAGCATCTCGAACGACACGTCGTCAAACCCGGGCCGAACGAACGCGCGATACGGTCCCGATTCCTTCTCCGGATCAGTGTGGAAGGCCCAGCGGTAGATGTGCGTGTGGGCATCGAAGACCTGCTCCGGCACGAAGTCGGCGAGTTCTTCATCCCAGATGCGTTGGTCAAGATCGGTGAGTTCGAGGAGTGGCATGATAGTCGTCGTCACGCTCCGCGTGACGTCAAGAGTGGTCAAAGGACTGTGACTCAGAGGTTCGAACGTCTTGCGTGCATCCGCTCATCACAGCGGAGCGTGATGGCTACTTTGTGGCGAGTCCCATCTCGGTGTGTTGGGCGTTGAGGCTCGCCAGATAGCGGGCGTACGCGTCGTCGTCGCGGCGACAACTTTCGCCTTGGAACACGATCGCAAACGCCCTGCGGTGACGTGTGCTTGAGCGATTGGCGTCGGCTCGATGGATCGCGTCACCATGATGCACGACCAAATCGCCTGGCGAGGCATGGACTTCGACTTCAGTCGCTTCGTCCTTGGGCCCGTAGTCGGCGATGCCTTGTGAGAAGCCGAGCACACTGGTCTGGTCGTGCGGACGGACGCCTTTGAGGTGTGACTTCGGGACATATCTCAGGCAGCCGTTCTCGGCATCGACGTCATCGAGAGCGAGCCACATCGTCAGGACGTTGGCGGGTTTGAAACAGAAGTAAAAGTTGTCTTGATGGGGCGGTGTGGGATGTTCGGTCCCCGCAGGTTTGTTGAACCACTGCGGGTCTTTCGCGATGCACGGCTCGCCGACGAGTTCTTCGGCCAGATGTTGCCAGCGCTTGTTGTCGAGGTAGTTCGCGAAGTAGGGATCATTCCCCATGCGAGGCAGTTGCTTGAGTGTGTCGGGCTGTGCTTTGTCGTGATAGAAGGCTTCGCTGTCCGGAAGGTCGGGTACCACTTCGTTGATGTATCTGCCGAGGTTCTCCTGCAGTTCGCTCAATTCGTCAGCAGGCAAGAAGCCTCGCACAACGATGAACCCTTCGCGGTCGTATTCGGATTTGCGTGTCGACTCGGTCATGTTCTCACCTGTTTCGCAATCAAGAGACCAGACGCCGGAAGACGTCCACTTTCAATTCACATTCCAGCAAGTCGTCGATGTTGCCCCGATCAAGTCCATCCTGAATGAGGGTGAATGTATCTCTTGCGGCAGCGATCGTCTGCTCGACCTCCGCGTCTCCCTGAGCCGCGTTGAGATAGAACGAGGTATACCCGTGACAGCCCCGTTTGGCCATCTCCTGGATGTAAAGCGTCGACACTTTTCGCTTGAGTGTCCCATCCTCGATGTCGAACGCCAACTGGGGATGCACGCTGACTCCGCCGCATTGAACGGGTACACCGGTCTCTTGGGCGACCGCGTTGAGTTGAGATTGAAGTGTTTTGCCCAAATGGTCGAGTTGCTCGGGGACGTTGCGGCGGCGGACTTCGCGGAGGGTTGTGAGTGCGGCCCGGAGGCCGATAGTGTCGCTCCAGTAGGTGCTGGAGATGAACATGGTGGAAGCCGGTTCCATGACTTCACGTCGACCGACGACGGCTCCCATCGGATAGCCGTTGGAAATGGACTTCGCGAACACGGCCATGTCCGGTTCGACACCCAGCACGGGCTGCACGCCGCCGGGCGAGAAGCGAAAGCCGGTCGAGACTTCATCGAAGATCAGTACGACACCCGCATCGCTCGCGATCTTGCGAACCTCGGCCAGATAGCCTTCGGGTGGCCACTCGGATCGAAGGGGTTCCATCATGATGGCGGCCACCTCGCCCCGGTGTTGTTCCAACAGATCTGCGAGGGCTGCGGCATCACCGTATGGGAATGGGATGGCCGTGCCTTCCAGACACTTCGGGACACCCGTGGGGTCGATGCCGGGAAAGAGATGCTGGTCGAGACTCTCGTCGGCTCGCAGGTTGGCGGCGAGGTACCAGTCGTGCCAGCCGTGATAGCCGCTG
This sequence comes from Planctomycetaceae bacterium, assembly GCA_029259815.1. GTDB lineage: Bacteria > Planctomycetota > Planctomycetia > Planctomycetales > Planctomycetaceae > JAHBXU01. The sequence goes on along the minus strand of JAJDEJ010000007.1, from coordinate 66,837 downwards.
AACAGGATCTTGTCCCGACCGGTCGCACCCCGGGCGATGCGGACCGCGACTGCGCAAGCATCGCCGCCCCCCTTGGCATATCGCACCATTTCTGCACAAGGGATCGTCTCAATCAGGTGCTCAGCGAGTTCGACCTCGAGTTCGTGATTGATGGAGTACATCGTGCCACGACTGATCTGCTCGCGCACAGCCTCATCGACGACCGGATCTGCATATCCGAGGATGATGGCCCCGATGCCGCTCACCCAGTCGATGTACTCGCGGCCTTCGATGTCGGTGAATCGCGCGCCCTTTGCGGTCGCGGCATACACGGGGGAGACGCCGTAGGCGAACTTCGACGGACGACGGCTTAGCAACTGCGTGCCACCGGGGATCAGCTCGCACGCGCGGGCGTACAGGTCCATCGATTTCTGGTTTCGCATGGCTCGATCCATCACGGGTTCATCGACGATCACGATCTTGGTTATTGGGCGTCTTCTGGTTTCGCTAAGCCGCAAGCGATGGTTGGGAACGTCAGACGATCAGGCAGTGCCGTTGAGGGCGCGGAGGGCATTATTGGCGAAGACGTCGGCGAGGGCGTCTTCGTCGGAGATCATGCGGCGGAGGAATTTTTGCAGTTGGGTCGAGTAGCACATGCCTTTGAAGTTCTCGCCTTCGCCATCACGGCAAGGACAGTCGCTGCCGAACAGGATTTGCTTGCGGTTCCGTTCGAGGAATCCACCGGTGAAGTCCTCGTCTCGTGAGAGGGCGTTGAAGCCGCTGCCGGCTGAGAGGTCGGCGTAAAGGTTGGGGTAGTCGCCGAGCAAACGATCAAGCAGTCCGCCCGGCTTGACGCGACCAGTCGGGTAGAGGTCGCCCTCGGGCACGTCTGCACTGATGTTGGCCCACCATGACTGAGCGTGACCGATGATTCGCACCCGCTTGTACTTTTTGAGGTACGGTTCCAGATCCTCTTGAATGCCCTGATTATAACCGTTGGCATCGTCCTGAAAGTGAATCGTGATCGGCCAGTTGAGTTCGTCACACAGGGCAATGACGGCTTCGACCCGCTTGTCCTTCAACGGCAGATGTTCTTTCTGCTCGCCGATGCCGCGACAGCCCAACAAGTGATAGGCTCGCACCCGATCGAGTGCGTCCGGCTGGCGGATGTCCGTCTGACAGAACGGAATGACCCGATCGGCGTACTGGTGGTACGAATGGAGCACGGTCTCGGATCGCAATGTCACCCCGCCCTCCCCTGTCTCCAACGGCAACACGAACGCCTGCGTGGTCCCGGTCGCATCCATGTGCCGGATCGTGTCTTCGATCGACCGATCGAAGTGGTTGATGTGCAGGTGGCAGTCGATCAGTTGGGGACCTTGAGGCGAGGCGTCGTCAGTGCTGGTGGCATCATCTGCCGTGGCGGTCTGCGTCGCTGTCATGGCGGCCAAGCCGACCGCAGAGGTCGCGAGGAAATTGCGTCGGGAGAAGAGTGGCTGATCAGGCATGAGGTGTCTCTCAGAGGAATGCAAATCTGCATGATATCCTAGCGAGATGCTCCCAAGCCGACACCTCTGGTGTCGATCGACGGCACAGCCGTCGGTTTGGGAAACTGTAGTGGACACAGGCGCAGATTGAGGATCGATCCGCGGACGGGGAGGGGGTCAGGCACCATTTCCAGCTCAGAAGGATCGACATCCGAAGTGGAAAGACCGTCCAAACTTGGTCACCGGGAAATGGTGCCTGACCCCTTCGCTGTCGACTACTCTCGTGTGCCGCCCGTTCGCGTGGTAGACTAATGAGTCGATTTCGACTCGTCACAGAGCCGGATTGATCTACACACAGGGTCCACTGCGAGAGCAGCGATGGGTGATTTGACACAACATTCTCATGCAACCGAACACGCCGTCGGCGTCTCCGGAGCGGCAATGACTCCACCGGGACGCGACCTCATTCGCGTCGGCTCTCGACGATGGTTCCTGCAGACCGGACTGGCGGGACTCGGCGGGTTGACGTTGCCGCAGTTGCTGCATGCCCGCGAGCAGGCTGCTGCATCTGGTGGCGGCGGAGATCGCAAGGCGGTCATTCTGTTCTGGCTGTCGGGTGGACCAAGTCAGCTCGACATGTGGGACCCCAAGCCACAAGCTCCCGTCGAAGTTCGTGGTCCCTTCTCACCCATCGACACAGCCCTGCCCGGCGTTCAGTTCTCCGAGCATCTCCCGCTGCAGGCGTCGATTGCTGACAAGCTGTCCATCATTCGCTCGGTCGACTGCACCGCGAGCAACCATACACCCATCACGCTTCAGGCAGGCAACCCACTCGCCCGACGAACGAATGACGGCCGTGACGGCGATGGCTATCCGTCCATGGGGTCGATTGCTGCCAAGTTCCGGGGAGCCAATGATCCGGAGTTGCCTCCCTTTGTCGGGCTGGCCGAGTCATGGGCGTCTGACGTGTACGGCGCGGGTCACATGGGTTCCCAATACGAGCCGGTCAAGGGCCTCGAACTCGCCGGGAAGTTCAACCTGCCCAAAGGGGTCGAAGTGCCGCGTCTCGGTGACCGCAACCATCTCCGGCAACAACTCGACGGACTTCAGCGGGGACTCGATCAGCATCAGACGCTCGACAAGACCGACCGATTCACGCAACAAGCCTACGACATGGTCCTCTCCGGTCGTGTCCAGCAGGCCTTCAACCTCGACGAAGAGACCGATGCCACACGCGATGAGTATGGCCGCGTGAGTGTTGGCGAGAAGGCACTCCTTGCTCGACGGCTGGTCGAATCAGGCGTCACGTTCGTCCTCGTCAGTGGAGCGTGGGGCTACTTCGATCATCACGGCGACGACGTCCGCTGGGGTGGCATCGAGAAAGGTCTCAAACCGCTCCTGCCTCGCGTGGACCGAGCACTCTACGCCCTCATCAACGACCTCGAACAACGCGGACTGCTTGACGATACCTACGTGATGATGATGGGCGAATTCGGTCGCACGCCGGTCATCAACGAGAAGGCGGGTCGTCACCATTGGACCAACATCATGTCGATGGTCGTCGCCGGAGGCGGGATGCCGACCGGTCAGGTCATCGGCAGCAGCGATGCCCGCGGAGCGACCATCAAGAGCGGAGCCGTCCGCCCGCAGGATCTTGCTGCGACAACGTTTCAACACCTCGGCATTGATCTCAACTCGTACTGGGTCAACCCGCGCGGCCGACCCAATCCCATCGTGCCCGAAGGAGGACGGCCGATCCCCGAACTCGTGTGAAGTGTTCACCTGCACTGAAACAAGGGTGGCACGCCATGACCAACGGGACGGGCGTGGCGAGCGCGGAAACAGGGATCGAGAGTGCAAGCACCATTCGCCACGCCCTTCCTGACGTCAGGGCGTGCCACCCGAACTGGGGTCTAACATCTTGGCCAGCCACCCTGACCACCTGTCGCGTCGCAGCCTCCTCGGTCGAGGCGTTGGACTCTCTCTGGGCGGTCTGCATGCGGCTTGGGTGAATCGACTGCGAGCCGCTGATGTCTCACGTTCGACGCCGAAGGCCAAATCGTGTGTGTTCATCTTTCTGTTCGGTGGTCCGTCACACATTGACCTCTGGGACATGAAGCCGGATGCTCCTGCGGAGGTTCGCGGTGAGTTCAGCCCCATCGCCACGAACGTCCCCGGCATCACGATCAGTGAGCATTTGCCGCTGCTGTCTCAACAACTCGATAAGCTCTGTCTCTTGCGCTCGATGACGCATCAGATGCCCGTGCATGGACCGGCGTGCAGCGAGATCTACTCGGGTCGCCCCTACTTCGGTGCGCCGGTGACGGATCAGGCTCGGGAGGAAGACTGGCCGTCGATTGCGTCAATTGTGCATCGCTACGGCGAGCCGCAGGGCGGGTTGCCCCACTCGGTCGTGCTGCCGTGGTACACACAGTTCGTGGGACAGGACCGCCGCATCGCCGGACAGACGGGCGGAAGGATGGGCGATCACTTCGATCCGTTTCTCGTCGAAGGCGACTTCACGTCTCCCGACTTCCGCATGGACGCCCTGCGACTGCCCGACAACATCAGCCGCTCGCGTTTCCAACGACGTCTCGACCTCCGGAGTCGCATCGCCTCGTTCGGCGAGGACGATCCGCGAGCGACACAGCAAACACAGGTCACCGAGAGCAATTTCCAATCGGCCGCGTCCCTCGTCGAACGCACAGAGGCTGCGGGCGTACTGGACCTCACTGGTGAAGCAAAGTCGCTCAGGGACCAGTACGGCATGACGAAGTTCGGTCAAAGCCTCTTGATGGCACGACGTCTCGTCGAGGCGGACGTGTCACTGGTCACGGTCAACTGGGACGATGACACCCGGAACGACAAAGTCTCGCCGCACTGGGACACGCATCACGACAATTTCGCCAAGTTGAAGGACAACCTTTGCCCACCATTCGACCGCGCCATGTCGACGTTCCTTGCCGACCTTGATCAACGGGGTCTGTTGGAGTCCACACTCGTGGTCGCGTTGGGTGAATTCGGTCGCACCCCAAAGATCGGCCTCATTACGCAGAACGGCATGACCGAACCCACTGGCCGCGATCATTGGCCTCACGCGTTCACAGCTCTCGTCGCCGGTGGGGGGGTGAGCGGCGGTCAGGTGTATGGCTCGACGACCCCCAACGGCGGTTACGTCGCCGACAACGCCGTGACTCCCGCCGACCTTTCAGCAACGATCTTTCAACACCTCGGGGTCGACCAGTTGCAGGAATACGACGACGGCTTTCTGCAAATTCGCCAACGTCTCTCGACCGGACGTGTCGTGAACTTTGGTTGAGACTTTTCCCCAATCACTCTCTGCCAAAACCATGAATCGAATCACTCGCCTGCTCACGTTCTCCTTTCTGCTGGGACTTCTCGTGACAACACAGGCCGGAGCGGACGACAAATTTGTTATGAAGCGATTTGGTGCAGGTGACTCGAATTCGATGTCATCCGCCGTGCTCGTGGAGGACGCCGCGTTGGTGCATACGACGCAACTCGTTCCCGCTGACGATGTCGGTGATACGGTCGAGGCACAAGTCAAATCAGTGCTCAGTCAACTCGACCAGGCGATCGACGCCTTTGACAGTCATCGGTCCGATGTGGTGAAACTCAACGTCTACGTGTCGGAAACAAATGTCGGGGATGTTGTCGCTCAGCAGTTGTCAGAGTGGAACGAAGAGGGTGCCGAACCAGCCATCACGTTTGTGACGACCGCACTTCCGCAGCCCCAAAGCCACGTGGCGATGGATGCCGTCTTTGCGCAGCGCGATGATCAGCAGGCCATCACGCCGACGCATCGTCATCTCAAACTGCTGGGAGACGACGCCCGACAGTCACATGCGACCGTACTTCCCAGAGGTGACGTCCTCTACGTCTCTGGTCAGGCCGAGCAAGGCGATCTGCCCACGGCCACCCGAGCGACACTCGATGGATTGCTGCGGACGCTGGAGCATCTCGACCTGAGTCGCGATCACATTGTAAGCCTCAAGTGCTTCCTGCAACCGATGCGCCAGATCGACGTCGTCAACGAGCAGATTGCAGAGTTCTTCGGCGAGGCCATGATCCCGCCCGTCTCGCACGTCGAATGGATCTCTTCAGAGAAGCAGCCGATCGAGATCGAACTGATCGCCTGGGCACCGCCTGTCGAGTCAGAAGACAGCGTCACCTACCACTGGCTCCCCTGGTTGAGCAAGTCTCCTGTTTACTGCCGGGCGACTCGCATTCATGGCAACCATCGCCTCTACATCTCCGGTCTGTCTGCCGAGAAAGCCGGCGACGGCGAACAGCAGGTGCGATCGATCTTCTCACAGTTGGACACCATCCTCACCCAATCCGGCTCCGACCTGCGGCACCTCGCCAAGGCGACGTACTATGTCTCCGATGCCGAGCCGAGTGGGCAGCTGAACAAACTCCGTCCCGAGTATTACGATCCCGAGCGTCCACCAGCGGCGTCCAAGGCCATGGTCTACGGTGTAGGACATGTGAATCGGGGCATCACGGTCGATATGGTCGCTGCCCCGGCTGAATAGTGCGTGGCGCACCATTCTCTTTTGCGATCGCAGAGGAATGTGTAGACGGCACTCTTTGTTAAGACGCTCATCTCACATATTCCCGCTGTTTGCTTCTCTGCCGACAATCAACACGATTCGTACCGACTCTTACTCCGTCAAGCGCCTTGTGAGACGATGAGGAAGACATACATCGTGAGCCTGCTGTCTTCACACGTTGTTGAACCTGATTTCTCCTCGAATACATTGCGTGGCCACTTCATGGCCTATGTTTACGAGACGTCCCCAGTGTACGACTTCTCGCTCCCCGATAACTGTCAGGATCGATGCAAACAGTTCTTTCACAACTGCAATCAAAGGCGGAATCTGTTCTTGATACGTGTTGTCGGAGACGGACTCGTGCAGTGATGGCATGTCTCGCGGTTTCGACAGTGGTGGCCTTTGCCGACTCTCTGACCGGCGACGAGTTCCCATTGATCGTCTGCTACTTGCCCAGCATCATGGTCATCTGCTGGGTCGGTCAGCCGACACTTTCGGCTTCTCTGGCGACGGGTTGCAGTACCTGGTGGTTGATCGATGACTTCGTGATCCTGGGTCATGGCACCATCACAAACGCTGAACTGTGGACGGCTGCGACCCACTTTGTTTTCTTTCAGGTCGTCATCGGCGTCCTGATCCGTCTCCATGCTGCGCTTGAACGGGAGAAGGCATTGGCGTGTACAGACGGTCTGACCGGATTGGCGAACAGCCGCGAGTTTCGCGACCAAGCCAATCGAGAACTCAATCGTGCGCAGCGAATTTGCGCACCAGTATCTGTCGTGTACCTCGACTGCGACAACTTCAAACAAGTGAACGATACGAGGGGCCACTGCGAGGGGGATCGTCTGTTGAAAGAAGTCGGAACCGCTATGCGGGAAGGTATTCGCGCCACCGATGTTGCCGCACGCATGGGTGGAGACGAGTTCGCCATCTTGATGCCTTCAACAACCCGCGATGAGGCAGAGGTCGTCGTGCAGCGGATCCGAGAGCGGCTCTCAAGCCTGTCGAACTTCAACGAGTGGCCGGTGACGTTCAGCATCGGCGTGATTGTCTACCAGAGCATTCCTGACTCGGTCGACGAGATGATCCGTGGTGCAGACAATCTGATGTATGAAGTCAAGCGTGATCAGAAGGATGCGGTTGCCTACAAGCTGTGTGTCTAGATCATATTCATGGTTTCTGTGCAGGAGCTTGTTCGAGGAATGACCATTGCCAGCTCATCGGCCCTCCTGCATGACATCTGAAGAACAACTTTCGAATTGCTCCAGCACTGCCGCCATGCCAGTGATACTCGCAGTGATGCTGGTTGATGCTTCGTTTGATCGAGTGAAGACCGGCTCAGCAGAGTGTAAACTCAGCATCGCCCGCGTCTTGGCCGTTTGTCGTTTGTCCCAGCCAGCTTTCGCATCCAAGGCATCCTTGTTGACCGAGGACCGTTGACGGAACCTCTTCCCGCTGGAGAACGAGTTGAACCCGACAGAAGAGTTCGCCTCGGGTGAACTCCTCGACCATCGCCGCCAACGGAGCGAAGTCGTCACCGGCTGGCAACAGCTGTTGAAACTGTTCCAATGGCATCGGGCCGAGGCGAATGTGAATCTGGCATTGCCGATCCTGCACGCGCGAGCCAGCGATCGCCGCGACTCCCAATACGGCGGTCTCTTCGTTGCATCCGAGGACCGTTTGGACATCGGGCTCCAGGTTCAACCAACTCAGCGAGAAGGGTGTCACTTTCGCTTCGACGTGGAACTCGTGGCTGAGCATCGCTTCTAACGACTCAGCCGACCGCGTGGAAGACGCGTAGCGGCCTGTGAAGTAAAGACGCGAATCGTCGCGATAGGCATCTCGATCGGCGATGGCCGGATGTCGGCCAAACAATGCACCGAGGTAGAGGGCAAATCGATCCGCCTCCGGGCGGTCCGCCTGGATGGACGCCCGGGCCTGTCCATAAGCACGGTAAAACAACGAGATCAGCCGGTGCTGCAACATCTCGATGAAATGAAGGGGTGCAGCGTCCTTCTCATGCAGGAGGGAGGCCCGGATGTGCTCGGTGACGCTTAGTGGAAGCGGACCATTGGGCCCTAGTAGCCCGAAGCCACGTGAGTGCAGTCGCAAGTGTTCCAACGCGTCGTCGGCCCCGCCTGTGGAGCCTGTGCGTTCTGTCAGATCGGAAACTGAGAAATCGAGTGCCGGATCAACGCCGACACGGACCGCTTCGTCATGCGGACCGGCGGCTTCTCCCAGTGGAGGCAGGTCCGGGCGCGCTGCATCGATCAGTCGCAGGGCCTGAAAGAGTTCATAGTCCTGAGGCCGTTGGTGCAGGTTCGTCAGAGCGTCGGGTGCTGTCCGGTGCGTGGCGGCCATTGATGAATCTCACCTCGCTGAGTGTGGAGAGTCGCCTGGGTGAACGAGTTAATGGTGACATACTCCGCCAGGAACTGTTCGAGAACGGTTGCAAACAGGTAGCTGCGCCCCCCGGCAAAGCAGTCTTCATTGCAGTGAATATCGATGTGCAAGCCACGCCCGTAGACGAGCGGTCCCGGCAAGGGGAGTCGTGCGACCGTCGGTCGAGCGCGAACCCCTGTCAGACCTTCAATCTCTCGATGTGCCGCTCGGTCATCGGGGTCTGCGTAGAGACGGAGCAATTCACCCAGAGCAGCGGGATGTTCGCCCTGTTCCGTGTCGAGCAGACTCAGGTAATTCAACGACAGATGGCTGAGGAACTTCCAGCCAGAATCACGGCCACCGAAGACGAGCGGCGGCCGCGGCGATGTGGGACCAGTAATCGCCGTGATTCGTTTGACCGGAAGGGCGATCTCCACACCAAAATCGGTTCCTGTGCTGAGTCGAGCCGCGAGTCGACGGTTGGTGCAGTACGTACTCACTGCAATCTGTTTCAGACGATCCGTTAACGGCCCTCCTTCCGGGTCAGTCAGTGTGAGAAACACCTCTGTCCCAAGTTCATCATCGTCGATATCTGACTTTCGTTGTGGTTGCGACGTGGGCACACGTGGACGGCGTTCCTGGCTGTAGAGCCCCATGTCGCCGAACTGTTTCACCGGAGGCTTCACACCATGGGCGGGAATGAAGGGGAGTCGGTCTCCCTCAGTGCCGACGTACCCCATGACATCTGAGACATGCCAGACTTCATAGTCTGTCGGGCGACTTCGGTCGGGGAGGACATGGAAGTCCCGTTTGGCGGGATTCACCTGACAGCGATCAGCCCGCTTGGGGAATAGGTTCACAGCAGGACTGCAGAAAAGTTCGAAGTCCCGTGTCGTGACGCGTCTTTCGAAGTGAGAATCTTCGTTCTCACAGATCAGCAGGATTGTGAAGCGATCGGCCGCCAATTGCTGAAGCACCGCATTTAATCCTCGAATCTCGAAGCATCGAAACTTCTGGGGCAGCAAGAAGTACTCGGCAAGCAGGCGGTGGCCCCGCGAGACACGTAGATCATCGGGGAACAGCGACTCGGCGTCATCGAAGCCGATCGGGAGAAGTGAGGCGTTCGGCGCGGGAATGGTGGTCGCTCCATCCTGATCGTCACGGACCATGATTCGCGTGCGACCGGCGAGCAGCAACTCATAGAGTCGGCACGCCTGACCAACATCGCCGTTCAATTGGACCGGGAGATTGTCGAGTTGCAGGTCACTCGTCCGTAGACCGGCTGTCACCCTGCAGTTGAGTTCGATCCAGCAACCAGCTGATCCAAAGCCAGGAATCTGACTGGCGCGTGCCGAGTTCTGTGATCGATACTCGGCACCGAGAAGTTGGATGGGCCAGAGTTCGACCTCCCGAGTCGTGCGGAATTCACACAGTGTACGTGAGCCTTCAACTCGAGTACGCAGGCTTGTGCCTCGCGGAACCGGCACTCCCTCAGCGAGTGAGCCTTGATCGTCATCCGGCTCGAAGCGGGCTATCATGGCAGACGGAGTCGGGGCTGACAGATGCGGGGCGACGAGGTTGACCAGCCCGTCGACGAACGTGGGGAACTCGCTGTCGATCTTGAGATGGACGCGAGCCGAGAGAAAGGCGACTCCCTCCAGCAGGCGCTCGACGTGCGGGTCGGAGCAGTCGCTGCCGGTCAAGCCGAGTTGTCCACCGACTTTGGGATAACGACGTGAGAACTCCAGTCCCATCTCACGAAGGTACTGCAACTCTCGGTTGTAGTAATCAAGCAGCAGTGGCGTCATGACCGGCGGTCTCCGGGATCAGTTCGAGTAACCCGTTGTCGAGGTTCGCAGCGACTCGGACGTAGAACGGCACAGGTTTGGGAAACCCACGGAGATGGCCTTCGAGCCTGAGTGTCAGCGCGTCCAGCGGCGTGCGATCAGGGTCGAGTGTTGCTGTGACCTGAAAGCTGGCTGGATCGAAGCGCTGATCGAAGCGCAGGATGCTCTCACGAATCTCGCGAGCGAGTGCATCAGCTGAGTCCCGCGTGACCACACGTCCCGTAATGGGAGAGACGCCATAGTTGAGGACCGACTGGTTGACTTCTTGGTACTCGATCAGCTCGGCATTCGACCAGCGACGAATGGTTCCCAGCAGATCCTGCAGGTCGAGTAGGACGGCGTCCCGGTACTGATCCGGCGTCTCGACACGTCGAGAGTCATGCCGCATGCGGTCGAACAAGCCGGCGGGAGGCACACTCTGCGTTCTCCCCATTGCCTCATCCCCCCGTCCGTGGTGAAAGTCTTTCACCCTCTCCCCTTGGGGGAGAGGGACCGGTTTCAAGCGGAGCGCCGAAACCAGGGTGAGGGGAAGGCGACGATTGCGGATATCGTCTCCGCACCTGCGCCGTCCCCTCACCCTGATACTTCGCTGACGCTTCAGAATCTGTCCCTCTCCCCCAAGGGGAGAGGGGAGCCACATTGCCTTTCCGGTATTATCGGCAGATTCGGCCCTCAGCGTGTGGTCAACTTGAAAATGAAAACGAGCCCTGGAAGATGCCTTCCAAGGCTCGTGATGCGAGTCTGATTGTCCGCAGACTGACTCAGGCAGCCAGTTCGGCACTGGTGGTCATGTCCCAGCCCTTCTGCTGAGACTGATCAACACCTTCGTCGTTGTATTCGACGGAGATCTTGATGAAGTTGAGCGTCAACGTCTCGTTCGCTGTTTCGCCACCGCCGGACGAGATGTTGTAGGCGGTGATGATTGGCTCGTGCAGAATGATCTGCATGTAGGTCTTGTGCGAATTCGCATCGGACCGGATCAGGTCGAGCGTCGCTTTGCCGAGGCTATCACCCGAGACCGACTGAGCGAAGAGGTCTGCTGAGGCGATATCGACCAGCCGCGAGAGGCTGACTTCGGAGAAGTGAGCGACGTTTGTGGTGCGGTCTGCACCGGCTGACTTGAACTGGATGCTGCGGTTCACGCCGAACGAAATCGAAGCAACTTCAATCCAGTCGGTGTGACTCTCCAAAGCACAAGAGCCTTTGATTTGTGTGTCGAAGTTGAGGGCAATCATGGGTCATCTCCTGCACCGGCTGAGAAGAGTGAATCAAGGGAGAGCAGCCCCGGAAGCCGGTGTACTTCCGAGGCTGCGTCACACGCCTACTTGCCGCTGGGCAGCTTTGCGACCAACCGCAGTGAGACGGTCAGACCTTCCAACTGATAGTGGGGACGCAGGAAGATCTTGGACGAGTAATAACCCGGGTTCCCTTCAATCTCCTCGACGACGACTTCCGCCGCTGCGAGGGGGTGCTTCGCCTTGTCGACCTCGGTCGCTGTGGCGGGGTTCCGCTCGACGTACTTGTTGATCCAGCGATTGAGCCAGATTTCCATGTCCGCCCGCTCCTTGAAGGAGCCGATCTTGTCCCTGACGATGCACTTGAGGTAGTGCGCGAAGCGACAGGTGGCGAACAGGTAAGGCAGACGAGCCGAAAGGTTGGCGTTCGCTGTGGCGTCCGCGTCGTCGTAGACGAACGGATTTTGCAGCGACTGAGCACCAATGAAGGCCGCCAGATCGGAGTTCTTGCGGAACACGAGCGGCATGAAGCCGTTCTTGGCGAGTTCGGCTTCGCGACGATCGCTGATGGCGATTTCGGTCGGACACTTCATGTCCACGCCGCCGTCATCGGTCGGGAAGGTGTGGACCGGCAGTCCTTCGACAGCACCGCCCGACTCAACACCACGAATCCGTGAGCACCAGCCGTAGAGCTTGAAGGCCCGGTTGATGTTCACGCCCATCGCGTACGCCGCGTTGGACCACGTGAACTTCGCGTGATCCGCACCGGCGGTCTCTTCCTCGAAGTCGAACTCGTCGACCGGATTCTCACGTGAGCCGTAAGGCAGTCGTGAGAGCACGCGAGGCAGAGTCAGCCCGACGTAACGGGAATCTTCACTCTCCCGCAGCGAACGCCAAGAGGCGTACTCGGGGGTGGCGAAGATCTTGGTCAGGTCACGCGGATTGGCGAGTTCCTGCCACGATCCCATCTGCATCACCGTCGGCGACACAGCCGAGATGAAGGGCGTGTGACAGGCGGCTGCGATCTGTGAAATCTCACCGAGCATCTCCACGTCCGGAGCGGATTGATCGAACTCGTAGTCGCCGATCAGGCAACCGTAAGGCTCACCGCCGAACTGGCCGTACTCTTCTTCATACAGCTTCTTGAAGACGGGACTTTGGTCCCAGGCAGTTCCCTTGAACTTCTTGAGGGTCTTGCCGAGGTCCTTCTTGGAGACATTGAAGACGCGAATCTTCAGCATCTCGTCGGTCTCGGTGTTATTGACGAGATGGTGCATCCCCCGCCAGGTGCCTTCCAGCTTTTGGAAGTCCGGGTGGTGGATGATCTCGTTGATTTGCGTGCTGAGCTGACGATCGATCTCCGCAATCAACCCCTCGATGGAGTGGATGGCGTCATCGCTGATGAGCACGTCCGCATCTTCGAGGGCGCGGGCGGCCAACGTCTGGACAGCAGCTTCGACTGCACTCAGCGTGTGGTCCGTCTGGGGACGGAACTCTTGCGTGAGCAGGTTCGACAGTTCTTCACGGGCAATCGGTTCGGCAACGAGTGTTTCGGCCATGATTACGCCTCCTTTCCGGCGGCGTCGGCATCAGCAGTGCTGGCCTCTTCCGAGAGTGTCTTGAGGAGATCCTCATCTTCGAGAATCCGGTTGACGAGCGACTCCGCTCCCGACTTGCCGTCCAGGTACGTCAGCAGACTCGACAGTTTGTTACGAGCTTCCAGCAGCGTGTTGAGCGGCTCGACCTGCTCCGCGACCGCTGCGGGGGAGAAGTCGTCCATGCTCTCAAACTTCATTTCGACAGCGACATTGCCTTCGCCCGTGAGCGTGTTGGGCACAGCAAAGGCCACACGCGGCTGAGCGGCTTTGAGCCGATCGTTGAAGTTGTCGCAGTCGATCTCCAGAAACTTGCGATCGGCGATCGGCTCCAACTCCTCAGCGGGATTCCCCGAGAGGTCGGCCATCACACCCATCACGAAGGGGAGTTCGATTTCCTTCTCCGCCCCGTACAACTCTACATCGTATTCGATCTGCACACGGGGGGGTCGGTTACGACCGATGAATTTTTGACTGCTTTCGCCCAAGGGACACCTCGCTTTGGTAGGGCCGTCGATTGGCCATGAAAATCAGTTTTCGTCGCGTGATTTTGGGGCTCCGACCCAACGCGACACGTCAGCAAGGCCATCCGGGGCCAGATTTCTCACAATGTCCACAAAGTCCATCTCGACCAACTGCCGCGTTCGCTGCAGAAGTAACGGGACAGGACTCGATGGTTCATTGCGGTCGTAGTACGCACATAACTCATCCAAGAGGGCGACCACATCATGCCGATTCTCGACACGCAAGCCACCACTCGACGAGGGCAAGGATGCGGGCTCAGTGGAATCAACGACGCGCGCAATGGAGTCGGAAGTTGTCTTCGGCTGCGGGATTGGTGTGTCTGGCATCATTTCCTCGATCGAGGCATGGATTTCCTGCAACACGGCCATCACAGGACTCATGTTCGGGGATGTGCCGGTTTGTGCCTGAAAGATATCGACAATCTGCCCGATCGATCGCTCCGCACGTTCTGCATGCGCCTGTTTGGCGAATACCTCGGATCGATCAGTCGCCAGGAACATCTCACGAATGGCGTGCATCGTGAGGTGGTTTCCCTCGCCGTCGCGATGACTGTCACCACGTGCGATCCGCAGGTCCGCCAAATCACATTGGCCATACCCCTCATGAATGGCCAAGGGAATGTGCGTCAGACCTGCGAGTGTTCGTTCCGGATCGCAGAGTCCCAGCAGGATGTTTGAGCGTTCAATCGCTTCTTCGCCGTCATCCGGATCTCGCGCGGGGTGCAGCGTGTCCCATTCGTTGCTCAACCATGTGATGAGCAGGTCCAATCCATCCGCGAAACCTCGCAGTCCATTCGTCCGCAGGAGGCCCTGTGTGAGATACACGCCGACTCGCAAGTCGTGAGTGTCTGCGGCAAGTTCGAGGGCGTGCACTTCGAGTGATTCCCAAGCCGGCTCCTGCGCGTCGAAGATCGCATCACCGTATTGTTGTTCTGATCGCCGTTGCGCCAATCGTTCCATCTCTGCGTAACGGTCCGTGTACGTGAGGCTTTCACCACTCACGTATTCGCCAGAGACCGGCTCTTCAAGTTGTTGCAGATCAGGATGTGCCGTCAGCATCACTCACGTCCGATGTTGTCACAAACGACCGGGCGTAGGTTCGCCGCATCGTCCTCAATGGTTGGATCAATATCGGCACGAACTGCCGGTCACCACCATCTCCACTCGCACGGCATGAGCACTCGTCATAAACGGATCGACCGTCCCCCGAGTGGCCATCAGGCGGAGCACTCTCGTGGGAGGGCGAAGCTCCTGCTGAGCCGCAACGTGGGTGTCCACGTTGGTTCCTCAAAAGAGGATCCTGCGGGAATCCGCTCCCGCGAGGAGTTTTGATTTATTGTTGAACGCTATTGATGACGTCGCGGCTCGGCAGGAGCCTCGCCCTCCCTGAAGGGACTCACGCATACCTGAGCAACAAAGCCACAAGGCCAATTACGGCCACCACTGAGAGACTTCCACATGCTCTCGCGACCCACCGCAGCTGTCGTTCACGACGGCGTGCGGCCTTTGTCCATTCGACGAACTCCTGATTCTCGATGAGTTGCCGATATGCCGATCCCGCGAACGCTCGTGCGGTGAGATGCTCTCCTGTCGCCGCGAAAGACAGCCCCGCCAGAACGTCCAACTCTTCGCCGTCTTCTCGGGTGAACGCCTGTGTGATGAACGATTGCAGTTCCTCACCGCGGTTGCCTCGCATGCTGCTCATCAGGCGGAATAACCGGTTGGCCCCCGGTCGTCCGACAGTGCGAGGATCCCTCAGTCGCCGACCGATCTGCTGTTGCAGAGACTGCACGAGCGACCCGCAGAACTGCATCGCACTCTCCGGCGATGTGCGACTGGGATTGACATCCATTCCCAGCAGACCGCTCTTGGCGGCGTCTTTGCCTCCCCGTCGAATCAACTCAACAATGCCTGTGTCTTCCTCTGCTCCGATGAGCACCACGGAGACGGGAGCCACCACGTCCAGTTCCTGTTGAAGCATTTGCAGATCGTGTCGCAGGGCCTGTCCCAGACGGATACCACTGCCGGCCAGATTGGTGAAGACACCGTCAGGAAGCAAAACGCAAATGCCATTGATCGGCACCACCGGACGACGGCACGCCACCAGTCGTCGGCAAACGTCTGCGAGTCGCTGTGACTGGTGAGCGATCTCGGTCGATGACAAACGAACATCGGACAACTCCGTGACCGCAGCATCATTGAAGTCATCAGTCGTCGACTCATCGGGCAGGCCCGCCTGAGATTCGGTTGTCCCCCCTTGCAACGCATCACGCACTGCATCGACATCAATCGCCGCAACAGCGGGGTCTCGATCGTCATCAAGAGTCGCGTGTTCTGCGATGTCAGGTGTTTCGTCCCCCGATCCGATCGCAGCGGTCGCCATCGCCGGTTGTGCGGTCGTTGCTTGTGCATAAGTCGACATCGCGAAATGGGCTGGCCGCCGCCGCATCTCTTCCAGTTCCCTGGTGAGCGGTCCCAGACAGCCGAGTCCTTGAATCGTGAGAAACAGCGACTCCTCGCCCAGATACCAGTCGACGGGCGATTCGGCTGCCGACTCCGGTTTCTCGACCTTGATCCCAGCCGCGTCGAACCAGCTCTCACACGAATCGGTCGGATCGAGCAACATGAAGCAGGGCATGGAGCGCGGATTGATGCCGACGCGTCGAATGTGACCCAAGCCGTCATTCCATCCCCGTCGCACGTCCGCGTGGGGAATGGGTCGTTCGTCGAACCAGATTTGAAACAACAGGTACTCTGCCCCGCTGGCCACGACTGCCAAACCGAGCAGCATCAGACCACGCGTCGGTGTGAGATAGGCTCCCCACGGCACCCATAACGGGTTGTTCCACGCGAGCAGCCAAGCAAACAGCGTGAGCAACAACAGTCCACAGAATGTGATGATCGTGATCCACGCAGCACCGGAGAGGCCCGCCGCGTATATGCGGAGTTCGCTGAACGTCGTCGAGAGTTTTTCAAACATCGTCGCCGCTTTCGTCTGCTGACTGATTTGAAGCGGTTTCAAGACCACTTTCAGTGAGGGTGGCAGGGTCAGTCGCGAAGCGGATGGCCCTGTGTTCGCCGGACCGGGCCTTCCCGTTGGTCAGACCCGGCCACCCTGAATCGAAGTTAAGAAACCGGCTGCGATTAAGTGGCACCTCTGAGTTGATAGAGCAGCACGTCGACGACCACGAGAAACATCAGGAGAAACCCCGTGCCAACGAGCCAGCGGCGGGCCGTGCGAGGCGGTGCGCCGGCGGGCAGGCTCGCCTTTCGGGTTTCGACAGCTTGCTTCTTCTCGATGGCCAGCGATGTGCGTCGCAGCCATGCTTCGAGTGAGTCCGACAGGCCTTCGTTTTGGCTCATTGCTTGAGCAATCTCCGCAGAACGATACATCCCGCGAAAGCCCAGGACGACGCAGTCGTAAAACACCTCCAGCGCCTGCGTGTCCGCCAGACCGCGCGCCTGTTCCGCACGTACGAAGAACTGTTCGCTGCAGTCACGTGTGCGAAACAACTTCGCTTCGAGCACATGGTTGGCCCACCAGTCGCGGCCCGACCAGTCGGTATCCAGCAGAACTTCATCGATCCACGAGGTGAGTGCGTAGCGTGCGAGCTCCCAACTTCGCGAAGCTCCAACGGCTGCGTCGGCCTGCTCGATCCGATCGATGATATCGACCTGCACCTGACGCGGATCGAATTCCTCGCCCGCCATCATGCGATCGAGCAAGTCGAGCACATGACAGAAGACAGGATCGACCGCTGATGTAAATTCCTGGGACATACCGCATTCTTTGTGAGCAGATGTATGGGAGGGCGAAGCTCCCGCTGAGCCGCAACGTGTGTGTTAGTTGACCCTAATCTTGAATGACCCTGCGGAAGTTCGCACCCGCATGTTCACTGATCCGTTAATGGCGATGGTTGGTCACGGCGCGGCGCGGCCGGAGCCTCGCCCTCCCATGACGCATGATGTCAATCACTGAGGCACAGCGAACAACGCCATCTCCAGCGACACCGCATCGCCGTTGTCATCGACCAACAGCCGCCGTTCTCCCTGGATTCGGTCACGGTTGAGAATCAGGCTATCCCGAAAGCGAATGGCAAGTGTTTGCGAGTCCTGGACATCTCGCCAGGCGGCTCCGTCATCTTTGGGGACTTCGAGATACATCCAGTCTCGCTGCGATGGGAGGGACGGCAGTTTGTGAGTGACCGGTCGAAGTTGCAGCCCGGGGAGTCTCTGGGTGAACAGCATCTCAACCTGTGGCGCACTCCCCAACTTCCAGTCGAGTTTGCCGGGCGAGAGCAACTCGTCGATCTCGGTATCGGACAGCTCTCCCTTGCGGACGCCCACCAGCCATCGCCAGTCGGAATGAAACCACTCGGGATCGAGTGAGACCTGCATTCTGGAACCGACACCTTGAAAGTATCGTTGATGGTAGGGGTGGTCTTGCACGGAGCGAATGGACGTCTCGATTCGCACTCTCAGCTCACGAAAGACGGTGCCGAGGTCGTCGTGATTGTAGGCCGGGATTTCCTCCCCTGATGCCTCCGAGGCAAATGACGAGAGTGCTCCAGCGGCGCGGCACAACTCGGTATAGGCGTCGAATGGATGAACGTGGCGAGCGTCTGCAAAGACGGACAGCCCCCCCAACAATTGATTCAAGGTGATAAACATCAGGACGCGTTGCACATCGTCGGGGGCATTGAGATCGAAGCCCATGCCGCTGCCGACAACTTGAGCGGCGAGCACATCCCGCTTGCGACTGATGATGTCACAGATGTCGCGATAGAGTTCGCCCAATGGTCTCCAACCGCGGATGGCGATGGCTGGAGGGATGTACTCCAGGTCCAACTCGGGAGCCACCGAATTCTCGCCCGATCGGCGGAAGCGACCAATCGGCAGTGTCTCGAAGCCGCTCAACTCATCCGTCGACAGGCGGATCTGGACGTCCAACTCTCGAAATGAAATCTCCTGATCGTTCCCGCCGATGGTATCATCCTGCAGAAGTTGCCGACTTTCATGAAAGCGATTGGTTCCACGCGGATCACCATTGGTTCCGACGTTCTTCTCTCCCAGATGCAGTCGCGGCAAGGCAACGTATGCTGTCACGTTCGATGCCACGTCGAAGGCCGATTTGAGATCGACCCTGTCTAATGGATTCCCGTCATTGCGGTCGATCAGCGTGCCGTCGCGCATGCGGGCTCGCAGCGATCGAACCTCCAACTGACCACCGGCCAGCGCATCGCGGCTGTACTCCAAATCGAGAATGCCCCAATAGTTGGGGTGATCCCAGCAGTTGGACGAGAAGAGGGTCTCCTGCCAATGCCGGTCGTTGGCCTGGAAGTGATGCGGACGGAGGAAGAGTCCCTCGTACCAATGAACGGGAGGATTCCGCATAGGAACTCTGTCTCGATCCAGAAGAGGACGGGAATCGTCGACGAGGCGGACCGCGACCGATAGTCGGACGAGTCGCCCCTACTCTGGAAATCGACTCACAGGACGAATCCGCTTGAGCCAATTGATCCTCAAGACCGATAACATCCGTAGAGTCGGCGGTCATTTGCCGGCTGGAATCAATCTCACTCTCTGTCGATTTCGCAGCACTCACCCGCAATCTCCTCTCGTGAGCGTATGTGCCAGATCCGCTCAGTCATTCTGGCTTGCGCCTGCTGTCTAGGGGGCACTCTGCTGCTTGCGGAGGAACGGCCACATGTGAGGGCGATCGACCAGGAGCCGTTCTGGTCTTCGCAACTCCACCACGAAGTCTTGTCACGATTGGCGTCCGATCAGCCATCGCTCGAAAGTGACAATGGCGATTCAAATCATGCCCCGCTGGAGACGATCACCGATCAGACGTCCCAGTCGTCATCTCTGAGACATCGAAAGACTCGGGATTCTCCATCGAACTGGGAGTCGGAAGTCACTCATGCTGAGTCCGACGTCGTGCGTGAGTCTCAGAGCAACGTCACTTCATCGCTGGTGACACCTCTGGGCGACGTCGACAGTCTGTTTCAGCCACAATTTTCCATCGAGCAGGTCAGCGTCGAGCAACCAGTCTTTGAGGAACTGACCGAGCCTGACGAAGCGGCTATTCAGAGAGCCGCTGTGGTTGACGACTTTCTGCTGAGTCAACCGGTTGAGCCAGTCAGTCATAACCGGAGGTCGGTCAGGGCCGAACAGCGTGCTGCCCGCCAATGCGATCCCTCGGGGGCCTGCGCAGACCGGTGCAGTCCCTGGGCTCGATTGCTGCCCGCAGCCTATATTCCTGCGAATGGATGCATCGGCATCGGTCACGAACGTGTGATGTTCGCTCCGTTCTTCATCGACTCGGCCCAACCCTTCACTCACCTTTCGCTGA
Organism: Planctomycetaceae bacterium; assembly: GCA_029259815.1. Classification (GTDB taxonomy): domain Bacteria; phylum Planctomycetota; class Planctomycetia; order Planctomycetales; family Planctomycetaceae; genus JAHBXU01. The sequence goes on along the minus strand of JAJDEJ010000007.1, from coordinate 46,859 downwards.
AGTATGAACAGGGCTGGGGCCTCTCCAAGCCGGATCGATCGGAATTCTTCTGGGCCGCACCAGGAAGTGGTCCCTCACCGGATGGCATGACTGGAGAGTCATCAGTTGACGTGATCACGCTCAGGGCCCGCATGGAGACAGCGACCGAACGAGCCTCGGCGATCTTCGAGGTGCCCATGCGTGCGGTTGATCCCGAGATCAACAAGAACACGTCAGGCATCGGTGATCTCGTGGTGGGAGGCAAGGTGGTGATCGTTAACGGTCGTAACTGGGTCGTCACGCAGCAGACACTCACTCATCTGGACACAGGCCCCGTCGGACGCGGACTCGGCACTGGTCACGTCTCGTTCGAGCCCGGACTGCTGGTGCGCTATCGCTGGTCCAACCAGACCTATCTACACGGCCAACTGCGATACTTCATCCCCGTCTCCGGCACCGATGACTACCCGGGAGAGGTGCTCATCTGGGGACTGGGCCTCAGCAAGATCTGGTATGAGACGGATGCCTTCGCACTGCTGCCTACGCTTGAGATGGTCGGGACATCTTTCCTCGACGGACAGCGAACCCTTCCCGGCGCGACGACAGCCGTCAAAGTCGATGGAGAGACGTCGATCGACTTCCTCACAGGACTGCGACTCGTGTTGGGACCACAGGGCGACCTCGGGCTGCCAGAGTTAGGAATCAGTGGCGGAGCCAGTGTGGGCGATGAAGGCTGGTTCACCGGGAGGATTCTGCTCGAAGCCCGCTGGAGCTTCTGAGGCCGACCCAGAGTTATCGGGTTATTCTCGATATTCGGCTTCTCGTCCTATGCGACCTGAACGGACGCAGGGATCAGGTCGACTTCTTGTCATCAGCGATGGCAATCAATGCACCCTGATCTCGGCGGGATGAAGTTGGCTGATGGAGTGTTCCGATAGCTCGAATAGCAAGATGCTTTGTGGACCGCCCGTCACTGCGCTTTTGTCGCCGCTGAGGTTGGGCAATCTTGGAAGATTCTTCACGGATGAGTCAGATGGGGGTCGTCGCCGCACCACAGACCGACTCTCCTGCCCGCACAAGTCCTCCACATCAACGACGATCGAGAACGAGTTATCGACTACCGTCGTTCCGTCAAGGCCCCGCTCCGATCATTCCGGGTCGTGCGGGAATCGGACTGCTGATTGCCGTCATCGCATTTCTGGCCGCTGCCTCCGGATGGCTGTGGCTCGTGCAGGATGTCCCGTCCCGGACGGCATTCATCTACTTTGCTGATTCATACCCGGCCCCATTCGCTGCACCCGGATGGATCGACGAGGACGGCGATCGATTCCAATTGTTGGACGGGCTCACTCTGCAAGTCGAGTCCGCCGGCTTTGGTGATGGACTGAATAGCACTCCCTGGGACAGCTTGCACACGGCGCTCCGCATGGTCCGCCCCCAGATTCAACGGGGAGAAGTGCTGATTGTCGACGTTCGGGGACTGGGGGCGGTGACTCCCAAGGGACAGCCGGCGCTGATTCCCCCTTCGGCCGATCCCTTCGATGCGACGACCTGGATCTTGCTCTCCGAGTTCTGCCAACACATCGAGGCCGCGGCTCCAGAATCGCAGCAGGTGCATCTTGTACTCGACTGCTTGCCCACCCGGACCCACTGGTCCTGCGGCTGGCTCTTTAACGGATTTCCCGAAGCCGTCGAAGCATGGTCTGAACAACTCGACGTCACAAAGTCGTTGGTGAAATTCACGGTTTACTGTCGTGGTGGCAATGGTGAAACACGATGGCGATCACAGACGAGGCGTGGCTCGGTCCTTCAGAAAGCATTGTGGCAGGGACTTGCGGGCGAAGCGGACGACCGTGGCAATCATAATGGGCAGGTCGATGTCACTGAACTGGTGACCTCCCTTCAGGAATCGCTCCCTTCCAGCGATCCTGTGAAGGTCATCAAGTTTGGCAAGGCAACCGGCCATTTGACACATGCACTGCCATCGAAGAGTCGGGACGAGTTGTCGCTCGCACAACGGAGAGCCGAGCCTGAAGTGGCGGATGTTGAGTTACAAACGGCCTGGAAGCAGTGCGACATGCTTCTCAAGACCGATCTGTGGCAGAAGGATCTGCCCGCTGCCGGCCGTCTGCTCCGGGCATTGTCGTGGTGGGAGAACAATCTCTGGTCAGGTCATGCGGGCGTTGCAGAGTCTGCGGCGACGGCTCGTGAGGTGACTCGCTGGCTGAGTTACCTGCAGCGACAGTCGGAGACGAGTCATCTTCCTGCCGGTCCATACCCCTTGCTTGAACTTCAACAGCACACGGGATTGGATGCTGGCAAGTTGCATGCAGCACAAACGCTTCGAGATGAGCTTTCGCTCGCTGGCGACCGCGCAACGCTCGCTCCGCAAAGTCGAGCATTGGCTGAAAACGAATTGCTGGCGCAGACATCGTTTCACCTCATGGCCTCTTTGCTGGCTGAGGCCGCTCCCGCCGACAGTTGGCAGGACCCAACTCTCGTTCAGCGGGTCCTCTCTCAACGCAGCCGGTTCGAGAGTCTCGCCATCCCTGAAGACATTCGGGTGAGTCGGCGTCTCGTTTCTGAATTGAACGAGCCCCGAACTCGAAACTTGATTGCTTTCGATGGCCTGCAGGTCGGAGCCACTTTGCAAGCAGAGACGATTGTGAATGCCTTAAGCCAGGGCGATGCAGCGTTGGCGGTGTGCGACTCGGCATCGAAGGAGTTGCATCGGCAGCTTGTCACCTGCGATCGGATGCGGTTGGAGATGCCCTTCCTGGCTGAGTGGGCCACCATTCGCGATGCGAATTCAACCAACGACAAGGATCATCTTGTCAATCAGCTCTTACTCCCCCTGATTTCCGGGCTCAACGATCTCGATGCCCGGCTGCACCCCAGCCAGGCTGTTGCCGGTGGGTCGACTGTCGCTCCGCTGACGGTCGAACGAAGTTGGGAGAAGTTGCGGTCACAGTTTGATGATGAATGGAAGCGTTTGCTCAAATTGCGTCACTGTCATCCCAATGATCTCGACGCCTTGGAAAACCTGTTGCAGGTCCCGCTTCTCGCGCGACAGGACGACGACGAGAGTCGGTCGCCAGCTGATCAGCGCATGGTCCTGTTGCGAAAGCTCATCGCTGCCCAGACTCAGGTCTCTGACCCGGTCACAAAGTCCCCGCCGCCTCAACCGCAGGTCCGGATGCTCAGCCGCTGGAACACGCACCCGGCCTTAGTCTTGATCGGAAGTGCTCATCAAGAGCAGAACACCACGCGCGACGATCCGACACTCGAAGATTGGAACGCTGAGTTTCGGAATCGACTCTGCGATGCCGAAGAAGTTGAGTCCTCGACCGTCAGCACGAAGCCACTCGCCAAGAATCCGAATGAGCGTCTGTTGAACAGCCGACGAGGGATCGCATTGACGCGGACATCGAACAATGTCTGGGCAGAGGACTATCGCAAGCTCGCTTGGGCCGACCTCCTACTCTGGTTGGGCGATGGAGCGTTGGCCGAGTTCTGGGGGCCGCTGCCCGAGTCGCATCAGCCGCTGATGACCACACAAGTCGATCACCTGATGACGGTTGTCTCCGGACTTGTCGACAGTCGGGAAAAGGAAGTGGCTGCCTTGCGTCAACGATTGACGGCGGGCATCACAGCCACCGAGACCGGCATGCTCATTGATGCTGCGAGTCTGACGCCCGTCAGCCCAAGCGACAAACTTAGCACGAAAGTCGAGATTCGACAGAATGGCAAGGGAGTTATCCTTCCGGAAGGCATCGCGCGGGTCGGCATCCAACCTCTGGGAGATGCCTATCCGGCCAACGCGGTCGCTGTGCCCATCGACTCTTTACGGAAGACGAGCGCCATCAAAGACGAGATCCCTCTGGATCCCCAGTTGGTGGCCAGCAGTTTTGCCGACGTGAATCAACCGCTATTGGCAGAGATCTGGTTACGCGGGAACACCTACCGCAGCAACTTCCGCATCATCCCCGCTGGCGGACGCGTCGCTGAGGTCGATCTTGATCCGACAGCCAAGACGACGTTCACGGTCAGCAGTCAACAAATGCGTGGTGCTGCGATGACCTTCATTCTCGATTGTTCAGCATCAATGCAGGAACTCATCCCTCGTGAGGGAGAACAGGGGAAGACACCAAAGCTGACTGCTGCGATCTCCGCATTGCATGGGCTCCTCTCGGAGATGACCGATCAATCGGGGGCGAGTGTGGGTGTGATGCTTTACGGACACCGCGCAAGTCACGATCCGAAGTCACAGAAGGTGATTCTCCAGAAGCGGTACACTGACGCCTTCTCCGCAACAAGTGGACTGCATCCGTACAATGATGTCGAAACGATCTTGCCACCCGGACGATTCGGTTCAGCTGAGTTAGGACAGGTCTCCGCTCATCTCGGCAATCTGCTCCCTTGGGGGGAGACGCCCCTCTATCTGGCGGTCACGCAAGCAGCGGCAGACTTTCAACACCTTCCGTCCGATGTGCAGCGACACATTGTCGTCGTTACCGATGGGCGTAACTATCAATTCAATCCGCCGCCCGGACAACGGGTTGAGTTTGCAGACGCACTCGCGAAGGCTCACGCCGCGAATGCGGTTGTGCACGTGATCGGCTTTGGCATGTCCGCCAAGGAGCAACAGGCCGCCGCTGCCGAATTTACCAAATTGGCCAGTCAGACCGGCGGCTCTTCCCAACTGGATGTCAGTCGTGCGTCACAACTCGTCGAGAAGCTTCGTTCACTCGTCGGGCCCGCATCGTTCACTTGGGCAGCTGCGGATGGGAAAACGCATCAGGCACCCGTGAACGAACCTGTGACGTGGAGTGACCGACTCCCGGCAAAGCTCACCGTCATCTATGAGACAGCGACCGCCGACATCAATCTCGAAGGCGGTGAAGCCGCCGTGCTCTTGGGAGACGCCACGGCTGGACCGCAGGGACAACTGCCTTCCGCAGACCACACGTCGTCGAATCCGCAATTCGTCTCGCTAACCGGCGGAGACTCCCCGGATGATCAGTTGCTTGTCGGAGTTCATCAACATCAACGCGTTGGCTCCGATGCGGTCTTTACGTTCTCGCTCAAACGAGCCAACCAACTCTACCTCTCGCAACCGGATGGCTATGACATTTCCATCCAGCCACTCGACGAGTCAGGAGCCGAAGTGGGAGAGCCGTTTGTGTTCCAGGGAAATGAGTACGCAGCACGGATGCCGGTGCCTGTGATGCAGGTCAGGACCAATCAATGGCCCATCAATGCACCGCACGCCAATGTCCGTCTTTCGATCCTCGATGCAGCGGCCAAAACGGCTGAGACGTTGGCGTTGCCGTCCGCATCAACTGGTCAATCAACGCTCAGCCTTGGTGTGCAGTGGGAATTGCGACAGACGACCAACTTTGTCCAGTGCATCCTCCGCCATCAAGCGAATTCACCCGGACTCGGCACGATCGCCGTCACCTGGGTGTCAGGACCGGCGATCAAGACAGTCCGCCGCCGTCTCGATTCAGAGGCCCAAATCGAAGTGCACACGTTCATCTATGATCAGACCGATGCGGCGGACGCACCTGCGAAGATCATGTTGGCCATGCCCCAGCCTGCGTCTCGACGTGAAATGCATCGACCCCTTCGTGTCACCTTACTCGGCGAAGACGGCCTCATTGCCCCGGTAGCACCGGCCCGGCAGGCGGCAAGCTTGCCGGAGTTGGTCCCACCGGCGCTAGCGGCCCCAGTGCTTCTTCGATGATCTCTGACGATGGCAATTCGATGGAGTGAGGTGGCGGACATTCAACCGGCAACGGTCCGCCACACGCATCAAGTGCGAGTCGTGCCACGCGACGGACGGCAGCGGAGGGCTCCAGAGGACAGCCGTCCGGATGGACCCCGTAGCCCATGTGCCAAAGTTGATGCCGGATAGTCGGTGTGCAATTTCCGGAGATATCGCAAGGTTCGCACGGGTCACCCGCGGTTTTGAGAATGGCCTCGACAGTGGCGAGTCGCACCTTGGGATTTCGGTCGTCCATTCCGGCAAGAAGCGCCTCTTCGACTTGTGGATAACCTGCACAGCCGACCTTCGCGACGGCTTTGATCGCTTTGATCTTCTGCGGAGCCTGCTGTTCAGCCGCGAGGACATGTGCCGCATTGTGCACCACCACGCTGGGCGAGGCCACTGCCTGTAGCGATGTGTTCAACACAACCGGCAGTTTGGGTTCCAAATCAGGGAAGTGCTGTCCCAGCGTTGCCATCACACGGTCATGTTTCTGGTGATGATGTTCGATGAGTTGATCGACCCCCAGGAACGTCCAGATGGTCGTCGGTCGATGGGGGATCAGGCCGGGATCGCCCACAGGAGGTCCCAAAGGAGCAGTCGCGCATCCTGTCATACTGAGGACCAGGACCGCCGTGAGTTGATGCAGGCGTCGATGCAATGACTCGATCTCCACGTTGCAATCATCCTCGTGTGAAGAACAGATTCAGCACCCCTGCAAATCGCTCTCCACGATTCGGCATCGACACTGATGAGTCACTCAGGTTTGTCGGACGTCTCGGACTCCGGAGGCCGGTCCAGACGCTCAGTCAGGGCCGGAGGAGGGTCATCGATGTCGATCGTGACCTTTCGTTGGCGATCGATCTTCTCGCCGCGGAGGACTCCGGAAATATGGAGGGTGTACGGCCCTCCCGCCACAGCCTGAATCTCGAACTTCCCATCCTTTCCAGATGTCGCAGTGTATGGCTTTTTCGGTTGAGGTGTCTTTTCCGTTGTCATCGGTTGGGATGCGTCTGCGGGTTCAGTCGGATCGGCTGTCAGCTCGACTTTGATCCCAGATGCCGGACGAGGTCCGTAAAGCAACTGCCCCGTAAATACCGTTGTCCTCAGGGCTTTGCGTCGAGCCGCTTCCTCTGTGGTAATGACTTCCAACCAGAGAGAGTGGGGCATCGCGGCATTCCCCGCATTGTCGACGCCTCGTGCGAGCAGCAGATGACGTCCTTGCTCGAGTGACTTCGTGGGGACCTCTGCCCGCCACTGCCCGTTGTCGAGCGGCACGGCGATCACCGGCTTGTTTTTCGCGTCGAACGTGCCGGTGCGGCTGGGGTCGAAGACCACTTCCAGATGAGACACCCCGCTGAGGCCATGGTCATCCGCCTCGGCCAAGACAACGATCGGTTCACCAATGACGACCGCCGGTCCCGGTTGAAGTTCGACGTTCGTGAGATTCGGTCCTGTCGTGTCGAACACGACGGAGACCGCCTCTCCCCAGACGTCCGGTCGGCCTCCCATCACAACGCGACCAAGAATGTCTGCTTGCTGATTGCGAAGACCACTCGTGGGGAGCTTCAAGTTGAAGTCGGCGACTCCGACCTGAATCGGTGTGGAACCGTTGGGATTCGTCCCCAGCCATTCGACGGTCACATGCCGATCTCGATTAATCCGTAAGGCAGGCTCTCGGACCAGTCGGCGATCATGATTAGCATCCACTCCCACCTCGAACCAGTCCTTGTCGGTTGTGAAGCCTGCGGAAGGAACGTCGACTTCGACAGACACGGGCACATTCTCGATTATCTGAAAGACAGCCCCCGAAGTTGGCGTCGTGATGCGGATCGCCGATCCGTCACTGAAAGTCGGTCGCCCCTTGATGACATCGAAGAGGAACGCACGCGGCCAACCGGCAACGTCCACATACACGCGGTGATCTTCGCCAGGTGGAGCAAGCAAGGTAAGAGTGGCCTGTGGAGCATGGTCGAAAACCCGCCCGCTCGATCTGGCGGGAAGCGGGTTGAGATGGCCACCTGCCAATCGTGCTGAGACAGGCACGCCTTCGCGGGGGAGTCTCTCGGGATCATTCGCTTTCAGTTGAATAGTGATCCGACCGTCGGTGCGTTCGTACTCGATCTGGGGCGTCACAAACCTTGTGGGGCGCTGGGGCCGGACTCCCAATTGCCGCAGCGTCGTCAGTCCTGTCGCCTCGTCTGATAACGCGATGATCACTCCCCCCAGCATGGGGACGGGTGCCTTCGAATCGTCCTGTTTCGGGAAGACGATCGCCTGAGGTGTCTCGTGAGGTCTCAACTCGATCGTTGGTAGATCGATTGTGTGCGTCTCCTGAGACAGTGTGCGGAGGAACTCGGTGAGCGATTCGGTCGAGAGGGCCGCTGTTGGCAGTCGAGGAGGGACTTCGTCGATGACATGGAGTGACAGGCGAATATGCTGCACTGCGTCCGAGTTGTTCCTGAGGAACCACCGGAGTGTACTCATCCGGTTCGGAAACGGCTCGACCGAAAAACCTCGTTCGTCCTCGATGACAGGGCCATTTTCGTCCTCGACGATGAGGTCGACCGGAAGCTTTCGTGGCGGTCGTAAGGCAGAGGTTGCACGCGTCGTCGAGTGTGGGCCCCGCAACCTCACGAGCAGCGATGCAGGCTTCGCGTCGTCGTATCTCGGCTGGACGTGCAATGTCACTTCGCGAGATGCCCGGGCCTTCAAGTGGATGGGAAACCCGGTTTGTGCTTCCGCAGACGTGTACGGCCAAGGGGGAGTCTCAGACGGAAGGATGGGTTGGTTCGTCTGCAATTCAACAAGGTAGTCTCCGACCGGATACTGAAGGGTGAGCATCAGCGACTCATCCTGATCCGACATGTTGTGAACTCGATACCTCAGCTCTGATGGAGACCGGCGACTCAGTCTGACTGTGTCGGGACCACTGAGCAGAGTCGGAGACGCGTCCACCGGAGGCGGCCAGTCCCTCAGGATGGGACGCGCCGCCCTGAGGTTCGCTTCGATTCGTTCATAACACTCGTTTTCCCATGCGGAGGCGTCGTTGCGCGCCAGATGGGTCAGGAGGATCTGCAGATCAAGGTGCTGGATCGCATGGCATTGCTGAATTCGCTCAGCAAGTTGCGGCCACGCGAGTGGAAGTTGCGACTCGTCCTGGAGATCATCGAGCGAATCCCAGAGATTGTGGCTTGCTCCAAGACTATCTGCGCTCAGCGGAGCGGCGAGGAGACGATCGAGTTGTTGTCGGATCACACCAGGCCGTTCGATTCGCCAACGCGATGCGGCGATCTCATAGCCCATCAACGCATCAAGCATGTTTGCATCATTGTCTGTCGACGACCCAGGGGAGACGTTCGTCGTTGGCGTTGGTCCAAACAGCTGTGCAAAGTACATGCGTCGGTGAAAGTTCCGATCGAGCCCGTCAGCGAGCCCGCGCACGATCACTTGGCCTGCGGAGGTGGGGTGAGGAGCAACGCTCGGCAACTCATCACCAAGCTGCTGCCAGACCGTCAGCAACTTGGCTCGGTCCCGAGAACTCAACAATTGCGAACGTAACAGCCGCATGAGATCGCTGGCCGACGGAGGCGCCTGCGACGGCGCTGAAGCACGAGCGGTCAACTCATTCACCGGTTGAAGCAGTCGGAGTCGATCCGTCTCGAGCGAGCGAGCCAAATTGTTGATTTGCCCGGCATCCTCCAGCGATTCCCTCCCAAGAGCAGTGCGCAATCTGGCAACCGATTCCAGAATGCCGTCCAGAATGGTTCCAACCTCAGCTGGATCGTTCTCCCAAAACTGCAAACGACGGTCGAGTTCGAGCAAGTCAGGCAGAATCAATACCGTGTTTCGACACATTCGGGTCGCCGAGGCAGACAACGCATTCGCATGGTGTCCGCGCATGATGGCCGTGTTGGCCGACATGTTTGATCGTCTCGAACGCGAAAGCCAGTTCTGTTCAATTTGATCTATCAGCAATCGCTCGGATCGCAAGGCGGCCCGCTCCGCAATCGTCCAATCCGCATAGGTCCACGACGAAATCGACGCATCGGACCGGTTGAGTTCCAGATTCAATCGAGTGAGCAGTACGCCTCTCCAAAGATCATCCGGAATGTTCGATGACCCCGTAAGTTTCCGAACAAGCTGCATTGAGCGGTCCTGTGAGATTGGATCGTGCTGATCGAGCCATGAAGTGGTCGCTTCTCTGGATGCCCCCTCGGACAGTAGCGTGCTCAACTCACTCAGCGCCTCCAGTTTCCGCTGGTGACCTGCAGGCGGACTCGACGTGCTGACCAATTGTAATTGTGACGCTCCTGATACCCGTGAATTGTTTGATGTCTGTGTATTGGTCGAGGTTGGAGCGGAAGGACCGCTCGTGTTCGATCCCCGGGGAGGATTGGCAGGACTTCCCTCAGCAGCCGCTTCGAGCATCGACGCGAGCACAATCGCCCACTGGGGGACATTCTGCAACGAAGATTGACCGTTCGTCAGGCTCGTGAGCGTTGTCAGCATCGCATCGTACTCATCGTGAAGAGCCGCCGTTGATTCGCCGAACCGCCACCGCCGCTCAAGCTCGACGAGATCACGATGGATGCAATGACAGATCACCAGTGGAACATCGCTGGTGATAGCACGGTCGGTCAGCGCTGCAGCGAGTTCCCAAGTCTGTGTGACTTGGCTCAACTCAACTCGTGGCGAAGCGATTGACTCCGGTGCAGCGTTCGAAGCCACGTCCTCGCCGTTGTTTTCACTCGATGCGATGTCGACCGGATGGAGAACCCGACATAGCGCCGTCTCGGCAGCCACCTCTGTCGGGGAGATCACGAGCGGAGTTTGACTCTCACGTCCGCCGGTGAGTTCGGCTGCCCAACCCGCGACATCCCGCTGGATGGCCGCAAGAAACTCACCCACCGAAATCACTGAGTCCTGGTTGCGATCAGCTGTCGCACAGAACGACCGCGAGACCACATCACCAAAGGCCGTGCACTGCCGTGTCGGCAGTGGGAAAGACTCTTCTCCAAGCCTGTGGGACGTCACGATGATGACCCGACTCGCCACTGCCTTCGTCTGCAACTGGTTGAGACGTTCCGAAAATTGATCGAGATCCGGATCAGAGTCATCCAGGCAGAGGACAATGTTCTCTGCGGGCAGCTCATTCAGCTGATGGATGATCTGTTCGAGCCTGAGGAGCTTGGACGAATTGAGAAACGAAGAGTGAGGGGCGCTGGACAGTGCTAACTCCGGTTGATCAATCCAGGCTCCCCGCATGTACACGACGGCCGTGTCCCGAGCCAGCATCTCCTCGCCAAGTTGATCGATTGCCTGCAGCCAACTCGTTCCCGGCGGGCTGGTGATCTGATGACACGAAGTGCCCAGAGGATTCACTGCCGACAGCCGTTGGAGCGGTGCCGCTGCTGCAGTTGCTGGATCACCATCACAGGTGAGGAGGAACAAACGAGGATCTTCAAACGGTTCAATCAGTGTGAAGAGAAAGGCAGTCACCGCACAGAGAAACAGCGCAGCGGCGACCAAGACCGCTGTCACGCGGAGCCATGAGGTGGTCGGCTGTGCTCTCCAGTCCTGCGTCATACGCAAATGTGCCTCTGCGTTGAACGGATTCTGTCGTTGTTCAATACCAAAAGGACTCCAACATCAATATCAGTCAGCCGCCGATCATCACGGTCGCGGCACCCGCGACGATTTCGCCGCCATGTTCTGTTTCATCTCCCAGCCGAACCGCCGGCATCCCACCGATGAGCACGGTCGACGATCCGATGACCGTGGCGTCGGGTGGTCCCTCGCACTCGCACTCGTCTCCCACGATCGACGCCGGCATGCTTTCGATGAGGACAGCTGGAGCGCCGGGTCCGATGATCGGGCCACCGACGTGAGGCACCACGCCGGTGACCTCCGAACATTCGTGGTCATCGCCCACGCGTGCTGCTGGTGGCATTGGGCTTGTCCTTCTTGTGTGTGGCGAATCTCAGGGGAACTAGGCGGAAGCCCGCATTTTGGCATCTGCGTCGATTGGTATCGGAGATGTATGCAGGATGATCTGCTCGCGGACGGCTGACATCCAACTCAGGAAGACATCTGTTTTCCGCTGAACCGCTGCCAACGCAACTGCGACACTCATAGCGACTGCGAATAAGTATGGAGCCGGAGGCACCGGGGGCTGGCCGGCCTTTGATAGACTCCCGCCAGACCAGCGTGCGGCTTTCCACAGCCAGGCATCTGGTTCGTTGGGGGCAAGCGCTTCAATCCTCAGATCGATCTGTTCAGCACTGAGCGTATTTCGCTGCCCAGCAATGTAGTCCAACAGCTGATCTTGGTCCTCTGATGTCAGATGACTGATCTCACTGAGTTGCTGAACGGCCCAAGTGACGGCAACGGACGGCGGCAGAATTGCCACAGCGAATCGGCATGCATCCTTGTTCAGCCCAGCCGCCAAGAGAGCGTCAAAGGTCGCCAGCTGATCTCCTGAAACAACACGTTCCTGTCCAGCGGACGACAGCTTTGCTTTGAAGAGGACTTCTGAAAACTTGTCGAGTGATGGGCCTTGCTTGTCGATCAGCTTGAGAGGCTCGACGTACCCACGGTCCTGCGTCAGTCCGACAAAACGAATGCTGATGTCGACGTTGCCTGCCGAAAGTGTGTCGCCATCATCGAGCAGGGCGCTGTCAATCTTCACCTTGTTCCGCAAGAGCGAACCATTGAGTGCCTCAACCCGACAGACTGCGTGTCGACAATCGACTCGGAAATGCTCTTCCTCAAGGTCGGGAATCCATGCCAGCGAAATGTCGGCCCAAGGTGATCGACCAACGATCGCCACTTCGCCTGTACGCAGCACGTACTGCTCACACGTTTGTGAACTGCCAGTGATGTTCAAGATGACCGACATCCGTTTCGTTCTCGATTCTCAGATTAATGCACTCGATAATCAGCCGACCTCATGTCAGTTGATTTGGACGACTCCACCTTTCAATGTCATCGAAGCGGACGCCTCTTCCTGGATCTCAGCCGCTTTCGTGACGAGCGAACCGTCAGCATCGATCTCGACGTTCGTCCCTTGAAGAGTAATCCCAGAAGCATCGAGTGTCAGTTGTGTGCTCCCGACCTTCAGGACAATTTGCTGTGCTGCAGAGATCGTCGCAGAGCCAGCCGCCAGAGAGACATTCCAGTCGCCCTGTGTGATCGTCAAGCCATCGTCCCCTTCGTTGAGTGTGACAGTGCGGTTCGATTTTACCGTGACGGTTTGGCTGCCATCGTCGGCTGCATCGTCCCCAATGTTGACGACCTGGTTGTTGAAGATATCGATCGTCTGATCACCAGGGGACTGCTTATCGAATCCCACTTTGAGGGCGTCGTTGTTCTCGACTTCTCGCAGGAAGTCGTTCTCCGAATGGACGAGAATACTCTCAGCACCGGGCGTGTCGTCCAACGTCAACTCGTGGCCCTCATCGGCGGACTCTGAGCCGATCGATCTTGTCTTCAGAGTTGTACATGCGGCCTCATCGGGCAAGTTGCGCGGACCATTCATGTCGGCGTTGTAGAGAGCGCCGGTCACGATTGGACGATCGGGGTCTCCATTGAGAAACTCGACAACAACTTCTTGTCCTTCTCGGGGCAGGGCGAATGTTCCCCAGCCCTTGCCGGCGAGCGATTGCACACAGCGAAGCCAGCAGGAGGTATTCGCATCGTCTCTGTCCCAATGGAACTGGACTTTCACGCGACCATAATTGTCCGTGTCTTGTCCGCTTCCGACGGATTGCATGACCACCGCTGTTTGCGGACCGGCCATCCTCACTTTTCGAGATGTCTTGCGTGGCCGGATCGCATTCGCAGCGTCCTGCAGAAGGTAGCGACCCTGATACCAGTCGCTGCCTGATGTGCCAATTGCTCCGTCCCAGTTGCCAATTGTGTGAATGGCCTGCAAGACGACATAACTCGCTTTGTCTTCGCCGGGAATGTCCGTGGTGATATTCAGAGTAGACCCGGCCTCCAACCAGTAAGCATTCCCCGTTGCACGGATCGTCTTGACGCCTGCCTGCTTGGCCTCCAGACGCAGCTGTGCTTTGGTGGTGATGTCATTGGAATCGAAGTCGGCGTCAGGCTGCCGGTAGCTCCGGGAAGGATAACCGTAGACCTCAAGCTCTTCTGACCCAAAGCCCTGAAACTCCTCCACGGCCACCTCCGCAGTTCCCTCCAATTGAACTCGTGGCGCATGAAAGTCGTACTCCCGCGTCGTGACCGTTCCCGTCTGCATCGAGAGTCGGCTGGACCACGACCGAAACTGGTCTGTCTGAGCGTTTCGATCGGCAGAGGTTAGCACGATGTTGTCCGACCCAGCGGCTGCGTCGTTTTCGTTGAGATCATCGCAGAGAACCAAGGTGTGCTTGCCATCTGCGTGTGTGAAGTAGTAGGAAACGCCTTCCTCTTCCAAGAGTCGGAATACGAAGTTCGCATCGCTTTCATTGTACTGCACGCAGTATTCACGCGGAGTGCTTGCCGCGGAACCGGTGAGTTGCCATGTCACCTCAGTGATCTCGTGTTCCGTGAGGACTTGATTGATGATGGCCTCGGCAGTCATCCCTTGGAAGATGCGGCAGTCGCTCGTCTTCCGCAGGAACCAGATCGATGGACGGAGTCGAGTGCGATACAGCTTCGCGTGATATTCATCGCCGACTAATTCCAAACGACTGGCGAGACCATCGAACGTCCGCACCGCACCGCTCGAGTCCACCGCGAAGGTGACGGTGAAGTGCTGGCCGAGCAGACTCTTGATATCGAGTTGAGGGTCGGTCGAGGTGAAGTCCAGGTCGACCCGAAATGGCTTGGAGATTCCTTCGCGCACAGCCATGCGGACCGGTCGCAGCCCCTCCATACCAGCTGCACTCAGCATCATGGTTGGGACGTTTGCCATCGTGAGGGGAAGGATTGGAAGTTCGAACGAGGAACCCATGTGGCGAGGGACGATTGCCGCAGCTTGTACGACATCGCCTCAACCCCTGCAACCTCAGTTGGTAACGGCAATTATTGCCGTTCTGAGGCCTCCAGGTTGCTTCGCATGCGGGGTCGAATGGCACGTAGTTCTCTGTAATCCCATGGAGACTGTCGCGTTTCACTTCGTGCCTGGACTTCTTCAGCTTGCGAAGCATGCCCCACTCGCTGTGTCCCTTGCCCGTCCCCAGGGAATTGCCGCCATTCATCGACATTGCCTCACCGCAGAACCAGTTCCGTGGACCGAATTGGTTGATGACACCGATATGGTTGAAGATGCCGAATCCATGACCGACGATCTGTAGGTGAATCAGTGCTCAGCTGCACCTGGGATGCCTCAAAACCTGGACCACGTCTGATGAAGATCCCAGCGTGAATGCATGGTTCCGCTGACTCGTCTATGATGCCCGCCTCGATCAACTCTCATTTGAGTCGGCAGCTTGCCTCACCGGAAAACTCAGTGTCCAATCAGACGCTCACTCCCTCTTCGATCCTCGGCGAGGATGGATTCATCGCCAAGCGGCTGACATCATACGAGCATCGGGGCGAACAGGTCGAGATGGCGGATGCGGTCGGAGCTGCGATCGCGTCACAGTCGCACATCATCGCGGAGGCGGGCACAGGGGTGGGCAAGAGCTTTGCGTACCTCGTTCCCGTCATGCTGACAGCTGCGTCTCGAAAAAAACAGGAGGGGGATCGCAAACGGATCGTCATCAGCACGCACACCATCAGCCTGCAAGAACAGCTCATCCACAAGGATCTGCCATTCCTCAACGCGGTGCTGCCCATCGAATGCTCGTCTGTGCTGGTGAAAGGACGGTCCAACTACATCAGCCTACGGCGACTCAAAGGAGCCGCAGAGCGATCATCAACACTCTTCGGAGAGCAGGACGAGTTGCAGCAACTCAGCCGCGTGAGACAGTGGGCGGGTGACACTCACGACGGGAGTCTCACCGACCTCGGCTTTCGACCGGTCGGGACCGTGTGGGACGAAGTCAAGAGCGAGCACGGCAACTGCTTGGGCCGCAAATGTCCGACGTACGATCAATGTCACTACTACGCGGCTCGCCGCCGGGCTTGGAACGCCGACATCCTTGTGGTGAATCATGCGCTGTTTTTCTCGGACCTCGCACTGCGTCGCGAGGGAGCGAGTGTGCTGCCCGACTATGACGTCGCCGTGCTGGATGAGGCTCACACAATCGAATCGGTCGCCGGCGATCATCTGGGTCTCTCCGTCACCAACGGCCAACTAACCTACCTGTTCAACCGGCTGTACAACGATCGCACCCAGAAAGGACTGCTGCTGCATCACAACTTGAACGCAGAACAACAGCTCGTGCATCGACTGCGATTCGTCAGTGACGACTTCTTCAGTCACATCTCCCATTGGCTTGGTGAGCATCGCGGCAACGGACGAGCCCGCCAGCCAATCGGCATCGACACGCCCCTCATGGACGACCTGCGACACCTCGCCGTCCAGCTGAACTCGTACGCTGAACGGCTGGAGGACGAAGCTCAAAAGATCGAGTTGACATCCTCAGCCGAAAGGCTCGTCGGACTGTCACTCGCCCTCGACACGTGGCTCAAACAGTTGCAGGACGACTCGGTCTACTGGGCTGAGCAGTTCGGACGTCAGCGACAGAATGTCAAGCTCGTCTCCGCTCCCATCGACGTCGGCCCCGTCCTGCGTGACGAACTGTTCAATCAGGTCAACACGGTCGTGCTCACCAGTGCCACGCTCTCTGTCGGCGAGAGCGACTTCGGCTACTTCCGCAGCCGCATCGGCCTCACCAAGAGTGAAGAGGTCAAACTCGGCAGCCCGTTCGATTACCGCACGCAAGCACGGCTCGTCCTCGCCGACCGCATGCCCGATCCCTCGTCACAAGCACGCGAATTCGAGCAAGCCGCCTGTGAACGCATCAAGCGGCACATCCTCGAAACCGACGGCCGCGCGTTCGTACTGTTCACCAGTTACAAGATGCTGCAAGCCTGTGCCAACAAACTGACGGCGTGGTGCTCATCGCAGAACCTGCTGCTGCTGTGTCAGGGAGGTGGCACCGAGCGGACGGCCCTTCTGGAGAAATTCAAACAGGAACAGCGAGCCGTGCTGTTCGGCACCGAGAGCTTCTGGCAGGGCGTCGACGTCCCTGGCGATGCTCTGCAAAACGTGATCATCACCCGCCTGCCGTTCAGCGTACCCGATCACCCCCTCCTGCAAGCCCGCGTCGAACGCATCCGTGAGAACGGCGGCAACCCCTTCATGGAATACCAGGTCCCCGAAGCGGTCATCAAACTCCGCCAGGGCTTCGGCCGCCTCATCCGCTCGAAGAGTGACACGGGCCAAGTCGTCATTCTCGACCCCCGCATCCGCACGAAACCCTACGGCCGCACGTTCCTCGCCAGCCTGCCGGAATGTGCGACAGTCATCGACGACGGCACCTGACCTCCCAAGCCGACGGCTCCGAGGCTGTGAGTTTTTGGCCGGCGTGCCCTCACGCCGTAGGACGGACTTCCAAGTCCGTCCAGAACCCCCGTCAAACAGACATGTCGGACGAGGGATTGGGGAATGGGACGGATTTGGAAATCCGTCCTACGAAAAACCACAGCCTCTCCGCCGTCGAACAACTGCGCGTGACGCCACCGACCTGTTGTTTGAATCCTGCGACCATGGCCGGTCGACGGCAGAGCCGTCGGCTTGGGACGCACTATCCGATCACCGGATGAAACGTATGCCACTCATGGCCGCCCGGCAGGCTCCGCATCCCGGCAAACTCCAGATGCAACACGCGTCGATGCCGCTGCGTATCGGGCTGTGACCGACCACTGCAATGGGCCAACAACGGTCGCATCGCAAACACATCCCCCGCTTTGACCAGCACGGCACACGGCTGAAAGTCATCGATCTTGAGCCGCTTCCCCGTCCGATGTGACCCCGGCAGTACCTCCAACGGCCCGTTCTCACTCGTCACATCATCCAGATGAATCCGCAGCGTGAGCATCGCCTCCAGCACCTCCACCGGCGGCTCACAATGCCAAACCCCCGCCCGCAATCGCGGCTTCGAGTACCCCGCCACCTCACGCGGCTCCCGCACGGCAATCGTCAAATCCTTGTGCCAGGGCAGCGCCCACGTCTGCTGCGGCGGCTTATCAAAATACAACCCCCGCACCAACCCGACCCCATCACCCAACACACTCACCAGCAACTCCACGAGCACGTCCGACCGCCACGCATCAACAAGCCCCGAACAAAGCGCAAGCACATTCCGCGACGCATACACGGCCCCTTCCCGCTGCCGCACGGCATCGTCCGTCGGCAACGATGTCAGCAGGCACGCCAGCCGATCCAACTCACCTCCGTCAATCGCTTCGGCCAGCACAACACCGCCATGCGAATCCAACTCAGATAGAAAAATCATGGCGATCAACGAACGAACAGCGGCGTCTCACACAGCATCCAAAGCCTAGCCGATGACATAACGTCCATGATCACCGGGCGGCGACGATAGATTCTCCATTCGATTAACCGCAGCTTCGCCGCTCCGGTGCATCATATTGTTATGCGACAGTGGGGCAGGAGCCTGGGTCGGGATTCATGACGTTTTGCATCACATCTGGGGAAGTGTAGTTGGGATAAAATTAATTCAAATCTTCTTGAGGGCTTGCCCAATTGTAGTAAGTTTATCGTCGTCGGAAGCGTCGGAGTTGATGGCCGTCTTGATCAATGCCAAACACTCTTGTTGCATTGCCAGTCGCGCCAGAAGCCCATTGGCGACGGGCACCAAATCTTTGTCTTCAAACACGGCTGTACAAACAGCCTCTCTCTGCTTGCCATCTTTTGTAATGTTGAATGTAATATGCGCCTTTGATCTGATGCCGGCTTCAAGGGCACTCGCGCTCACGCTCGCCACTTGCTCATGTGATTCGTCGTAGAATGATTTCTGGCTTGGGCCTCGAAATACTTTCATTGTTTGTCTCGGTCTACATGAAATCGTAATGAAGTGTCATTCAGTCGCATAACTTTGAATTCATCAGCGCTGGTCCGGAATAATCTGGCTTGCGGGGGGGGGCTAACTCAGGTCTTGCGACGCGTCAATTGGTTCGCTGGCGTTGAGTCGGACTAACACGTTAGCGCACGCTTGGCCCCACCTGCAACAGCGGGAGCCCCGTCACACAAGAGGACTCACAATCTGTCACAGATGCCTCTTCACATTTCCACGGAGTTCATCATCGAGTCTGAACCATTTTCTTGCTTCGCAGCCCGTCCGATCGGACGGTTCAGTTGTGCGGCTTTGGCACTGTCATTCATTGTCTGACGTCTGGAGTCGACTCGCAAGGTCCGCCGGGGACATCACGGCAATGGGTGAGTCGTTGAACCCGGCCGCGTCACGGGTGATGATCGCATCAACTTTCTCGACTGAGGCGACGACGATCTGAATGGCATCCTCAAAGTCGGATTCACGACGTGCAAAAGCTGCATCGACGATCATCTGATCGATCGTGAGCGGCGTGAGAACTTCCAGGCAGACACCCACTGCTGCCTTGGCTTTCTCCTGTCCGATGAACCGTCGGGCGATGTAGAAAACATCCGTCAGTGAGGAGGCTGCGACGCAACAGTCCAACTCGTCTGTTTGTGCCGCCTTCCAAATCACATCGGCGTCGATTCGCCACTCTTCGCGTTCGAGAAGCACGTCAAGGATGACGTTCACATCAAGAAGGACTCTCATCACAGATGCTTCTTGATCAGCTCTTCCTCAAGAATCTGTCGGCATTCCGCATCATCAGGAGGTTCAACACCCTCAACCCGTAACAAGCCCCGCAAGTCTTGCAGGGTCTTCTTTGCAGGTGAAGCTACCGGTTGGCTGCGTAATGATTTCAGGATCTCCTCAACGAGTCGTCGACGGTCGTCGATGGACCAACTGCGAACTCGATTGAGGATGTCTTGAACTTCCGGATTCGCAGTGACCATGATTGCCCTTCCTTTCACATTAGGCATACAGCGCGGAGACCGACTCTGCCTTCACCAGTTCTCGGGGCTGGTTGAGGTGGTTCAGCACGATGGTGTCGGGGGCGATGCCGACGCTTTCGTAGATGGTGGCGAGGAGTTGGCCGGGGTGCACCGGGTCTTCCAGCGGGGCTGACGCTGTCTGGTCGCTCTTGCCGTGGACGTAGCCTCGTTTGATGCCTGCACCGGCGACGAGGGACGTGTAGCAGTAGGGCCAGTGATCGCGACCATCATCCGAGTTGCCGTTGCCGGAGGTGCTGACGCCTCGTTGTGGGGAACGACCGAACTCGCCCACGGCGACGACGAGCGTTTCGTCGAGGAGGCCACGGTCATCGAGGTCGGTGAGCAGGGCGGAGAGGCCGCCGTCGAGCATGGGGGCGGACTGGTCCTTCATGCGTTTGGTGAGGCCGGAGTGGACGTCCCATGAGTGGTTGTCGCTGTTGGCGACCTTGGGCCAGACGACTTCGACGACGCGTGTGCCGGCTTCGACCAGACGCCGTGCGAGCAGGAGTGACTGACCGAACGTGTTGCGACCGTACTGGTCGCGCATCTCACGCGACTCCTGTTCGAGGGCGAAGGCATCACGTGCTCGGCCGGAGGCGATGAGGGACAGGGCCTGATCGTAGTATTCGTTGAGCTTGTACTCACTGACGGCCCGGTCAACCTCAGGCATGCCTTCGTTGATGACGTCACGCAGGCGGGCGCGGCGCTTCATCCGGTCGCCGTAGACATCCGCTCGCATCTCCAGGTCGGAGACGTTGATGCGGTCCATCTTGTTCATGTCCAGATCGTCACCCGGCGGGTACAGGTAGTAGGGGTCGAACGCTTTGCCGAGGAAGCCGGCAGTGCCGCCTTTGCCGACGACATTGCTCT
The DNA here is from genome assembly GCA_029259815.1 of Planctomycetaceae bacterium. GTDB lineage: Bacteria > Planctomycetota > Planctomycetia > Planctomycetales > Planctomycetaceae > JAHBXU01. The sequence goes on along the minus strand of JAJDEJ010000007.1, from coordinate 26,238 downwards.
CCTGCAACGGACGCGGAAGCATGACGAACGGGAGCATCGGCTCCTTGGGCGGCTTGAGGCGGATGATGTTCGAGCCGAAGTTCGGGAAGTCTTTCGGGCTGGGTGGCTCTAGCTGGCCGGAGGGGCTGACTTTGTCGGTCGTGTAGCCGGTCATCATCTGGTAGATGGCGGCTGTGTGGTTGAACAGGCCGTTGGGTGTGTAGCTCATCGAGCGGATGAGGGTGGCCTTGTCGATCACCTGTGACAGCTTGGGCAGGTTCTCGGTGAACTTCACACCGGGGAGTTTGGTGTCGATGTTACTAAACGCCGACTTGACGTTGTCCGGGACATTCTCCTTGGGATCCCAGAGGTCGAGGTGACTGGGTCCGCCCTGGAGGTAGCAGAGGATGACACTCTTCGCCTTGCCCCAGCCTCCCGCACCGGCGATGCCCTCGTTGGCTTGAGCCGACTGTAGTTCGAGCATCGAGCCGAGTGACAGTCCGAGCATGCTCGAGCCGCCGACCCGCAGCACATCACGTCTGCTGACGCCAAGGTGAGAGTCACAGAGGTCTTTGCCGGGTTGTCCGGGAATGCGAATCATCATGAGATGGGCTCCTCAGCCGAAATGAAAATAACCAGGAGGGTGTTTAGGTTCAGGTGTCTTCTTCGATCGTGCGGATTCGTTGTTCCGCGATCCCGCGTGATATCGGGTCTGTCATCCACTCGAAGACGGTATCGAACAAATCCTCGATTTCTGCGGTTGCTCCGAACGATCGCACTTTGAATTCTTCACCACATGTCGGGCAGGTTGCATAAATCTCGAAGATGGGAACTTCGACCATCTGATCGCAATGTGAGACATGCCTCACAGCTTTCAATGATCGCATGGCCTCGATCAGGTCGTAGGGAATTTCAACAGATTGCGTCGTGTCAGTCGACATGTTCTTCCAACTCTCTCAAGCTGCTCTTGAACTCCTTGCGAGTCATCTCGTCGCCGGGGCGAATCTCCGCATGGGCATTTCGCAGCCGTTGTGGCAAGTCATCGCTTCCAAGCACCAGAACAACCTGCAACCCAATCAACTTCAAAATCTGTGGATCGATGAGGATAGCGACACTCCCGTCTCGGAATGAAACGAGGATCTCCATCTCGCTTAATGGCGGAGCAACTGCCTCCAAATCAAAAACCGAAATTCCCTTCTCTCCCGGGCGCAACTGGAAAGCCGGCTTCCCGATCTCTCCCACTCGCACGAGCATATGGTATCACCTGTCACTCAATACTTTCTAGGGGATTCATCATTCAGCGATTAAACAGGAAGGCCGGGCTGTTGATCAGGGCCCAGGCGACGTCTTGAGCAGCGGTCAAACGTGCGTGGGTCAGTTGCTCCTCGCTGAGCTTGGCCGCTCGCTGGAGACGAACGAGTTTGGGGTCCGGCACAAGCGGGAGGCTGGCCTCTGCGACCTTCGCTTCCCGCTGCGTAATTTCGGGGTCGATGGGACGCGGGAGACGGCTTTTGGCCAGGGCCAGTTCCTGGGGACGTCGCTGGGTATCTTGCGACTTAAACCATTCCAGGAGTGTCTTCTGCTGTGCCTCATCCCGCGCTGCGGGGACGAGGGCCAGGATCTGGTCGATGTTGCGTGGAATGCCGAATTCCAGTGGGTTCTCGGCATCGGTGATCGAGATGCGAAAACGTCCCAGCACGTGTTTGTTGTCCGGGTAGCGTTGGTCCAGTGCGATCGTCAGGCGTGTGGCTTGCTTGAGCGTGAGTGGTTCCTTGAGTGAGAACACCGCGACGTGGTCCACTCCGAACTGCGATCCCACAGCCCAGCCATCGCCACTGGCGTCTCGCTTGCCGTTGATCGCCTTGCTGACTTCGAGCGACTCCTGCTCGATGTCGGCCTTCGCCTCTGCGAAGTTGATGCGAGTTTTCTGGTTCGGTTTCTCCACGGTTGCCCATTGAGCCAGGAATTCGTTCAGCACGAAGTTCCCGTTTGGTGCCAGACCCGGACCGAAGGCGGGCAACGTCGCATCGGCGAGTGCTTCGATTTTGAATCCTGTGATCCGGCGGAGATTGGTATCCGCCACGAGTTCGAACTCGGTGTTAGACGTGGTCTCGCCGCTGGCGAGCAGCGACAAGTCATCCTGCTTGACGAGTTTGATCTCACTGCTGGATTTGATGGACGAAGGATCGAGCGGCACCCACGTGACAGTGCGGCGATACTCGTTCTCCCATTGGGTGAGGGCAGCCGACAGTTGATCCTCGTCGTACGTCGTCAATTCCTGTTCGAGCTTGGCTGCGAGTTCCTGCTGCTCCTTGTCGAGTTGAGCCTCGCGGGGCGCGATCTCCGCTTTGTAGGCATCAAGGTCAGCCTGTGCGGAGGCGATGGCTGCGTCTCGATCCGCTTCGAGCTTCGTGACAACCGGCTCAATCTCTGCCTCATAAGCTTTCAACTCGGCCACGAGATCCGCATGTTCCTCATCGAGTTGTTCGCGAACGGCGACTGCAGCTGCGATCTCATCCGGCCGGGCCGGTCGGTTCAGAATGCGCAGGAACAGTTCCTCGAACACTTTCGTGTCGTCCTCGTGCTGTGTGACGAGTGACGTAATCGCATTCTCCGGTTGGGAGATGGCGTCGCTGACGGTCGGACCGTTCATCAGCGCCATCACCGGTCCGAGTTGCAGATCGGACGATCGCTCGCACTCACACGCACTCTCGCGGGCCGGTCGACCGAGATTCGCAAGGAAGTTGTCGGTCAGTTCGCTCCCCGCATCGGAGAGGGCAGCGGCACGGGTGCCTTCCGGGACGCCGGGGATCTTCATCTGAGCACCGGTGACTGTGTACACCGCGTCGTACAGCACCTCAGCCGGCAGTCGACGGGCGACGGCGTGTGAGAAGTTGAGATTGTCGTCCTCGTTCCATTCGTTCGTCTCGATCGACAACTGATAGGTGCGACTCTTGCAGATGGTGCGCATGAGTTCCTGAACGTTAAAGTCGGATCGCACGAACTCGCCGCTGAGCCAGTCGAGTAACTCAGGATTACTCGGTGGGTTACCCGCGCGAATGTCGTCCAACGGCTCGATGAGACCCACTCCCATCAGGTAGCCCCAGACGCGGTTGACGTAACTCTCCACGAAGTAGTGATTATCGGGCGAGGTGATCCATTTGGCGAGACGTTCACGCCGCGTCGCCTCATCGCTGACGGAGAAGTCGGCATCGTACGGGAAGGCAGGAGGTGTCACGGCTCCGGTCCGGTCATGTTTGATCTCGCCTTCCGGCTTCTCGAAGACGACCTCATACAACGGTTTCGCACCTTCGACGGCTGTGCCGCCGATCTTCTGGTCGCCACTGGCTTCATCCTTCTTGAGACCGACGCGGGCGAAGAAAGCTGCCGTCTCGTAGTATTGGTCCTGTGTCCAACGCTCGAATGGATGATCGTGACACTTGTTGCAGTTGAATCGGACACCGAGAAACAGGTGCGTCGTGTTCTCCATCATGGCGTCCGGCTCGCGGAGAATCTTGTAGTAGGACGCAGCCGGATTGTCCTTGTTCGAGCCGTCCGCGGTGAGGACTTGGTAGCACAGCTCGTCGTAGGGCGTATTGGCGGCAACTTGTGTACGAATCCAATCACGGAAGGCGACGGCCCCCGGTTTGCCGAGGAACTTGCTGTTCACCTGCAGCAAGTCGGCCCATTTATTGCTCCAGTAGGTGACGTACTCGTCACTGCCGATCAGTTGATCGATCAACTCGTCCCGCTTGACGGGGCTTTCGCGTTCGTCGGAAAGAAACGCCTTCACCACTTCGATCGTCGGCGGCAGGCCCGTGAGATCGAGATACACACGACGCACGAACTCGGCATCGGTGCAGAGTCCGGAGGGAGTGATTTTCAACCGTTCCCACTTGTCGGCAACGAGTTCGTCCAGACGACTTTGCGCCTCGGGTTCCGTCCAGACGAAGCCGGTCCGGTCGCCCATCACAGTCACTGTCGTTGCTGCATAGGCACCCTCGAAACGTGCGAGCACCGGGGCTTCTCCGCGACGAAGCGTGGTCACTACACCCGCTGCGTTGACCGCTGCGACGTCCGTGTTGCTACTGTTGATGAACGACTCGGCTGTGACGTCCCGCTGCGTACCATCGGTGTAGGTGGCGACGATCCGCATTTGTTGCTTGGCACCGATCTGTTGCACAACCGGTTTCTCCGGGAGCATCGCAATGCTCGCGACGCGCGGCACATCCAGATCCAGTTTGGCCCCCTCAGCGATCCACTGACGCACGATTTCATAGTAGTCCTTGCCCGGCTGTGTGAGTTGTCCGCCCACATGTGGCACGGCACCGGTCGCTTTGAGCAGCATCAGACTGTCATCGGGTGACGCCAGATTCACTCGTCGAGATTTGAGATCGTCTGTCCAGGCGCGTGTGTCATAGATGGGATCGTATCCTCGGAGAGACAGCTTGAAGCCCTCTTTGCCGTCCTTCGAACCATGACACGTCCCCGCGTTGCAGCCCATCTTTGAGATGACGGGCATCACATCCTGCACATAGCTGACGGGTTCTTCAGACTGGGTGTCTTCGACCATCACCGGCACGCCGAGAGCCTGATCGCCCAATGAGACGACCAGCGCGGCGAGACCATCAGTGTCCCCGGACACGTGCCCATACGAGTTCACACTCGCGACGTCGCTCTCCAGCACGTACTTCGCCATGCGAGTGACATCGACAGTGTCGCCCGTATCGAGCGTGCCGTTGATGAGCAGTTGGTTGTAGCTGTGGGCACCGTTGAGTCGCACCTCGTCCGGCTCGACGCTCAAGGACGCGAGTGACGCCCCTTCCGGGAGACTCTCCGGCAGCGGCGCGTCGTCATGGTCCTGCTCAGCTGCCGCAAGGATGCGGGCGTCTCGCGGTGCGTCTGGATTTACGTCGATGGGAGCGAACTCCTGCGCCACCGTGCCATCAACGGGATTCAGGAAGCGAATCGTACCGTCGGCTCCCGCCGCTGCCACGACATTGCCGTCCGGCGAGAATGCGACTGCATACATCCCTGAAGGCAAATCGGTCGTCGAGATCAGCTTAACTTCCGCCGTCACGAAGTCCTCGACAAGCTTGCGTTCTTCTGCGGACCAACCCGAGGCCACTTTCTCCAGTGCCTTCTTGAGTTCCTCTGAGATCGTGCTGTCGTATTCACTGGAATAAACATTGACCTGACCTGCGCCATCGAGGCTGCTGGCAGCGACGATCCGCTTGCCGTCAGGAGCGAAATCAACACTGAAGATCCGTCCTTTCATCGGAGGGAATCGACGAATCAGGTTCGCATCATCGCCGATGCGACGGACCGTCTCGCGATTCATGCGGTAGATGCGAGGCACGCCGTCCGAGCCTCCGACCAGCACATGATCCTCAGAAGGATGCCGGGCGATGGCTGAGATGCCGCCCTTGAGCGCGCCAGGTGTAATCGAGGTGACATTGTCGATGAACCGCTGTGTCTCAACGGCATATAGTTTCGTCGTCATGTCGCGACCGACAGAGACGAGTTGCGAGCCGTCGACGGAAAAGACTGTGTCGAGTGCCCAATCGTCATGAGCTCCGCTGAAGAACACCTGCTCGCCCGTCTCGCTGTTGAGCGCTCGCACCGTGTTGTCGCCACAGCCGACTGCGACGAGTTTGCCATCCGCCGACCAACTCGCTCCGTAGACCGTGTCGTAAGTCAGGGGGACGGAGAGTGTGAGTGTCCAGTGTTGAGTGTGCTGCATCATTGTTGTCCGCCTCACTGGACACTGGACTCTGGACACTGGACTGATCCCAGATTTGCAGCTCGCCCATACGCTCGGGCAATCCACCCGTCACGGCGAGTCGCTTGCCGTCAGGCGAAAAGGCGACCGATTCGATGCGTTCGGAGACGCCAACCAAGCGGGCGACGAGTCCACTGCCGTCTGCGTCGAGCCCACTGGCGAGCGAGCCAACATCGTGAAGGAGTACTTCATGGAAGCCGGCGATTGCGAGCCACCGTCCGTCCGGCGAGAAGTCCATGGATGTCACGACCGGCGGACGTGTGTAGACCGGCGGGTGGTCCATGTCGTATCGCTGCCGCGCGTTCTCGGGTGTGTCGTCGTTTGCTCCTTGTTCGATCCATTTCCGAACGAGCGTGATGTCCGTCTCCGACAGGGGCGATTTGCCCTTGGGCATTTCCGCCTCACCATCGGCCGGTGTGATCAACTGCAACAGGTAACTGTCATCCGGTTGCCCCGCCACGACGGCCACCTCTTCGCTTTCGCCACCTGTGACCAACCGGGCGAAGTCGGTCATGACATAGGCACCATTCGCTTTGGCAGGCTGATGGCACCCTTGGCAGTTCGCCTGAAAGATCGGGCGGATCTGCTCGTAGTAGCTGACAGGTTGTTCTGCCGCATCGTCAGCGTGAGCGACGCCAAACGAAACCGTAAGCAGAGGGAGAAGCAGGGTCGCAAAGCGCATCATGGCAACCACTCAACCTTGTTGAAAATGGCAAGACGAACGTGAGCCGGGCGGCTCAGCGGGCAGGGAGGGTAAGCCGGATTGAACAGGCTCACCTCACTCATATCCTATCCGTCTGGCATCGGCCAAACAAGCAAATCCGCATTTAACGACTGGGCAAACACCCCCCACGCCCGTCTCGTGCGGCCTCACCGATTCTGCCGACGATAAATCAGGATCAATCGCTACGACCGCGTGCTGGTGTTTGCCCTTTCGTGTGTCGTCAGCAGCCTAAAGGCAGGACTCCAAAAGAGTTGTCAGCTCCGGGTCGTCGATTTCCCGTGGATTGCCGTTCATACTGTTGCCGCGTGAGCTGCGGACGATGTCCGGAATCTGCTCAGCTCGCACGCCAAGCTCGCTCAGCCGAGACGGGATGCCGATGCGGTCGTTGATACATTGGATGACATCGATTGCGGTCTCGACCGCTCCGCGATCGTCGGGGATGTCTCGCCCAGAGAACAACTGGCCCAACTCAGCGAAATCACTGCTCACAACCTCTCGATTCGCACGCATGGCCACCGGCAACATTACCGCACATGCCAGACCATGCGGCACCTTCGCATGCACTCCCAGTGCGGCGGCGACTCCATGCGCCATCCCGAGTCCTGAATTCGCCAAAGCGATCCCGGAGAGCAACGCTGCATGTGACATCGCCTCGCGCGCAGTGCGATCGGTCGGCTGCTGGACAGCACGCACGATCGCCGGCTCGTCCGCCTGCCCCTCGAACACACCTCGCAGTCCCCGACGACACAACTCCCGGGTGAAAGGCGTCGCTCGATGCGAGATGAAACTCTCAATGAGTTGCGTGATCGCATCCATGCCCGATTGTGCCGTGACCGACGCCGGGCAGGAGACAGTCAACTCCGGATCAACGAGCACAACATCCGGCAGCATGCGTTCACTCCGCAGACTTTTCTTGAAAGGCGGATCATACGACGAGATGACGGCGTTCTTCGTCGCCTCTGTGCCCGTCCCGGCTGTCGTGGGGATCGCGAGCATTGGCAGTGGGTCGCGATCAACCGCCAAGCCCTTTCCAACACCTTCGAGAAAGTCTTGGACCGAGTTGCCGTGCCGATTGGTCACCATTGCGGCGATTGCTTTCGCTGTGTCAATTGCGGCACCACCACCGATGGCGATCAGGAAGTCACCATCACTGATGCCTGCTCCAATAATCGCAGCGACCACCTCGTCGATGTCGATCACTTCCGGCTCACGAGTGACGGGTAACAGATCAACAACATCCAGCCCTGCCGACCTTATCGAAGCACTCATCACGTCGATCACGGGCAGCTCCTTCAGCGTCCTGGAACCGCCCACGATCAACCCTCGCCGACCAAGCGATCTCCCAAGCTCACCCACCTCTGCGCGTCGACCCCAGCCGAAGACGATCTTGCGGGGTGTCAGAATGTCGTATTGCACGGGTTCTCCAAGAGATGACGCATCTGCGATGCGTCGCTAAGCGGGTTGTTCGATCCAGGGGAGGTGATCGAGATCGACGTTGCCGCCGGAGATGATGATGCCGACGGACTGACCGTCGAACCGTTCACTCTCCCTGCGGATGGCGGCAACGGCGACCGCGGATGACGGCTCGATGGTGAGCTTCATTCGTGTCCACAGAAAACGCATGGCCTCAATGATCTCATCCTCGGTGACAGTCACGATGCGTGAGACGTGATCACGGAGAATGGGGTACGTGTGCTCCCCGAGGCTCGTTTTCAGGCCGTCCGCAATTGTGGGCGAGTCATCAGCCGGCACGAATCGTCCTTGTTTGAGGGACTGGAATGCATCGTCGACCGCCTCTGGCTCGCCGAGGACGACCTCAGTGTCTGGCGACAGGAAGCGTGTCGCGAGTGCAGTTCCTGATGCCAAACCGCCGCCGCCGACAGGGCAGACGATGACGTCCAGCTCAGCAACCTCATCGTGCAGTTCGACTGCGGCAGTTGCCTGACCTGCGATAATCCGCAGGTCATCGAACGGATGAATAAAGCTCGCCCCAGTCTCATTGATGACGCGAGCCGCCGTCTGTTCGCGGGCTTCCAGCGTCGGTGAACATTCAGTGACTTGAGCACCGTAACCTTCGACCGCTGCTCGCTTGACCGACGGCGCTGTCTCGGGCATCACAACATACGCAGGGATGCGTCTGATTCGCGCGGCCTCCGCGAGTGCGGCTCCATGATTACCAGACGAGTGTGTAACGACCCCGCAAGCCGCCTCGGTGTCGCTCAGGCTCATGACCGCATGACACGCTCCCCGGAACTTGAAGGCTCCGGTCCTTTGCAGGTTTTCACACTTAAAAACCGCCCGACAGCCTAACCATTCATCGACCAGCCGACTGGACATCACCGGAGTGCGGTGAGCATGCTGGGCGATCTGTTCGGCAGCCTCGCGGATGTCATCGAGTGTGACGGGAAGTGGAGTGACCGACATGGCCTGCTGATTCACTTGAAACTCACTGACTGTCCGGTCTATTCAAATTGCGACAAAACTGAATTCTCGCTTATCAATGCGAATCACATTCGGTTGCATCAAGCAACGATCAATACCCAACGGCGGCGCCGTCTTTGCGGGGTTCGGTGCCTCCGCTGAGCGTGCCGTAGTCGCGGTTGATCATGATGGCTTGATAGCCACCAAAGGATGTCCCGCCTCTCACAACGATATGTCCACGCTGTTTCAGTGACTCGACGACTTGATCCGTAACGCCCGACTCGACGATCACCCGTCCGCCGCCTTCCTGCATCGGTGCTCCGGTCGGTTGGGCTGAGCCTGCGTGCCGGACGCGGGCGGCGTCGCCGGCAGACTGCACGTCCATGCCGAAGTCAATCATGTTGACAAGCACCTGCACATGCCCTTGCGGCTGCATGTCGCCACCCATCACGCCGAACACGAGCCAGGGTTCGCCATCCTTCGTTGCCATCGCAGGAATGATCGTATGAAACGGTCGCTTGTGTGGTTCGAGCCGATTGGGGTGCGACTCATCGAGCGAAAAGAGTGCTCCGCGATTCTGCAGGACGAAACCGACATCGCCGGGGACCATCATTGATCCGAAGCCGGCATAGTTGCTTTGGATCAACGAACAGCAGTTGCCCTCTTTGTCGACGACGCACAGGTAGATGGTGTCGCCCTCCTGCAAGATGGGATCTCCGGGGGGAACTTCGACGGCTGCCTTGTTCGGGTCGATCCGTTTTCGCTGTCGGGCGGCGTACTCTTTCGAGATCAGCTCGGCGACCGGGACATCCGCCATCGCCGGATCCGCGTAGAATCGGGCACGGTCGGCGAAGGCGAGTTTCTTGGCTTCAACCAGGAGATGCAGGTATTCGACCGAGTTATGCCCCATTTCCTTGATGTTGTACGGCTCCAGCAGGTTCAGCATCTCCAATGCTGCGATCCCTTGACCGTTGGGGGGTAACTCCCAGATGTCGTAACCTCGATAGTTCGTCGACACAGGGTCAACCCACTCCGACTCATGGTTTGAGAAGTCCTTGAGGGAGAAGTATCCGCCGTTGGCCTCGCTGAAGGTCACGATTTCATGTGCGATCTCACCGTTGTAAAAATCATCCCGTCCTCTTTCCGCGATGAGCCGGTAGCTCTGTGCGAGGTACGGATTCTTGAACAACTCGCCAATGCCAGGGCCGCGTCCGTCAATGAGGTAAGTCTTGGCGGTGTCGGGATGTTCGGCGAGCGCTGGAGCTGTCTGTTGCCAGTACATCGAGATAAGTTCGCTGACCGGGAAGCCCTCCTCAGCGTATTTGATCGCGGGAGCAAGGATCTGATTGAACTCCATCGTCCCAAATCTCTGTCGTAATTCGTGCCAGCCGTCGACGCACCCCGGCACTGACCATGACAGCGGCCCCTTGCCGGGGATCATTGTCAGTTCTTTCTCCAGGAACACCTCGCGATTGAGTGCATAGGGACTGCGGCCGGATGCGTTGAGACCATACAGCTTTTCTGACTTGGAGTCCCAGTAGATCACAAACAGATCTCCGCCGATCCCGTTGCTCATCGGCTCGACGAGACCCATCATGGCGTTGGTGGCGATTGCTGCATCGACGGCATTTCCACCCGCCTGCAAAATGTCGAGACCGACCTGAGCCGCAAGCGGTTCGCTCGTTGCCACAATGCCATGCTTTGCGACGACCGCCGACCGGCTCTTTCGAGGGTTGCCAGCGGGCCGATCGTAGGTTGCCGGATACTCAGGCGGCTTATCGTCGGCAGCCACAAATCCGGTCATGACACATAGCCCCAAGGTCAGAAAGCAGGAGAAGCAAGACGGACCTCGAAATCTCAGGAGTGCTCGCATAGGACGTCAATCGCTCAATGGCGGGAGGATTTTGGGAGACCAGGAGTCATGACTTGAGTTTGGCGGAGTTCACTTCGAATCGCAATGTTGGGCGTCTCGTGAGGCCCTGAACCAGGAGGGACACTGCTTCGATGTTTCAATTTCTTGACATCCCACGGCAGCAGGTGTTCATCCCTATCATTGCGATCATCCAGATCGCTCGATCCGTTTCTGCACCCGAAATTTTCTCAGTCACGATAAGTCTTGAACACCAATGAGATTCTGAGTCATATGAAAATCTACAATTCCGCATACGCACGGATGGCGCACCATCTGCGACGCAAAGTTGTCATCTCGGGCCAGGGGGACGGCACATGTACGTCCAACCGGTCACGCGTCCCACCTCCCTGCGTTGCGGGGTACTGCATTACATGGCGGCTTATCCCTCCGGAAGTCTCGCCGATTGCAGTCATTCAATAACGGAGTCCGGCCCCAAATTGGCGAATTATTGTGAGCACAACTCCTCCCGCACCTTGGCTCTCTGAGCTGGCAAGATCTGTCACCTCGTTGATGCACGCGCACGACGTGTTGGCCCCGATCGGCTGTCACTATCACTTTGAAAATGATGTGTGGGAAGTCACCATCTTCGCCTCCAGAACGGAGGTCCTCGGCGGGGAACGGGACGGTTTGCGATTTCCGTCCCGCTTCGTTCTCGACATCAAAGGACTGCTCGATTTGTTCTCGTCAGTCGAGGCCATCGAATGGCAGGCGCTCTCTCAAGGCCCGGATGACGAAATTGGCGCTAACCTTGCTGTCCTCGGCACGCTCGATGGCGGTCAAGTCTGTCTCCGCATTCCCTCGGAGGCACCAGATCGGTTCGAGGTGGGCCGCTTGGCGAACGTCTATGAGATGCGATTTATTGACGTTTGGTAGGGCGACTTTTGTCACAGCTGGAGCGGCGTCCATCTCCCCACTCAGACTCGCCCGCCACTGATTGTTGACCTCACTTGTCCGTCGCTGCGACGGCTGCTCCAGGGGCTTCGAGTTCTGCAGGTGAAGGCAAACTCTTCGTCGAAACGGAGGGGGAGTCTTTCGGGCCAAAGGCATCGAGTGCCATCTCCTGAAGAGTACGCAGGTCGAGCTTGCCGGTCCCAAGAATCGGAATCTCTTCGACTTCGAGAAAACTGTCGGCATTCGGAAGCCAGAGGTTGGGCAGCCCGGCCTCACTGAGTTCCTTCAGGACCTGTTCGACGGTCTTTGACAGTTTGAGATGCACAACAATCAGCCGTTCTCCCTTCCGCTCGTCGGGCACGGCTGTCACAGCAACCGGCAACTGGGGCATCTCATCTCCCGCACCTTCTGACGACGGAGTGTCGAGGATCCGTATCAATTCCTGTTCAACACGAAGATGAGGCACCATCTCGCCGCCAATCTTTGAGAAGCGGCTTTGACGACCGGTGATTTCGATGAAGCCTTCATCGTCAATGCGTGCGAAGTCTCCCGTGTTGTACCACCCCTCCTGAATGACCTCCGCGGTTTTGTCATCCTGGTTCAGGTATCCCTTCATCACATTCGGGCCCTTGATCTTCAATAACCCTTCTGTGTTGAGGCCACGATCTTCGCCTGTGTCTGGATCGACAACCTTTGCGGCGCAGCCAGGCAGAGCGCGGCCCACAGTCCCAAGCTTGGATCCGCTTTGAATGGTGTTGAGGCATCGGTTGGGGGGGACATTCACTGATGCCACAGGCGACAACTCGGTCGTCCCATAACCTTCGGTCGGCTCGAACCCGAATTTCTCCGCGAAGGCTTCAGCGACGGAGAGAGGCATCTTCTCGGCCCCGACGATGGCGAGGTTGAGATGGCTGAATTGCTCTTTGGTCACTCGCTTGGTGTAGGTCTTGAGGAAAGTCGGTGTCGCGAACAGCATCGTGACTTTGTACTTCTCCGACAGCTTCCCGACCATGCGGGCTTCCAGCGGATTGAAGTGGTAGATCCCAGTTGCCACGCTGCAGGCGGGGAACCACAGGGTGACTGTGTAACCGAATGAATGGAAAAACGGCAGCACGCCCATAACAGATTCTTCGGGAGGCGGATTCAGCAACTCTTCAATCGCCGAGATGTTTGCCGCCACGTTGGCATGTGTGAGCATCACTCCTTTCGGTTCACCGGTCGATCCGGAAGTGAAGATAATCGTGCAGACGTCATCCGGGTTGATTTGGTGCAGTCCCAGGGAACGCTCCAGCATGCTGGAGCGCATGGCGTACGTGCAGAATGCGGCAGCCGCCTTGTCTGCACCGGTCACCTGCTCCTTGATGTCCTCAAGGTAGACGACCTCTGCATCGGTGATTTTGCAGGGCCTCTTCTCGAGAAACCGACGGCTGGTCAACACGTGCTTGATACCCGCAGCGCGCACGCAGTAGTTCAGCACATCATCGTTGAGGGTGTAGTTCAAGTTGGCAGTGACACGTCCCGAAAGCGAGACGGCGATATTGGCGAGCGCCCCGCCGACCGACGGCGGCAGCAACAGGCCCACCGTCTCGTCCTCTTTGGTGAACACGTTTCGTTCGAGCACTCGCTTGAAAGCGAGTGCTCCCATGAGCGAACGGGCACCGGTCGTCTCAAGTCCGCTGGAGTCGGCGAACTTGATCGCCTTCTTGGTTCGCTTGCATTGGCGAATGAATTGGCGGACAGGGATCACCTGGTTGGGCTTTTCATGTTCCATGGCTTCAACTCCCAGTTGTTCGACGACCTGACGGACTTGACTCGCACTCTCCGGCTCAGCGATCGGTTCGCCGAACACGACGGTGACCGGATAGGGCCACTTCCTCGGACGCTTCCAAAAGAACTTCCCCCCCTTAAAACTGAAGATACTCCCCCACAGTCCATGAAGATAGACCGGGATCACGGGACAGCCTGTTCCCGAGACGATTCTCATCAGCCCCGGCTGGAACGCCTGCATCTGTCCGGTCCGTGTAATTTGTCCTTCAGCAAAGATGCAAACGAGTTGACCATCCATTAATGCCTGCTTGGCGTTCCGCAACGAGTTCACGATCGCCTTAGGTCCATCCGTTGACTTGATCGGGATGACTCGCATGGTCTTCGACAGCCAGCGGAGTCCGAACATCTTCGAGTAGTCGCCCCATACCAGAAAGCGAATGATGCGGGTCGATAAACCCATCAACAATACGCCGTCCATAAAGGAGACATGATTGGCGACCAGCAACGCGCCACCCTTTTCAGGAATATTCTCATCACCCACAACCTTGACCCGGTAGATTGTGCGGCTGGATAACCAGAACAGAAACCGCACTGTGATGTCTGGCAGCACGCGAAAGGCATCTATGATCACAGGGATGGTTCCCAGTCCGGCGACCATAAAGATTTGGGCCGGTGAGAGGTGCAGGTAATCATGCAGCAACCAAAACAGACCACACGAAATCAGAATGAATGCAAACGTCACGAAGTTGCTGCCCGCGAGGATCGTTCCACGCGTACGGATGTCGCTTCGAGACTGGAGGTAGGCGTCCAATGGCACATTGAACAGTCCTGCGCTGACTCCCAGGAGCAACAAATTCAGGCTCGACCAGATGAACCCCTGTTGGGTGGAAACATCTGTCGCACCATCAATCCAACTGCCTGTTACAAACAACAGCAACGAACTGATCGCGATGCCCGTCGCTCCTAAGGGAACGAGTCCCAACTCCACGCGCCCCGCCGACCAATAGCCGGCCAACAAACTCCCCGAACCAACGCCAATCACCAGGACAAACAGCAGGATGCCGATCCACACCGGCGGCAGCCCCAGAAGTTCTCCGCCGTACCGATCGATGTTCAATTGAGCCAACGAGGCCATCGACCAGAAAAAGGCCACTCCGAGCGCGGCTCTCCACAAGGGGCCATCGGCCCAGAGGAGTTTCAAAGCGGGCACTGTCTCGGTGATCGGATTCACCGTCATGCGACCGGTCGGATTCGCCGCCGGCTCTCGGCCAATCAGCAGACTCATTGCCAATCCGGCAGCAGCCAGTCCGACAAGGGCTACGGCTGCAGGCCAGAATGTGGTCATCGTCACGCCGCTGGCAATGTCCGGCTGTGTGAGCGAGTACAGGCCATAACCGGCGACCGTACCGAGTGCGGAAGAGACGACCGTCACCAGTCCCATCACGCCGTTCCCCTTGGAGAGATGATGCAGGTCCAATATCTCTGGCAGGCTGCCAAACTTCGCTGGAGAAAAGAGGGCACTCTGAGCCCCCATCAGCGTCACGATCCCGAACAGGCACCAGATATTACCGGTGAGAATGGTCGCAATCCCCAGTAACATGATGACCAGTTCGGCGACCTTACAGCCGACGATCACGTCCCGTTTGCTGTGTCGATCGGCCAGCGAACCCGCCGCCGGTGCCAGGAGCAAGTAGGGCACCGTAAAGCAGATACCACCAAGTACGAGCGAGCCCGCCTCGCCCAAGTTGGGAATCTGCTGACCAATGGGCACCACCAGCCAGCGCAACATGTTGTCGTTAAACGCCCCAAGAAACTGCGTCAACACCAGACCCACGAAGCTTCGGGAACGCAGCGTTCCGTGACTCTTCGAGGTCGTTTGTGGCTCAGAAGTGGTCATCGCGGCTTTCAGACGTGAAGGCAGACTTGCTCGTCGTTGGCGCTGTCTGCGCGGCCCGGTCATCGAGCCGCTCTGCTCTCTCAGGCGTGCAACGCAAGAGCATATCACGCCAATTCCTGTGAAGAAACGCCGCTCAGTCATTGGATTGTCATTCTGACCTCATTCAGCAATCCGATCCGGATTTCAGGATTCCGGCGTTGACTCAGATACCTTACAATGTTCGCTTCAACAGGATTGCAATAACCTCACTTCCTATGTGTGATGCCCGCTCGGGGTGACCCACGAGCGGCTGTCCTGCTTATGAAATTGGCAGGGTGGCATGGAACCCTTCTCTGATGGCAACGGCCACACCCACCGCGATGACACAGGAAACCACAGCACCGCGGGTGACGGGCGGAGTTCTCATCCCTTACTTGCTCATCCTGCTCGCCCATGCGCCGCTCGTCTATGTGCATCTTCAGCAGCTATGGTCCAGGCCCCATTATCAATTCTTCCCGCTGGTACTCCTGGCCAGCGCATCAATCATGATCATGCGGGCACGTTCCAATAACGTCGCATGGCATCGGGTGACTCGGTGGTCAGTGTTGCTCAGCCGTGGATTTCTGTTGGCCAGCACTGTTCTTTTAACACTCGCATTCCTGCGTTTGTCTCCCTTGGGAGCCTATGTCTCTTGCCTGCTCACGCTGGCCGCCATGATTCTCCGCCTGGGTCTCCCCGCGTGGGGACCTTGGAGTCTGCTGTTGCTGCTGATTCGTGTCCCTTATGGACAAGACGTCGCGCTCATCCAGTGGATGCAGCGAGTCACGACCCAGCTCAGTAGTACAGCACTGGATACCATCCATGTCGAGCACATCGCTGAAGGCAATATCCTCACCTTTCCCGGTCGATCGCTGTTCGTCGAAGAGGCCTGTAGCGGAGTGGTCTCGATGTTGGCAATCGTTGCCTGTGCCGGCATTCTCGCCGTCTGGTGGAAACGGTCCCTGCTCCACGGAGTCACGCTTATTGCAACCGGACTCTTTTGGGCAGGTGCCATGAATGTTGTCCGCGTGGTCATGATCGCCATCGCCTTGGACCGCTACGGCATCGACCTGACCGAAGGGTGGAGGCATGAGGCGGTTGGTCTGTGTGTGTTCGTCGTGAGTCTGGTGGCGTTGTTCAGTACCGATCGGCTGCTTCTGTTCCTGCTCGCACCGGTCCCGATGAATCCCCTCGCTGGATATTGGCCGTACGCCGAGGAGAATTGGCTCGTGCGGTTGTGGAACGCGTGTGCCGGCGCAGAATCGGACCAGGATTCGTTCGATGCCTACGGAGACTACGTCGACGACTGGGCAGACCCGGTCGATGAGGAGGAGTCGACGACGACTTCTCGCGTCGGTTCGGTGGGGCGCGCCCAACCATCGAGGTTGGCTCCACGCCCCTGGGAGTGGGCCTTCGCATTGTTGTTTCTGCTCATTGGCAGCGCGCAGGTGTATGCAGGCATTGGTCCCTTCTCAATCGCTCCGCCAGTCAATCCTTCCGCTCTCGACCTCGCCGCTGAAGATCTGCCGGACACGCTGGCAGGCTGGAAGCAGATCGACTTCGAGGAACAACACCGAGACACGTCGAGTGTGTTTGGTGAACATTCGAGACTCTGGACGTACCGCAACGGCCCGTTTCTCGTGCGATTGTCAGTTGACTTCGTCTTTCCGGAATGGCACGAGTTGACGGCCTGTTACGCAGGCACCGGCTGGACGATCGATTCACGGACACGCAGCGACGATGACAGCACTCGCATGGCCGCCATGCTGACCAAGCCCAACGGAGAACAAGCGTTCCTGCTCTTCGACCTGTTTGACTCAGATGGCCGGGAATATGTCTCGCCGACCGGATCGTTTATGCATCCGCAACTCCGTCGGATTTTTGGCGGTGAAGCCACTCGGTTCACCCTGCCGGCCTATTATCAGGTGCAGGCTTTAGCCGGGGTGCCCGGCACTTCGCTGTCTGAAGATGGCCGACGGGCGATGACCGACTTGTTCATCGAGTTTGAAGAGCACATCCGAGTCCTCGTTGCCGGTCAGGGTGCGGTAGGTGAGTCGGACGACCTGAACACAGACAGCGGCGAATTGGAAATCCAGGAAGCGCAGATGAAAGCAGCCGAAGGTCAGTCGTCACACGTGGAATGACCATTGAGACGTTCCTTCCCATTGACTTGCCTGGACGCCCACGGAGGGGGTCGCCTGATTCAGTTTCTGACCGCCCCTGGCAAACGACTCACGCAGTTCGATTTTGGATGAAGACATGGCTTGGCTGAACCCTTATCGTTCTCCGACTGGTGACCCGGTGCCTGCAGGTGCCTATGTGGGCCGTTCGCCTGCGTACCTCTTGTGGACTCTGTGGGGATTCTGCATCAGTTGGGTCGAGACACGTCGCATGCGTCGGCTGCTGCAAGGCATTCCAGCGGCTGCTCTTGCAGGGATGCTGATTCTGTTGATGCTCTCAGCTGGTCGCGAGGCTTCGAGCAATACGATCTCATCGTACTTGTCTCAGGCTCAGCAGGCGACACGGCTGGAAGAATTCGACAAAGCGGAGTTCTACTTCCGCAAGCTGGAGCAGCTCGCACCCCGTGATGGTCAGGTGAAGTACCAACATGCTCAGCTGTACGCTCAGCAAGACGAATACGCCATGGCGGCCACACTCTTGCAAACGTTGATCAAGGATGATGATCGGACGAATGACACCAAGGTGCATCTCGATCTCGCACGCTGGGCCATTGAGGGCAAGTTAGAGATCGAAGACCCCGTCGGCTACGCCAAGGCCAATCTGAATCGGGTGCTCGAAGAGGACCCTAAAAACGCCTACGGGCACTACTTCTTTTCTCAGCTGTTTGCGCGTGTTGGCGACCTCGATAACGCGATCCGGCACTTGGAGCCGGTCGCGTCAAAAGCTCCGGAGCTGCGCCTCAAATTGGCCGCTTACTTCGATATCCGGAGTCACTCCAATCAGTCACGGGTCGACGATTCCGATCAGGCACGGGCGTATGCCAAACTCGTCGTGAAGGATCTTCAACGTGATGTCCGAGAAGAACACACCAACGACATCAACATCTGGACACAACTGGCTGGCGCCTATCTTCTGCTGAAGGACTACGAACAGGCCGCGCGTGTCATGCAGGAGGCCAATACCAAGTTTGACAACGCAGCATGCCGACAATTCCTCGGTCGCATCTACGTGCGCTGGTCGGATCATGTCTTCCGGGAAAACCCGGAAGACGTGGGCCGCCGCATGCAGTTATTGGAACAGGCTGTCTTGATCGCGCCGGACGAGCCCGAAGCCCTTCAGCGGCTGGTCAGCATTTCCAATACGGAGGGTGAAGAAGCCGATGAAGCGCAACGATGGCTCAAACAAACTCTCGCGGCTGGAGACGCACCCGCAGTCATCCATTTCATCCTGGGCACGATCGCAGCGGGTAAAGGCGACATGGAGACAGCCTTGCGAGAACTTGATATGGCAAACGAGGCCAACCCGCGCACAGCCGTCACCCTCAATAACATGGCCTTCGTATTGGCCCACACGGAGTCGCCCGACCTCCCCCGAGCATTGGAGATGAGCAATCAGGCCGTTCGCATCGCCCCCAACAATGCCTCATTCCTTGAGACGCGAGGGCAGATCTATACCCGGATGGGCGAATGGTCTCAAGCCATTACAGACTTGGAGAAGGCTCTCAATCGAATCACGAGCATTAGCACCCGCATCAATGTTCATGAGTCATTAGCATCGTGCTATGAGAACCTCGATGATCCAGAACTCGCACGCCTGCATCGGGAGAACGCCGAAACGCTGCGGGCTCAAGCCAAACTTGAAAATGACGCCACCCGAGGTCCTTCGGATGATGCGACGATTCCCAATCTCGACCTTCAGGAAGAATCGCCCGACACGGACGAGTGAGAACCCTGAAACTGCACGACTTCCACTACTCATAGACAGATAGGCACTTATGCCGTCTGGCGCCTCGGTGGCCTCGTGCTCAAGAGTCGATTTTCTATTTTCTCCGGAACTTTCCGGAAGATCGTTCGTGCGCTCGCGTTCTTCCTCCCGTACAGAGCAATCACGTCGCTGCGGCGACTCGAAATCTTGGGGAGACAACCATGCAGGCAATCACACGACTCAGTATTTTCACCAGCTTCGCCCTTCTGCTGACCGCCACGATCAGCTCATCCGCGACCGCCTGTGACGGGTATCGCCGCTCCTACTCGCACTCCTACTACGCTCCGGTCCAGTCTTACTCTTATGGATACGGATATGGTTATGGAGCACGCACTTTTGCACCCCGAAGCGTGGCACCAGCCACCAGAATCACGCCGTCACCAGCCGTCGCCCCAAGTATCCCCGGGCCGTCAGCGGCTCCCATCACGCCAGGACCTGCCGTGACTCCGGGTCCAGCTCAAGTCAACATCACGCCCGCGCCGAATCCCAACCAGACCAACCCCAACCAGACCAACCCCAACCAGATCAATCCGAATCAGGCAACTCTCCGAGCACCCCTCGCACCGGTCGCGTCCAATGGGGCAGCCGCCAATCCGAATCAATCGAATCTTCAGTTTTGATTCCAATAGTTCCTTAAACTTGATTCTTGAGATGAAACGACCCGCCTTCCTGATGGGAGCCGGGTTTTTTCGTTTGACACACTTTGTTCTCTCACCGACTTCAGGTCTCCAATGCGACCTCAGCTGTAAGGAAAGAGACTCAGCTTTGACGACGGGTGACGACTGTCAGCCGGCCACTCTGATGCAGCAAGGCGTTGAATCGACCTAATGGCCCTAACAGGAGATAACACCACAACGGCGGCGAGTTCTCATACGTTACCATCAGCCGCTCGCCCAGTGATGATCGCGGAAAGCGATGTCGCACCCACGACCCTAAGCTTCCCAGCCAATAGAGGAAACTGGGCTGATGGAGGATCGTCTCCACCTCAAAGCCTTCATCGGACAGGATGTCCGTCAAACTTCGAGGCGTGAAGTGCTGCAGATGTCTTGGCAAGTCGTACCCTCGCCAATGGCGACCAAAGACAGATGATTCCCAACTCGATACGTTCGGCACACTGAACGCAAACTGTCCGCCAGGCCTCAGGACCCGATGAATTGCCTGTAAAGTCTCTCGCGGACGGGGAACGTGTTCCACCACCATCCATCCGAACACGGCGTCAAAGCTTGCGGCCTCAAACATGACCGAGTCCAGTGTTCCGTGATGCACCTCGAATCCTGCAGCGCGCGCTTGCTTCAGTGGTCCCTCGACCAAATCAACACCGACCGGCGACCAACCACACTCCCGTAGCTGAGCCAGAAACCAACCAGATGAGCAGCCGATCTCGAGTGCCCGTCGGCCAGCCCCTTCTCCCGGTGGCAACCAGACAGACTTCGTGTCTGTCACCCACCGATAGTACGCGCGCGGTCCGGGAATGTTGCGAATCAACGTTGAGAGATACCAGGGACGTTTCTCAGACTCGGAGCGTGTCGCCATCTCTGACTCCGGATGCTCTCCTGCGGCGTCCACGGCACGCTGGTGCGGACCGTAGTCGTCCGGGTAACAGTCGGCGAGCGACGCATCGACAGGTGCCGGATCAAGATAGAGATGTCGACACTCAGAGCAGCGAACCATGCGAAACTCACCGGAGGCCGTCCCGGTCCAGTCCGGAGTCGTGAGGATTGCCGTTTCGTCCTCACTTCCGCAGAGCGGGCAGGGCACATCGTGCATGACCAACCTGTTGGCCATCAGACCCTCCCCCCGCTTGCCACCGATTCCATGATCGCTCGAAGTCGGGCAGTTTGAGTCTTCAGGCCATGTTCGGCTTCCACATAGTCACGACCCTCCCGTGCCAGTCGTGGCGTCTCTGTCGGCTTGTTCCACAGGGAAGTGACGAATTCTGCCAGTCTCGTCACGTCGCCATCCGTCCAGAGTCCTCCCTGTGAAGCTTCCAAAAACTCACGACCCACCTCGAGTGACGCAATCGGAACACTCGTTGCCGCTGCTTGCAAAAACACGTTGGGAAAGCCTTCGAGGGCTGACGTACTGACGAACGCTGCCGCACGCTCGAAGACGGCGGGCATCAGATCGAACGGCACCTGAGAGACGATCTGCACGTTGCCCGGTGCGTCGCGCCGCACGCGGTCTTCGACCGTCCGGTCTCGTGGATTCAGGATCATCAGGAAATCGACATCTGTGCACAACCTGGCGACATCAAGGAGGATCTGCGGTCGCTTGTGGATCGACTCCGCACGCCCAACCCACAGCACATATCGATCCAGTCCGCACGTCACTTCGGGCAACAACTCCACATTTCTTTGGGCGTCCCACCAGTCGAGATCGATCGGGTTGGCGATGACTGTACTCTCCCGACCGAATCGCTCAAGCAGCAAATGTTGTTGTTTCACCGTTTGTGCAATGATCTCATCGGCATGAGTGAGAATGTCGTGACAGACGTCGCCCACATCTCCATAGGGACTGACGTAGGTTGATCCTGCGGTATATCGTTCATCAAGATCGCCGTCTGACCCGATCACAAGCACAGCCTTGCGACCGCTCGCATGCGCAGCTGCGATGACACGTGCCGAGTTCGCCTGCACTCCGAACGTACAAAACAAGTCTGCAGGCTGTTCGACATAGAACGGATCGACCCGCCACGGATCACGACGTTCTCCATTGAACAATCGGCACGCAGTGAGGAGGGGCACCTGCCATAACAGATTCATCTGCCAGCGTCGCAACCTGATGCCTGGAAATTTTGGCGATTTGTCGAGACATCGTCCGACCGACTCATACAGCGAATAGAGCCGGTCCTGCATGGGGATGACATCGACTTTGTCTTCTTGGAACGGTTCGCGTGGTCCCTCTGCTCGCACGACGAACCGCACATCGACATCACCCGTGGTTGCCAGTCCGCGAGCGAATGTCCACGCTCGCGTCTCGGTGCCGCCGACCGGACGATTCAGGGAAACATCAATTGCTGGGAGGGCATGCAGGGCCACAAAACACACCCGCATCGACGCTTGTCCCTCGTTCGTAACCGTCATGCGGCAAATGATTTCTTCTGTCACAAGGATGCGCAAGGGCGGACTATTCGATGATCTTAACGACGGGCGCTTCCGCATAATCTGACCACGCAGTTGTGATCAATCGAGCATCGGGCGGACCGTCGTGGGCAATGTATCGAAATCGTGAAATGAGAGGTTGCTCTTGCTCGATCACCATCTCACCCAACGCGACTGGAGTGTGGACAAAATACGGTTTCTGCGGATGCAGGCGGACCGGCGCGGGAAATCTGAAGTTGGACGGATGTTGGAGCACAGCAACGCCACAGGGGCTACCGCTGACAAGGCCAAATGCGTCAGTCCAAAGTGGGCGAGAATGGTTACCGTCTGCTCTCGATTGACCCTCACTCGTCAGGAAGTCGCTTTCCGCCTGCCCGAGCCATTCCGAGGTGCCCCGAAAAGCCATGCCACCGTAGTGATACTCATGCAACGTCAAAGGCTTGTCTGTGGCGCACTGTTGTTGTGATTCCAGATCGATCACGAATCGGTCTTCGAAGTCGTAGACACGAACCGTCCAAGTCTCCTCCAAGACGGCGAGGGGTTCGTCGCCAGCTGAAAGGTCGAGGTGACGCAGCTTGGCCGTAAATTCGCCGAAGACCGGCCCGCTGGCAAGGCTCGACACGTCCGCATGCTCGACCGTGCCCGTGCCACCTTTCTGATTCCAAAAGTCGACCTCACGGCCGTCGAATGTCGTTTTGACCCACGCATTGAAGATGCCATGTTGATGCAAATGATCTTCGGGAAACGCCTCGGTGAGCACGTGACCGCCCGGCGTTTGCAGCGGATGAATGAACCCGCTCCGCTGAAAGATCGGATCGACCCCGCTCGGTGGTGTCACCACAGCCGTGTGATACGCGAGTACAGACTTGCCCCTCACATGAACGGTCAACGCCGCACCATCGTCTTCCACAGTGACATGCGTCTCGTGATTGCGGTCAAACTCGCTGGTGGTGATGCGATATCGCCGCGCCTGTCGAGCTGGAAGCCGGTCACGCATGATCCAGACAAGTTGTGTCGGATCGCTCACCGAGCGTTGCATAGCAATCGCCTTGCCACTGTCAATGCGCTGCATCCAGAGGAACTTTGCAGCAGCCAAGTCTTCGGGAAGTGTGACGGATAACGGCACATCTCGTCGTTCGCTCGTCCCTGCCTGTACCTCGACAAGCATCGTCGTCCGTGGTCGGGCATGGGCGGTCGTGCCGATCAACATCCCGGCAAGGGCAATTCCGGTGAAGAAACACTGGCTCGTTCGTTTCATCTGTCATCCCGTGTGGTGTAGGTTAGTCACACACACATTTCACCAAGCTGGGCTTCCATTCCACAAGGGAGTAGCGATGCACCCTGTCCTGCAACAGAATCTGTTTCTCATCAAAGAGCACGTCGGCATGTTCAAGGCAGCGAACAACTTTGACGTGTTTGACCCCGAGACGGGCGAAGAACTCATGCATTGCCGCGAGCCAAACCTGGGCTTCTTCACCAAGATGTTGCGATTCACCGACTACAAACGCATGACACCCTTTGACGTGCACGTCACCACTCCCTCAGGCGAACCTGTGCTGCATATCACACGCGGAGTCTCGATCTTCCTGTCAAAGGTCGACGTGCTCGATGAGGACAGGGACCGGGTCGGTGGTTACAAGCAAAAGTTGTTCTCAATTGGTGGGGCGTTCTCTGTGTTGGGGGAGAATGATCAGCCACTTTGTCATCTCAAAGGTAAGTGGACGTCCTGGGAATTCAACTTTGAGCATGAGGGCCGACAACTGGCGAAAGTGTCGAAAAAGTGGTCCGGTTTTGGGAAGGAGCTGTTCACCAGTGCAGACAACTACATCCTTAAAATTAGCGATGACATCCCCGCTGAGAACCCACTCCGCATCCTGATCATGGGAGCCGTCTTCTGCATCGACATGGTCTTGAAGGAGTAATGACGCCACAAACAACTATCCAAAGTCCGGCGTGACTTTTGAGACTGTGGTTTCCCGGGAATTACTGCGTCCAAGGTAGGGCGTCTTGTCGTTCCCGATGTTCTCAGTGAACGAGGGGAACCCTCCATGGAAGGCAGAATCCAGAGAAGAACGCACTTCGAGGTCACCGTGTTGTTCGAACGGTCGCGGTTGTCGCCAGAACTGATTGCCAAAGCCTACGACTTGCTCGTGCAATCAGAATCTCGTTTCCGTGGCTCAGTTTCGGACGACCAGAAGCAGTTGGCATCGAAACATCGCGAGGAGGTGTATTCATGAAGGCGAATCATCGAAAGCAGGATTGTCGCGTCGCGATCTACGCTCGTGTCTCGACGGATCGACAAGCCGAGTCCGAAACCGTGGACAGCCAGATCGCAGAACTGAAACAGCGCATCGAGTCTGATGGTCGGACGTTGGACCAGGAACTTTCCTTTGTGGACGACGGTTATAGCGGCAGCACGTTGGAGCGACCCGCACTGGAGAAGATGAGAGATATTGCTGCGGCGGGCGGCTTCGACAAAGTTTACGTCTACGACCCGGACAGACTGGCACGTCGCTATGCGTATCAGGTGTTGATTGTTGACGAACTGCAACGGTGTGGTGTCGAGATCACGTTTCTCAATCGAGCGCACGGCGGATCTGCTGAGGACCACCTCTTACTTCAAGTTCAGGGCATGATGGCGGAGTACGAGCGAGCAAAGATTCTTGAGCGAAGCCGTCGAGGAAAGATGCATGCGGCACGCCAGGGAAAGCTCAGTGTCATGTGCGGCGCTCCTTATGGCTATCGCTACATCAGCAAACAGGAAGGAGCAGGTGTTGCTCGATACGAGGTGCTTGAGGATGAAGCGTGCATTGTCCGCTGGATGTACGAGTTGGTCGCGGTGGAGCGTGCATCAATCGGTGAAGTGCGACGCCAACTGATCGCCAAGGGCGTGATGACGCGAACCGGGAAGAAGAACTGGGACCGGGCGACCATTCATGGCATCCTGAAAAACCCTGCCTATCATGGCGAAGCACGCTACGGAAAAACCCGCTGCGGAGAAAAGCGGCCTGAGAAATCACGGCGGAAGGGTTCTCCCGAAGAGGGAAAGCAAATCTATTCTCGATACAACAACTTCGAGAATTCCATCGCCATCAGCGTGCCGGCCATTGTTTCGGAGGATCTGTTCGATGCCGTGAGTCGTCAACTCGATGAGAACCGCAAACGCCATCGTCAGCGGACCGATGGCCCCAGCTTCCTCCTGCAAGGCCTCACGGTCTGTCGTGAGTGCGGTTATGCCTACTGTGGAGATCGCGTCACGCATAAGCGTCCTGACGGCACGGTCCAGTGGCAGCAGCAGTACTACCGGTGCAGCGGTGGACGGACGGGGAAGAAAGCCGAGGGTCGACTGTGCTTCAACCGCCAGGTTCGGACAGATGATCTGGAGGAGATTGTCTGGGCCGACGTCTGCAAGCTTCTGAAGTCCCCGGAGCGCATCGCTGCCGAGTACGAGCGACGTCTGAGCGGTGAGAAGTCCAGCGAAGATGATCGTCGCCAAGAGAGCATCGAGAAGCAGATCAGAAGCGTCAACCGCGGCATCTCACGGCTCATCGACGCCTATCGAGACGGCCTGATTGACAAGACGGAGTTTGAACCGCGAATCGGACGAGCACGAGACCGACTAGCCCGGATAATTCATCCGTTGATTGGCGTTGAGAGTTGTGCGATGGCCTGAGATTCGGTAAAGGAAGGGTGTGACGCCCATTTCTCTTGACCGAATTCAGGACCGATCGCGTGACAGAGTGTAACACGCAGGCCATCACCTTTTCACGGCTGCCGCGACGGGAACTCGTCGCGGACTTT
>JAJDEJ010000060.1 GCA_029259815.1 Planctomycetaceae bacterium | reverse complement strand
GTTATGTGATCCTCGAACGGGCCGTGCCAGCCATCGAGGACGGCCTCAAACCCGTGCAGCGGCGCATCCTCCACGCCATGAACGAAAAAGAGGATGGCCGCTACCACAAGGTCGCCAACATCATCGGGAACACCATGCAGTACCACCCGCATGGCGACGCCTCCATCGGTGCTGCGATCGTCAATCTGGGACAAAAGGATCTGCTGATTGAAACCCAGGGAAACTGGGGCAACACCTTGACCGGCGACAACGCCGCCGCCCCGCGTTACATCGAAGCCAGATTGTCCAAGTTTGCCAATGACGTCCTGTTTAATCCAAAAACTACCGTCTGGGCGGCTAGTTACGACGGGCGCAACAAGGAACCTGTTACCCTGCCCTCGAAATTCCCGCTAACCCTGGCTCAGGGAGTGGACGGCATAGCCGTTGGTCTCGCCTGTAAATTCCTGCCGCACAATTTTATCGAGCTCATCGATGCCGCCATCGCCTCACTTAGCAAAAAGAAATTCCAACTGCACCCGGACTTTCATCAAGGAGGCATCACTGACACCAGTGACTACAATGAAGGTCTGCGTGGAGGCAAAGTGCGTGTTCGTGCCCGCATTGAAATCACCAAAAGAAAGCTTCTGACGATCACCGAGCTTCCTTACGGCACGACGACTATCACTCTGACTGATTCTATTCTCAAAGCCAATGATCAGGGCAAGGTCAAGATTTCCAAAATCGAAGACAACACCGCGGACAAAGTTGAGATCCTCATCCACCTTCCAGTTGGAGCTGATGCCGAACAGACGATTCAGGCCCTTTACGCATTCAGTGATTGCGAAATCTCTCTATCTCCCAACTCTTGTGTCATCGAGGACAACAAACCAAAATTTCTTACAGTCACCGAAATCCTCGAACGCTCGGCAAAGCGCACTCGCAACCTGCTGAAGCAGGAACTGGATATTCGCCTCGGCGAACTGGAGGAAAAATGGCATTTTTCCAGTCTCGAAAAAGTATTTATCGAAGAGCGCATTTACCGACGCATTGAAGAATGCGAAACCTGGGAAGACGTGATGAAAGAAATTTGGAAGGGTTTGAAACCTTTCCTGAAACTGTTCAAGCGCAAGGTCACCGACGAGGATGTCGCGCGATTGACGGAGATCAAAATCAAGCGCATCTCCAAATTCGACTCCTTCAAGGCAGACGAACAGATTAAAGCTATCGAAAAAGGCATCGCCGAGGTTAAGAAGAATCTGCGTAACCTCACCAAATACACTATTGCTTGGTTCCAGGAGATAAAGAAAAAATACGGCAAAGGACGGGAACGTCGAACTGAGCTAACAACTTTTGATAAAGTGGACGCCAAGCAGGTCGTCATCGCCAACGACACCCTTTACGTAAATCGTAAGGAAGGATTTGCAGGTTCAAAAAGGGTATTTGCACGGACGCTTTGGTGCGATTCCAATCATTGGAGGAATGGATGCTCTTGAGCGATTGCTGAATTGCAACGAATCGGAGTCAAAGAGTGCCTCGGAAACCACGACCTCTAAATAGAGACTCCGGCACCTTGAGAGATGCCAGTCTCGTAGTAATCGCGTCTGAGGACACTCATGCTGTTGACCAATACTTTGCGCGATTCAGGACCCAACGCGTACAGTTTCTCGTGCTTCCAACAACAGATGGGAATTCCTCACCCGCAGCAGTAATGCAGAGGCTTGATGAATTCAAGAGCGAACATGCAACCGAGGAGAATGACCAGTTTTGGGTGTGTATCGACCTTGATCACTGGGCACAAAGCAACCACATCAAAAATCTGACTCAGGTATTGCAGCATTGCAGACAAAAGGGATACAGCGTCGCCGTGAGCAATCCATGCTTTGAGTTATGGCTCTTACTACACTTTGAAGACACGCCTCTGGCATCCTGTCAGTCTTGTGACGATGTTTCAAAGCGATTGACAGAGATTCTGGGAGGATACAACAAAGCAAAATGCTGCGGCTCACTGCCGTTTACAAAGACAAACGTCACAAATGCAGTTGAACGAGCGAGTAAAATTGACGATGGCACTGATGTTCCAGAGTCACCACTGACACGGATGTACAAAATCATGAATGTGCTTCTGGAAAGAGACTCGATTGAATTCGCTGATTCGTAATGATCGATCCCGATCCACTCCCGCAGGCTGCATAAAACGAAGTGGAATGCACCCTACTCGTTCTCTTTCCCCGTGCGGCAGAAGCATGACCGGTCGATCTTCACATCGGCTCGCTTGGTCGCAGCAGTGAGTTGCTGGCGGAGCATCGCGGCGGCTTCGGGTTGGCCTTTGTGGTCGAGGCACTCGGCGAGGCCGTGGAGGGCCCAGGGGTTTTTGGGGTGGCGTTTGAGGTCGGTGCGGTAGACGGCGGAGGCTTCGTCGAAGTGGCCTTGTTCTAACAGCAGGGCGCCGAGGGCGTGGCGGGCGGGTTGCATCCAGCCCCAGGGTTCGTCGTAGTTGAGGGCGTCGTCCCGTTGGACCGCTTCCCGCAGATGGGCGAACGCCTGCTCGTGATCGCCGCGGCGGTAGGCGATCTCGCCGGCGACCATCGCTTCGGCGACCGACAGGATCTTCAGCGACTCGTTCTGGAACAGAAAGCTCGTCTCGGGCACCCGCTGCTTCTCTTCGAGGAACGCCTGCTGCTCGGCTTCCGCCTGCTGCACGCGACCGGTCGCTGCGTAGGCGAGGGCACGGGCGTAATGGCGGATGCTGCGGGAGACGGGCAGGTACTCGGGGGCCTCCGGCTCAGCGAGGATCTCTTCCCACTGACCAAACCGCACCATCACGTGCAGCGGCGTCGGCATGAACGCGTCGAGGAAGTCGGACTGGGCTTTGACCATGTCCTCCGGGACCGTCTTGACCAGATCGCGAGCGGTTTGCATTGCCAGTTTTTGCTGGCCGTCGAACATGGCTCCGTAGACGACAAAGTGATAGTTATGAACCCGGTACAGCGAGTAGAAGTTGTACGGCCCCTCCTTCGCCAGAAACTCGTTGTCCGCTTCGATCGCATGCTGGTTGACGGCGATCACACTGTCATAGTCGCCGACGAGCACGTAGATGTGCGAAGGCATATGCACAAGGTGTCCCGCCTCGGGCATCATGTCCTGCAAGCGGTTAGCCGCGGGGAGAGCCTTTTCAGGCGTGGGCGAGGCTTCCATCGTGTGGATGTAGAGGTGGCACAACCCCGGATGATCGGGCCACTCTTCGAGCCCCTGCTCCAGCACAGCCATGAGTTCGGGCGTCTCGGCGGACGGCTGACCATCGGGCGACCAGTGCTTCCACGGGTTGAGCATCATCAGCGAATCGGCGAACAGCATCGTGATGAGTGCGTCATCGGGATGCTGCTCATGCACGTCTCGCATGGCATTCGCATACGCCTCGTTCTGTAGAGAGCGGTCCTCCGGTACAGGGAGTGCGTATCGTTGTTTGATGGCCCCGATCAGTGCCCGCTCCCGGTCACTGGCATGATCGGCATGCAACTCGGCCATGCGGGCAGCGAGTGACGCCTGTGCGACCTGATGCACTTCATTGAGCGGATTGTTAATGTTCGGACCCAGCGCATAGGCCATCCCCCACCAAGCCATCGGAAACTCCGCGTCAGCTTCCAGCGCATGCTCAAAACAACGGACAGCCTCCTCATGATTGAAGCCCAGACACATGGCCAAGCCGCGATCGAACCAGGTTTGTGCGAGCTTGGAATCGGTCGACGTGGGATAGTGGAACCCGCCGAGGTCGTAATACGGTTCGGGCGCCTCACTGTGGGCTGCTGGTGGCGAGAGCAACCGTGATCCAGTGAGCAGGGCGATCACAATGAGAGCAACAGACATCGTCGAACGTAGCATGGCTTCTCCTTCGCACTGATAGCAGCGCAGCATGACGTACGAACGTAGCTGAACTCGCAAGAGTTCAGAAAGATCACGAACTGCCCTGCCTGAATTCTTGCGAATTCAGCTACGAAGAATTACCTGCCGCCGATGCTACACCTGCGGTCCGGCGGCGACAACCTCTGCACTCACGCCGTCGCGGTAGGTGGTGAAGTTGTCCTGGAACAGGGCCGCCAGCTTTTGGGCCGTACGATCGTAGGCTTCCGGATCGGACCACGTGCCGCGCGGCTTGAGGACTTCGCTCGGTACGTCGGGACACTCGGTGATGACCTCGAAGCCGAACACGGGATCGCGTTCGGTCGGAGCGTTTCTGAGTTGTCCGGAGTAGATGGCTGCGATCATCGCGCGTGTGGATGAAAGATTCATCCGCTTGCCTTCGCCGTACGCTCCGCCGGTCCAACCGGTGTTGATCAGCCAGACGTTGGCTCCGTGCTGCTGGATCTTCTCGGAGAGCAGACTGGCGTATTTGCCAGGGTGCCAGACAAGGAACGGTCCGCCGAAGCAAGGTGAGAAGGTCGCCTGGGGTTCGGTCACGCCAACTTCGGTGCCAGCGACCTTGGCCGTGTAGCCACTGATGAAGTGGTACTCGGCTTGAGCGGGCGTGAGTTTGGCGACGGGTGGGAGCACGCCGAAGGCATCACACGTCAGGAAGATGACATCCGTCGGATGCCCGGCGATACAGGGGACCTTTGCATTCTCAATGGAATCGATGGGGTAGGCACCGCGCGTGTTCTCCGTGAAGGCCGTGTCATCGAAGTCCACGTGATGGTCCGCCTTGTCGTAGACCACGTTTTCCAACACGGCTCCGTAATTGAGGGCATCGAAAATCTGGGGCTCCGCCTCACGCGTGAGGTAAATGGCTTTCGCATAGCAGCCGCCCTCAATGTTAAAGATGCCTTGTTCGCTCCAGCAGTGCTCGTCATCGCCAATGAGTTCGCGTGACGGATCGGCGGAAAGGGTCGTCTTGCCGGTGCCGGAGAGACCGAAGAGGACAGAAGACTGACCGGTCTCCGGATCGGCCGTCGCCGAGCAGTGCATCGAGAGGATGTCTTCGGCGGGCATCGAGTAATTCATGTAGGTGAAGACGGCCTTCTTCATCTCGCCGGCGTACTGCGTCCCGAGGATGACGACCTCTTTACGTTCGATACTGAGGTCGACACTCGTCTTCGAGGTCATGCCGGATGTATATCGGTTGGCGGGGAAGGTGCCCGCATTGAAGATCACGAATTCCGGCTCACCAAAGTCGGCCAACTCCTGAGGGGTGGGCCGGATCAACATGTTGCGCATGAAGAGGGCATGATAAGGACGTGCACAGATGACTCGCACCTTCACCCGATGCTTGGGGTCCCAACCGGCGAAGCCGTCCACGCAATACAGCCGCTGCCGTGTGTTGAGGTAGTCGATCGCCCGTTCGCGGTTGACCATGAAGGCTTGTTCTGGCAGTGGAAAGTTGACCGGACCCCACCAGACGTTCTGTTCCGACTGCGGGTCTTTCACGACCCGCTTGTCTTTGGGGGACCGCCCGGTCTTCTCGCCGGAGTAGGCGATGAGGGCTCCCCGGTCCGAGATGGTCGTTCCCGGCTCATGTCGAATGGCTTCTTCGTAGAGAGTCGACACGTCTGGATTGCGGACGATCGTTTCCACATTGATGCCGTGGGCGGTCAGGTCAAAGTCGCTCATGATGCACTCACTTCCAGTGTGATGAAGAATTATGCCGGGCAGATCTGACGAGTCGTGTTCAGTGGGGAACGCTCAACTGGACAACAATCTGAGACCTGTCATCGACCTCAAATCGATGCCCACAATAGTGATGACTGAGCCGGTCTGCCACAGTTCGGAGTGTGAGTTTTATCGAAAGTTCGTGATTCCAGCGGGTCTGATTCCTCAGCGGAGTCTTGTCGGTTCCTGATGCAGAAATACCGTGCATATTCGCTCGACTCGCGGCCTGGAGTGTGCTGATCCGCGCGCGAAGTGCGAACAAAGCAGGCCGTTTGCGAGTTGAGATTGTTGTTTCGGACTGATGGCGTGAGCGAGGACTTCTGACTTCTAATGTGGAGAGAGCTGCTTGATCTTTCGATGCAGGGAGGCTCTGGATCATGATTCAGGAGCGAGTTGCTCAACAGCCTGACGGAATGGTGCAAATCCTGATGGGCATCTTTCGGTCAATCGGTCGAGATCGCAATGCCGCACGATTTGGAGGTAGGCGTCGGGGCGTGACATTTCGCAAGGCGATTCCTCAAGCAACGCCTGGAGCACGTCCTTGGGCTGCTTGATTGTTTCGGGATTTTTCTGACGAGAGACCGAGTGGTCGAGGGCAGTCGTGAGAGCTTGCTCGTCCGCCAGCATCCAAGCGTCGAACATGCGGATCGCTAGCCCCAGAGCACGCGGGATTGTTGCGACTTGCGAATTATGCAGTTCTGCGACAGCGGTCCGACGGTCGGTTTTGCCGTCTTCGTCGATCACAATGATGACCGCATCGTACTCGGACTTCTCCGCCCACCGCAGCCACATCATGAGGCGCTTTTGATGGGACAGTGATTTGCCGCGCACGGGGGTCTGCTGCACAACCTTATCGCTGACCTTTCGTCGCTCGAACTCTGTTTCGGGTGGCAACAGTCGACGAACCATCTCCATGAGGGCGGACGTCTCCCCATCCGGGTTCAACTCATGTCCACCCTCTGAGACCAGCAAGATCCTCATGGTGCGGCCGGTGACTCCTGCGCTGCCTCCAACAAGGCTTCATCACCTTCGAGTGTCCAGATTTCGCCCAACGTAAAGAAGTCCATCTGCTCCTGCACCGACTTGCTGTCCGACAGACGACGAACCTCAACCGCACCGTCGTCCCCCTTATGACACAGCGTCACTTCCTCCGGCTCAAACATGCTGACAACGTACGGCGAGTGACTCGTGAGGATGACTTGTGTGTGATCCTGTTCCGCGACGAGGTCGCGCAGGATTGTGAGGACTTCCTTCAAACGTGCCGGGTGAATGCCGTTCTCTGGTTCCTCAACTAAGAGGACGCGCGGTGGCTCCGGCAAGTGCAGAATCGCCAGATACGCGAGCACCAGCAGAACGCCGTCGGAAACTTGGGAGGCCGAAACGAGCTTTGAGCTATCTCGGAACTGGAAGTGGATGCCCTTCCCGTCCGATTGCTTCAACATCAGTACCTGTTTTGGATTATCGACGGGTGCCTTATAGGCTGGCTCAGCAATCAGCTTGATCGACTCGATCTGTGGAAAGATGGACTTAAAACGGTCTTCAATCTCACTAAAACGGTTTCGATCGTAGCCGAGTATGTCATCAAGACAGAGTGCGAGTCCAAATCCTGACGGCTCCATTCGGAAGCGTCGATTCACATCGGGTGCGACAGGCAGTGCCAAATGCTGAGGCACCCATCGATAGAACTGCATCCCTTTGAGTTGATCGTATGCGGATTGCCAGTGTTTGAAATCCTGTTGCGGTATCGTTGAAGCGTTGTTCTGGTGAACGATAAAGTATAGACCTGACATAGGGTGTTGGATCAGCTGTGGACCTAATTCTTCGCTGGCTGAAGTGGTGACACTTTCTGCAGACGGAATCGCTTTTTGCACTGATGGCGCAAATGTGACGGCTAGCTGGTATCTCGACATATCGTCGAAAGAGACATCCGTCCGCACGATTGGTTCATCAGCACCGTGCCAAACAAGGCTCTGTCCCGACCATGCCCCTGAGAATGCGGAATTGAGATCATGGTCAGCGCTTCGGCATAGCGCCGCGATTGCTTCTAAGATGCTCGTCTTCCCCGAGTCATTTGGGCCAATGAGCAGGTGCATCCGCGTCAGGTCCAGCGTGACGTCGCGGAGGGCTTTGTAGTTCTGGACTCGGAAGCGTGTGATCATGCTTTCATCCTACGCCGTCACTGCACCATAACCAAGATCGATCAGCGATGGTTCAATTCCTTGACCGGATGATACTGACTCGGATTCATGTTGAAGATCACTCAAAGTGCGTCCAGAGTTCGATCATCCATTCGCCGTCGTGTTCGGGGTTGCCGATCAGCTTCTGGCCACGGGGATCGACGACGAAGTCGAGTTGTTCGAGGGGGATCTGGCCAATGAGGACCGGGCAGTCGTCGGGGAGTTCGGCGACCTCTGTGGTGACGTTGCGATCCTGAATTGTGAGACGGACTGCCTGGAAGATGCGGGTGTCGCGTTTGCCGGCGGCTGTCATCGAGTGATGTTCGCGAACGCACCGGAGGCCGAGTTCTTCAATCATCGTCTTGGGCAGACAAAGGAGTGTCGCTCCTGTGTCGACGAGTGCGTCGGAGACTTCGGTGCTGCGGATTTCGCCTTCCAGGAAGCCGCGATGCTCCAAAACGAGATCGTCGAGATTCTCGATCTTCGCCTTAACGAGGACACGGCCCATTGGTTCGGCTCCGGTTGACATTGCGAGTCTCCTTAGTGATGTGGGGTGGGTTTCGCTATCGCTGCACCAACCCTACGTCGTCTCCGGCAAGACTTCGTCCAGTTGGAACGCGAGCGTGTGCCCGTCGACATTGAATTCGCAGAAGTCTGACACCTCCAACACTCGCTGATCGGCGTACGTTCCGTCGTCACGGTTGGGCGTTGACGAGAGTTCGATCTGGTTGTCTTGCAGATTGATGAGGACGTAGACTGGAATCCCGTCGGCGGCGTACAGTCGGGATTTCCAGCGGTCATCGAGGAGGGTTGAGTCTGAGACTTCGATCACGACGGCGATGTTGGCAGCGGTCGGATGTCCGTCCGCGTAGTCGTTCCGCCCACCTCGGACGATTGCCAGATCGGGCTCCGGCTCGCTGAGTGACAGTGTGATCGGTTCCTGATTGCGAATGTGCCAGCCGGTTGGGACTTGGGGATTCAGCACATCCTGCAAGTTGCCGTTGACGATCGAGTGTGCGGGCTTCTTTGGCATCTTCTCGACCACCCATCCATCCAGGAGTTCGATGCGGTCATCCTCGGTGAACGCTCCGGACTCGATCATTCGGTGATACTGCTCGACCGAAAACCGCGCAAGACGATCCGGCGGCGGAGGAGTCGAAATGGGAGAAGCGGTTGACATGAGGCATCGTCCAGACGGAATCAACTCCTCCCAGTCTAACCCACGATCACATGGCCGTAAAACTCCAATCCGCAAACCAGCCTGTCATCCCTTCAGCAACTGCCGCAGCACCGTGTGCAGGATGCCGCCGTTGCGGTAGTAGTCGACTTCGACGGGGGTGTCGATGCGGCAGGTGGTGACGAAGTGGACTTCGTCGCCGTTGGATTTGGTGGCTGTCACCTCGACCGCCTGACGGGGTTTGAGGTGGTCATCCAGGGCGATGCTGTAGGTTTCGGTGCCGTCGAGTTCGAAGGCTTCGCGACTTTCGCCTGCGCGGAACTGGAGCGGGAGGACGCCCATGCCGATGAGGTTCGAGCGGTGGATGCGTTCGTAGCTTTCGGCGATGACGGCCTGGACGCCGAGCAGGTACGTGCCCTTGGCGGCCCAGTCGCGGGAGGAGCCGGTGCCGTACTCTTTGCCGGCGAGGACGACGAGGGGCGTGTTCGCCTCCTTGTACTTGAGCGAGGCATCGTAGATCGACATCTGCTCGCCGCTGGGGATATGCGTGGTGACGCCCCCTTCGGTGCCGGGGGCGAGTTGGTTTCGCAGGCGGATGTTGGCGAAGGTGCCTCGGGTCATGACACGGTCGTTGCCACGACGGCTGCCGTAGCTGTTGAAGTCGCTGATGGCGACGCCGCTCTCCTGCAGGAACTTGCCAGCGGGTGAGTCGGGCTTGATCGCACCGGCGGGGGAGATGTGATCGGTCGTCGTCGAGTCGCCCACGCTGACGAGACAGCGGGCATCGGTGATCGCCGAGATGGGCTCGGGGTCGACCGGCATGTCGACGAAGAACGGCGGCTCCTGGATGTAGGTGCTGTCATCGTCCCAGGCAAAGATGTCGCCTGTGGGTGCTTCGACCGACTTCCACTCATCGGGGCCTTCGGTGGCCGTTGAGTACTGCTTCTCGAAGATCTCAGCGGAGATGGCGTCGGCCATCGTGTCGGAGACCTCCTGCTGCGTGGGCCAGAGATCGGAGAGGTAGACGTCATTGCCGTCGTTGTCCTGACCGAGCGGCTCGGTGGTGAGGTCGATGTCCGTCGTGCCGGCGATGGCGTAGGCGACCACGAGTGGTGGGCTGGCGAGGTAGTTGGCCTTCACGTGCTGGTTGATGCGGCCTTCGAAGTTGCGGTTGCCGGAGAGCACCGAGCAGACCACGAGATCGTTCTCGGCGACCGCATTACCGATTTCCTCGGGCAGTGGGCCACTGTTACCGATGCAGGTGGTGCAGCCGTAGCCGACGAGGTTGAAGCCCATCGCGTTCAGCGGTTCCGAGAGTCCGGCGTTGTCCAGGTAGTCAGTGACGACACGACTGCCGGGGGCGAGCGATGTCTTCACCCACGGTTGCCGCGTGAGTCCCTTGGCGACAGCGTTGCGGGCGACGAGACCTGCGGCAACCATCACTGACGGGTTACTCGTGTTGGTGCAACTGGTGATGGCCGCGATGACGACCGCTCCATGTTTGAGGGCGAACGTTTCGCCGCCGTACTTGACCTCGACGCCATTCGTGCCCGGGTCGGCTTCGAGGACGGCGACGGCTAATTCACCGTCAGCCATTCCGCCTTCGGCGATCATCTCGTCCGGGGTCGAGTCGGCCGCGGGAGACGACTTGCCGAACGTCGTGCCGAGATCTTGCTCCCATTGGTGCTTCATCTCGGAGAGCAGGATGCGATCCTGCGGCCGCTTTGGTCCAGCCATTGAGGGGACGACGTCGCCCATGTCGAGTCCCAGCGTCGACGAGAAGCGGGGCGTTGGGCTGTCCGAGGTGCGGAACATGCCCTGCTCTTGGTAGTAGCGATCGACCAGATCGACCGTGTCCTTCGAGCGGCCGGTCCGTTCGAGGTAGCGCAGCGTTTCGTCGTCGACCGGGAAGAAGCCCATCGTCGCTCCATACTCGGGAGCCATGTTGGCGATAGTGGCCCGGTCGGGGAGTGACATGGACGCGAGGCCGTCGCCGAAGAACTCGACGAACTTGCCGACGACGCCGTGCTGGCGAAGCATCTGCGTGACAGTGAGCACGAGGTCGGTCGCGGTCGCTCCTTCGGGAAGTCTGCCGGTAAGTTCGAAGCCGACGACTTCGGGCATGAGCATGTAGATCGGCTGACCGAGCATGACGGCTTCCGCCTCGATGCCGCCGACACCCCAGCCGAGGACGCCGAGGCCGTTGATCATGGTCGTGTGTGAGTCGGTGCCGACGAGGGAGTCGGGGTAGGCGATGGGGTTCCCACCGGGCGTAGCCGGTGGGCTTTGGGTGAGGACGCCACGCGCCAAGTATTCGAGGTTGACTTGGTGGACGATGCCGGTGGCGGGGGGGACGACTCCGAAGTTCTGGAAGGCTTGTTGGCCCCATTTGAGGAACTGGTAGCGTTCCTGATTGCGTTCGAACTCTTTGTCGACGTTGAACTGGAGTGCGAGTTGGGTCGCGAACTGGTCGACCTGCACGCTGTGGTCGATGACGAGATCACAAGGAACGAGCGGGTTGATCTTGTTGGGATCGCCCCCCATGCGTTGCATGGCGGAGCGGAGAGCTGCGAGGTCAACGACGGCGGGCACTCCTGTGAAGTCTTGGAGGACGACGCGGCCGGGTTTGAAGGCGATTTCCTCCTCCTTGACGTCCGTCGCATCCCAAGCGGCAAGGTTCGTCACATCCTCTTCGCTGACGATGTAGCCGTCACAGTTTCGCAAGCAGGCTTCGAGCAGCACGCGAATCGAGAATGGCAGTGTGGCGATGTCGCCGAGGCCATCGTCGTCGAGCTTTTGCAGGCGGTGGATGGTGTACTCGCCACCGGCGGTCGAGAGGGTTGCTTCGGCAGCGAAGGGGTTGCCGGACATCGTTCAAACTCCGAAATCTGCGGGGATCATGGTCGTGACAGACCCGATCTTAGCAGAGACGGAAAACGGTGAGTAGCGGTGTGTCCCAAGCCGACGGCTCTGCCGTCGAGGGATGACCGTTAGGCCCGCATGGAACGGGAGAGTGACGATGACCGTTGGACTCACGACGTTCGACGGCGGAGCCGTCGGCTTGGGAGGGGCTACTTTTTGAGATGCAGGTCGGCGAAGTCGAGGTATTGCGTCCAGTCGAAGGTGGTGACGTCGTGCTTGCCGGTGCGGAGGTGGTAGCCGATGGTGCCTGTCTTGAGTGGCTCATCGACGGTGGGCGGGTCGGTCGACTCGCTGGGGAGGCCGGGTGTGCCGAGGAGTTTATAGACGGGGTTGGCGTAGTACGCGGAGAGGAACTCGCCGCGCGGGTCGGCCCACGTGTCTTCGACCGCACTGGCGACGTACACGGGACGTGGGGCGATGAGAGCGATCAGCTCGTGTTGGTCGACAGGGAGGGCCGACTCGTTGTTGTTGTACTCCTGGAACTTGTCGTTGAACCAGTGCGGGAAGACGTCGTTGATGCGTGCGACGGTCTCGCCGATGGCGCGACGACTGAGAGCCGCGCCGCCACAGCCGGAGTCGTTGGAGATGGTGAGGGCGAAACGTTCATCGACCGCACCGGCCCAGAGGGACGTCTTGCCGAGTCGTGAGTGACCCAAGACGGCGACTCGCGTGGCCTCGATGTCGGCGTCATGTTCGAGGTAGTCGAGGGCTCGTGAGAGTCCCCAGGCCCATGTGGCGATCGAGCCCCAGGCGTCGGTCGGTCGTGGATCGCCCTCGGCGAGTTCGCCCGTCACCTGTTTGTCAAAGACGGCATGCACGCCATTTTGGAAATTGTCATCCGTGTCGGGGTCGATGTCGCCGTAGTACATGGTCGTGAGGGCGTAACCTCGTTTGACGATCATCTCGACCGGCCAGCGGCTGGCGCTGGTGCCTCGTGAGTCATCGGTCGCTTTGTTGTCGACGATGCCCGCTCCCTTGTCGCGCATCCAGTTCATGTTGAGGCGGATGTTGGGGTCG
Organism: Planctomycetaceae bacterium; assembly: GCA_029259815.1. Lineage (GTDB taxonomy): Bacteria > Planctomycetota > Planctomycetia > Planctomycetales > Planctomycetaceae > JAHBXU01. Next base: position 2,820 of record JAJDEJ010000060.1, on the reverse strand, counting down.
GCGGCGATGCTGTGGTTGCCGTTGAAGTTGAGGCCGAGGAACGCGGGGACGGGTCTGCCCTCGTTGGGGATGTACATCAACAGGTCGAGGAACGGTCCGTCGGATCCCTCGGTCAGATAGATGCGGACCTGACGGCGGGTCGCGGTGCCGTCGAGTGCTTGTGGTTCGTTGTCAAGGGTCTCGAAGTGCAGCGCCTCCGGCTTTGCCGGGGGCCGACCGTAGACGTGCTCCTCGAAGAGTTTGACCAACTCCGGACGACGCTTTGTCTTCCAGGTCTCGGCATCGGTGACCGCAGTGCCATCTTGCAAGACGAGTGGGTCCGGGAGTGTGTACTCAGGGATCTTGGCTTCGTCGTAGTTCGGCTCGAAAGGCTCGTCAGCGAGAGCGGTACCCATTGCACACAGGAGCAGGATGGCGGTGAGTCTCATGAGCGGCTTGATCATCTGTGGTTGTCCCAGTCTGGGGGACGCATCCGTTCGTCGTAAATCATGCTTGGTACAGTTGGGCGACGTAGTCTCCATAGCCATTGTACTTGACGGTGTCGTAGCGTTCCTGCGAACCGAGCATCCACTCGGTCGCCTGACTCCAGCGAGGGTGAGGCACGTCGGGCTCGACGTTCGCTTCAAAGCCGTACTCGTGGGGGATGAGTTCGTTCCAGAAGGTGGGCGGTTGCTTGTCGGTCAGTGTGATGCGGACGATGGACTTAATGCTCTTGAAGCCGTACTTCCAGGGAATAACCAAACGGATGGGTGCGCCGTGCTGTTTGGGCAGCGGCTCGCCGTAAATGCCCGTGGCGACGAAGGCGAGTTCGTTCGTCGCTTCGTCCATCGTCAGTCCTTCGGTGTAGGGCCACGGGTACGTTGTGTCGCTCATCTGCGACGCCTGTTCGGGTCGATTAAATGTCTTGAATTCAACGTACTTCGCGGCGGGTTGAGGTTCAACAGTCTTGAGCAGGTCGGACAGGCGAAATCCCGTCCAGGGCACGCACATGGCCCATGTTTCGACACAACGATGCCGATAGGCTCGCTCTTCCAAGTCGAATTGGGCGTAGACGTCGTCGAGATCAAACGTCTGCGGCTTCGAGCACAGGCCGTCGATCTCAAACTTCCAAGGCGTTGGCTCAAAGTCGTCGACGTATCGATAGACCGACTTGGTCGGCGTGAACTCATAAAAGTTTGCATACTCCGCAGCGTCTCGTTGGAGCGTCTCGGGTCGCCCGTATTTGAAGGTCTCGTTGTGTGTCGCGGGATAGAGCTGCTTTTGCTCCTGCGGCAACGGTTCGACAGCACCAGCCGCCTTGAGTTCCTCGTCTGTCGGTCGACCACAACCCGTGAGCGACGCTGACAGTCCCGTTCCGATCGCGGCGATCCCCATTGTCTTGAGGAACTCGCGCCGGTGCTGGCGACGATTCCGGTACACGCTCTCCGGTGTGTGCAGCGACTCGGCGATGTCCCAAGGTTTTCGGCTGATGAATCCTGTCATAGTCAGACCTGTGGTTCCGTATTCAGTCACGATGGAAGGCGAGTCTCAGTACGTCGCAATCGATTCTACTCGTGTGACGAACAACTCGCGACGGGTGATTGCCTTGTTCTGAGATTGTCAACGACCCGACGCAGGTCGGCTGGAAGGGGAGAGCGAAACGTCAGCCATACGCCGGTGATGGGATGGGCAAATGACAGAGTTGTCGCATGCAGGGCGTGACGACCCGGTTTCAGGGGATGGTCCAGCATAGATGATGTCTCGTCATCACCCGATCGTTGCCGCCACGGTTTGAAGGTTCCCTGGGTGTCATAGAATTCGTCGCCCACGAGTGGGTGGCCGATCTGAGCGAAGTGGACGCGGATCTGATGGTTGCGGCCCGTCATCGGTTTGGCGCGCACGAGCGTGTGCTCAGCGAATCGTTCCTCGACAGTGAACTTCGTCTTCGACGGACGGGCGTTGAGGGCATCTCCCCGAGCCGACATCAGGGCGCGGCTGACTGAGCGTGAACGGCCAATGGGCAGGTCAATCAGTCCGTCGTCTACAACGATGGTCCCCTCGACGAGGGCGAGGTACTCTTTCGAGACACGGCCTGCTTCGAAAGCATCGGACAACTCGGCATGAGCCCGATGATGCGTAGCGATCACCATCAGTCCGCTGGTTTGCCGGTCAAGCCGATGCACGAGACCGGGACGGACCAGACCGGGCAGGGGCGTGTGCTCGTCGAGGTATGCCTGCAGTCCGTTCGCCAATGTCCCCAGTTGAAAGTCGCCTGTGGGATGCGCGATGACGCCCGCCGGCTTGTCGACGACGAGCAGCCATGAGTCGCAATACACGAGCCGGAAGGGCACCGTCTCTGCTTCTAACAATTTGTCAGGCGGCTCGATCAGCGCGACCTTGACCTGATTGCCGACGAACACCCGTTGCGTCTGCGTGGCCAATTCGTCGTTGATCGTGACTCGGCCCGCCGCAACGATCCGCTGCATCCGCCAGGACGTATAGTTGCGAAAGTGCTTGATAAGAAAGCTGTCGATTCGCACGCCGTGCAATTCGGCTTCAACGATCAACAGTGCGGAGTACGGAGCGGTCATTGGCGTCAGCGTACCCGGCATGGCAAACCTCGGCCAGCATTCCCGTTCGACTCGGCCGTCACTTCGTGGTGAACGACGTCCACCGTCTGGCGACGATGGCTACCTGAGAATCCGTGTCATCCGTGAAATCCGTGGTCAGAATTAGAACCACGGAATACGCAGTGCGGCCGATGGCCGCAACCAAGATGAAAAGGCGTGACGCCTTGGAGTCGAGTGATGATCGTTGCCAAATCAGTCATCACTTCTCAGA
>JAJDEJ010000059.1 GCA_029259815.1 Planctomycetaceae bacterium | reverse complement strand
GTCCGTCGTTCCCAAGCCGACGGCTCCGCCGTCCACCGGACGCGTGTGAACGATCCGAACGCCGAGAACCGTTCGTCCGACATCGGAGATGTCGGCTTGGGAGTGGCGGGGACGTATGAGGGTGCATTCGGACCGGATGTGTACAACGCCTTCTGTTGTGACTTCGTGAAGCGGCATAAAGATGAACACTTCCTGTTGTACTACCCGATGTGTCTGACACACGGGCCCTTCGTGCATACACCGGATGAGCCCGATGTCACCACGAAATTGGACCAGCACAAAGCGATGGTGCGTCACACTGACACTCTCATCGGGCGGTTAGTCGATGTTCTTGAAGTAGCCGGTCTACGCGAGAGGACGATTCTGTTGGTCACGACAGACAATGGCACCAGCGGTGGCCTCACTGGGCATACGCATGGACGTGCGGTTCGTGGGGGCAAAGGGAAAGTCACCGAAAACGGCGTGCGACAGCCGTTCATTGTAAGTTGTCCGGGGGTCGTGCCGGAGGGGGTCGAGACGGATTGTCTGACCGACTTCACAGACCTGTTGCCCACGTTCTGTGACCTCGCCGGAGCACCGTTGCCGGAGGGGGTGACGCTTGATGGGAAGTCGATTGCTCCTGTGCTACTCGGTGAAGTGGATGACGAAGCGCGTGAGTGGATCATGGCGATGGGGCACGGTCCTGCGCGGCTGGACGAGCAGGGAGTGCGACCGGTCGAAGACTTCACGCATCGAGTCATCCGTGACCAACGGTTCAAGATTCATGTGAGTGACGACCGGGAGGTGACGGCCTTGTATGATCTGCAGGCAGACTTGGGTGAGCAGCAGAACCTGATCGAGAGTTCGACACCGGTACATCGGTTAGCAATCAACCGCCTGACGGCTGCGCTCGACACGATGCCGGAACTCGATGCCCGACCACAGTACGATCCGACGCCTCCGCAGCCGTGGGACCGCAAGCCCAAACGCCAAGTAAAATCAAATCCCTGACAAACCTTCGAACGGACAACCTGATGCTCCGACGATCTTTCACCGTCAGTGCCACTCTGTTGGCAATGCTTCTCTCCATGATGACCACCAAAGCAGCGGAGCGACCGAATGTACTGATTCTGTTCGCGGACGATCAACGTCCGGATTCGGTGGCGGCGTTTGGTAACGACGTCATTCAGACGCCCCATATTGACTCACTGGTGCACGGCGGGTTTCGATTTGAGCGTGCCTACTGCATGGGGTCGATGGGAGGAGCAGTGTGTGTGCCGAGTCGGGCGATGCTCAACAGTGGTCGCTCGCTGTTCCGGATCAACAACAAGCTCAAGGGAATCCTGACTGCTGGTGAGACGTTCGGTCAGCAGGGGTACACAACCTTCGGCACAGGCAAGTGGCACAACGGGGCCGAGTCGTTTCTGCGGAGTTTCCAGCAGGGCGTAGCCGTGTTCCTCGGCGGGATGAGTGACCACGTTCAGGTCAAACTCGTCGATGTGGCTGATGGCGAAACGATGAATCAACGGGTGGGGGACGGGTTCTCCAGCACCCTGTTCGCTGATGCGGCTGTCGACTTCCTCAAGTCGCAGGACGGCGAGAAACCGTTCTATGCTTACGTCGCCTTCACAGCTCCGCATGATCCGCGACAGTTTCCCGATGAGATGGCTGACATGTACCCGCCTGAGAAGATGTCGCTGCCGGCGAACTACCTGCCGCAGCATCCGTTCTTCAATGGCTGGATGACGGGCCGGGACGAGGCTCTCGCGCCGTGGCCTCGCACGAAGACGATCATTCGTCATCAACTTGCGGAGTATTACCGGTTGATTACACACATGGATCAGCAGATTGGTCGCATTCTGCAGGCGCTGAAGGAGAGCGGGCAGGCGGAGAACACGATCATTGTGTACGCGGCTGATCACGGCTTGGCCGTTGGAAGTCATGGACTCCTCGGCAAACAGAGCGTCTACGAGCACAGCATGGGCACGCCGCTGGTGTTCAAGGGACCGGACATCCCTGTGGGCAAGTCAAGCCCTGCGTTTGCGTATTTGTTCGACATCTTCCCGACGCTGTGCGATCTCACGGGTGTCACGCCTCCAGAGGGTGTGGAAGGGGAGAGTCTTGCTCCGATTTGGTGGAATGAACGTCATCGCGTGCGGAACACGGTCTTTCTTGCCTATGAGAAGTACATGCGTTCGATTCGTGACGATCGCTGGAAGCTGATCCGCTATCCCCACATCCACCGTACGCAGTTGTTCGACCTGCACAACGATCCGCACGAACTCCATGACCTCGTGAATGATCATCGGCAGGCCCAACGCGTTGCAGACATGGTCGTCCTGCTCGAACAGGCACAGCATGACTATGCTGACACGTTGCCGCTGACGTCTGACGAACCGGTTGACTCGACGATCGACCTGACGGGACGAGAACGTCAACCGGACCAACATCAGCCTGAGTGGATCATCCACAAGTACTTCGATCTCGACGGCTGGGACTGGCAGGATGAATAATCCACTTCGTTTCCTTCGTCACCTTCTGTTCAAAATGAACTCGGGTGACAGGAGGAAACGAAGAGCGGGCATTTACATCATAATCCAGATATCATGGCCGCATGCCTCGGGTGACCTTTACGCCGAACCTCAAGAAGCACCTCGACTGCCCGCCGAGTGACATGGATGGTGCGACGGTGCGGGAGACGTTGGATGCCGTCTTCGCAGAAAACACACGACTACGAGGTTATATTCTCGATGACCAGTCACGGCTGCGCAAGCACGTGATGGTGTTCATCGACAATGAGGCGATCAAGGATCGGGTTCAACTGACTGATGTGGTCACAGCAGAGAGTGAGGTCTACGTGATGCAGGCTCTCTCTGGAGGATGATCATTGTCGACTTCATGTCGGAGTGGGTGACACTGGTTTCATCAACTCTGGATTCGTTCGACGGCAGAGCCGTCGGCTTGGGATTTTCTCGAACACGCATTCTGAGAGGTCAACCATGAGTGAACGATTATACGTCGGCACACGTAAGGGCTTGTTCACCCTCGATCGCATCGCAAACGGTTGGAACATCACAAACGTCGACTTCCTCGGTGAGCCGGCGAGTATGTTTCTGCAGGATCCGCGCGACGGAAGGTTGTATACGTCACTCACACTGGGACACTTCGGCGTCAAGCTCCATCGTTCGAATGATCGTGGCAAGTCGTGGGAAGAGTGCGGCGTACCGGCCATGCCGGAGGGGGCCGAGGTGCCGATCATGACGATGGATGGTTCGCCCTCACCGATGAAGCCCGCCAGTCTCAGTGAAATCTGGGCTCTCGAAGCGGGCGGGGCGGATCAGCCGGACCTCTTGTGGGCGGGCACGATCCCCGCTGGTCTGTATCGCTCGACAGACTTCGGGTCATCTTGGCAGTTGGTCGAGTCGCTGTTCCATATCGAGGAACGGATGAAGTGGTTCGGCGGCGGCAAGGATGACGCGGGCATTCATACGATCTGTGTCGATCCCCGCGACAGCCAGCATGTGACCGTCGCCATCTCCTGTGGCGGGGTCTGGGAAACACACGACACGGGCGAGACTTGGACACTGCGGGGTGAGGGACTGCGGGCCGAATTCATGCCGCCCGATCTGCAGTTCGATCCCAACATTCAGGATGCGCATCGCCTCGCCAGTTCGGCAGCCGATCCCGATGTGATGTGGGTGCAACATCACAACGGCATCTTCCATTCGACCGACGGCGGACACCAATTCCGTGAGATCGAGGACGTCAAGCCATCGGTGTTCGGCTTCGCGGTCTGTGCACATCCGCATGATCCACAGACGGCATGGTTTGTTCCCGGCGTGAAGGACGAATGCCGCGTGCCGGTCGACGGGCAACTCGTTGTCACCCGCACCCGTGATGGCGGGCAGACGTTCGAGTCCCTGCGAGACGGACTCCCGCAGGAGCAGTGCTACGACATCGTCTTCCGTCACGGTCTTGACGTTGACGAGACAGGAGAGCGGCTCGCGATGGGCTCATCGACGGGCGGCCTGTGGATCAGTGAAGACGAAGGAGACTCATGGACGTGCGTCTCCAATATCCTGCCACAGATCTACTGTGTACGTTTCGAGCGCTAGGGTTAGTTTCGTTTAGCCGCACATTTCAAATGTGCGGCTAAACGAAACAACCGTTCTCACGCGGCTTTGGCGGTGAGTTCGAAGATGCCACAGCCGTAACGGAGGTTGTAGCTTTGCTCGAATTCGAGCGTGTTGGGGTCGGTATGCGGATTCAACTCGCCGTCGTCACCAACGTAGGAGAACGTGTCGATGTCAAAGTCGTCCTTGAGCAGTACACGCAAGTAGGGCAGCGAGAAGACGCGGTGCGCGTTGAACTCGATGCGTTGCTCGTTCGAAATGGGGGTCGAGAGATACAGGCGACCACCCGGCTTGAGCATGCGGTGCAAATTGCGGATGCCGCGGACGTGACCTTCGAAGTCCATGGGGTCGCCGTAACGTCCGAGACCGAAGTGTTCGATGGCGTGCAGGCAGGACAGCGAGTCGGTCGTCTCAACGAGGTCGTCCGGCAGTTCGGCCATCAGATCTGCACAGAGGAAACGGATGTTCGGTGTTGTACTCGTGAGAGGTCGCACGTCGATGGCTTCGATCTCGCGAAACGTGGCGACATGTGCGACGAATCCATCAACCCGCGAGCCGACGTCGATGTGCCGCTGAGGTGTGTTGGCGAAGATCTTCTGTGCGACGAAGATGTCCTGATGGAAGTAGTGACCGTTCGCACTGCCGGCTGGCTTCGACTTCTCATCAAGCACCGGGAAGAGTGTGCCGAATTTGAATGGTTCCCTCGACGCGCGGGCTTCACGCCTCAGTTGCCAGTAGCCGAGAGTGTAACCCGGCAGACGGCTGAGATTCCGGACGAGTCGTTTGGGCTCAAAACCGGACAGCCGTCCAAGTCGGCGAAAGCTCTTGAGGATGCTCATGGCTCAATTCTTTCAGTGGAATCTTCTCGGCAACTGACAAGGTGACCAGGAGAGGGGGAGACAAGGAGATGAAATACGCGCTCCCGGAAATCTCTTCATTCTCAGTCTTTCATCACCTTATCGTCCAGTCCCCTGTTCTCCTTGTCGCGAATGTTGTTCGACGATCGTTGCATCGAACAGCGTGCAGCCTTACGCGGCCTTTCGCACGGCGAGGAAGTTGGTCGTTACGAACTGTTCCTGAGCTTCGCGATACCTGGGCATCTTTCGCAGAAAGCCCCGCGGCGTGATGCGATACAGGTGCATGCGTTGGTCGCTGAAGAAATGGTAGAAATCCCGGAAGAACGTACGTGAGTCGATGTTACAGCCGCCAAACTCGAATGTGGCCGCCTCAATGCGCTTCTCCGCGAACATGCGGGAAGCACCGGCGAGTACGTCCTGCTCATGACCTTCGACGTCGATCTTCAGCAGATGAATGTGTGGGATGTCATGCTCATCGCAGTAGTCGTCGATCGTCCGCACGTCGACTTGTTGCGAGAGGTCCATCGAGCGATCAAAGTGCGAGAGGTCTCGTTTTGTGAGCGAGCTGAGGCCGGATGCGGGGACGTCGGAATAGAGCGTCGCGGTGCCTTGCTCTGCACCGAAGGCCACGTTGTTCAGCCGGACGTTGGGGATCTCCCTATACTTGGAAGAGAGTTGAGAGAATGCTTCAGAGCCCGGCTCGAAACAGTGGAGGTTGATTCGCGAAGTGTCGCAGTGATCGTGAATCAGTGTCGCGAACTGGCCGACATTCGCACCGACGTCGAACACGCACAGTTGGTCTGACGGATGTTCGTTGATCATCCGCACCAAACCGAGTTCGCCGCTCGTGCTGACTTTCGTCCCAGCCCCGATGCCCATCAAGTAGTGGGAGAACTTGACGTTGTATTCCAGCACTCGTTGACAGGCGTCGTTGCCGGTAAACAACGAACACGCACGCTTGAGGACCGACATAAAAAACTCCGCTCGACCCGATGCTGAGTGGGAAAAGGAGCGGAGTTATAGATTTTTTTCCCGATTGAGGTCTAGGCGGCCTTTCGGGCGAACTGCTGCACGTTATTCGCCACTTTGCGGCCGTAAGTGTGACGTGCGATGAGGGTTGTCGCCCGATTGAGCATCGTGGGTATCATCGGCATCGGACGGAGGACGTCGATAATGAGCACGCAACGCACGCTGTCACTGTGATTGATGACCTCGTGTGGATGCGAGTCGTCAAAAAGTACCGCTTCGCCCAGCTTCCAGGTGTACGGCTGTTTGTTGACGACGATGCAGGGCGGATTGTTCTCCGGGACGCGGAGACCCAGGTGGTATCGCAGATAGCCCAGGTATGGCCCCTCGTGCTCTGGGATGGACTTACCCGGATCGAGGATTGAGAAAAATGCCTGGATCACGTTCGGTACCTGTGCCACAGCCGCACACGTTTTGGGGAACCGCTGACGATTGACGTCGACCCGATGGCCGAGGATCTCCAGCATGCACACGTTCCAGTTTTGTGCGGTCGTGTTCGAGATCTTGGCTTCGCCCTTGTCGATCTCGTGATATCGAGGCAGACGCGACTCGGACTGGAGCAACTCTTCCAGTTCCTCCCGAATCTCCGGGAAGCATTCGGTCACCCGGTTAAGTTCGGGGTATGTCTGGTTGATGTCAAAGTACGTCGGCCGTTTGTCATAGCCGACGTAAGGGGCGTAACAGCCATTCACCATTGATTTGAAAACGTGATAGTCCATGACGGCCTCCTTGAGGCGAGGAAGGCAGGGATTTCGGAGAAGTCTCCGGGGATCGCTCTCAGCGTGAGAGAGCAAAACTGGGCGGGGAAGCTAGCAAACGGGGTTGAATCGGCAAACAAGACTCTGCACACCAGCGATTGTAAATGCTGACCGCATGCGGAGCGATTCTCGCCACCGATGTGATGTCTCTGAAAGACGTTGTGTCTAAACGGCTGCCTGCGCAGTGCCAAGAATGGGTCTCGTGAAGACGGCTGACAATTCGAAGCGTCAATGAGGATTTAGGCAGATCTTGCCAGAAAAACTCATGGCTCTCACAACTCGCGAGCTTCGAGGTCTTCCCAGCGGGCGAAGAGCGTGGCGAGTTGTGAGTCCAACTCTTGCAGGCGTGCAGTTGCGTCGGCGATCGCGGTCCCGTCCTGTTTGAAGAATCCCTGATCGGCCATGGCAGTGTGAATCTCGGCCTGCTCCTTTTCGAGGACATCGACCTTTGCGGGAATTGCCGCCAATTCCTTCTGCTCTTTGAAGCTGAGCTTTGCCGACGTGCGAGAGGTCGACGCTTGCGGTTTCGCAGCCTGCTTCTGGGCGACAACCTCTGACTCCTTCTCCTGATCTTCGCTGCGCTGACGGACGAAGTCGTCGTAACCGCCATCGTACTCTTTCACACTGCCGCCCCCTTCAAAGGCCAGCGTGCTGGTCACCACATTGTTCAGGAAGGCCCGGTCGTGACTCACCAGCAACAGTGTGCCGGGGTACTGGGCGACTAACTCTTCCAAGAGTTCGAGCGTCTCGGTGTCGAGATCGTTCGTCGGTTCGTCGAGGACCATCACGTTCGACGGACGCTTGAAGAGCCTCGCAAGCAGCAGGCGGTTGCGTTCGCCCCCAGAGAGAAACCGGGCCGGTCGACGGGCGCGTTCGGGGGTGAACAGGAAGTCCTGCAGGTAGCCGATGATGTGCTTGGACTTGCCGTTGATGACGAGCGTGTCCTGTCCTTCGCCCACATTCTCGGCGACAGTCTGCTCTTCGTCGATCTGCTCTCGCAGTTGGTCAAAATAGATAACCTCCAGTTTGGTGCCGTGTCGGACGGTTCCGGACGTCGGTGGGAGATCACCGAGAAGGAGTTTGAGCAGTGTCGTTTTGCCCGTGCCGTTGGGGCCAATGATGCCGATCTTATCACCCCGTGTGATGAGCGTGGACAAGTCATCGACGATCGTGGGCTCACCCTCGCCGTACGCAAACGTGAGGCCCTTGGTCTCGATGACCAGCCGTCCCGATCGTTCAGCTTCGCCCACTTGCATGCGGACGTTGCCAAGTTGTGTCCGCCGTTGATGGCGTTCCGCCCGCATCTTTTCCAGAGCACGCACGCGGCCTTCGTTGCGCGTGCGACGAGCCTTGATGCCTTTGCGAATCCAGACTTCCTCTTCTGCCAGTTTGCGATCGAACGCTGCGTTCTGCTTCTCCTCGGCATCGAGCGCCTGTTGCTTGCGTTGCAGGAACGTGTTGTAGTCGCAACTCCAGTCGAACAGTCGCGCCCGGTCGACCTCGATGATCCGCGTCGCCAGCGACTGCAGGAACACGCGATCGTGTGTGACGAATACCAGTGTTCCGTTGTAAGCCTTGAGGAACCCTTCCAGCCAGGCGATGGACTCGATATCCAGATGGTTCGTCGGTTCGTCAAGGAGCAGGATGTCGGGCTCCAACACGAGTGACCGCGCGAGCAATGTGCGACGCTTCATTCCTGAAGACAAAGTCGCGAACTGGGCGTCTCCATCAAGCTTCATCCGTGAGAGGACGACTTCGACCGCTTGTTGGATCTGCCAGTCTTCGAGGTCCGAGTCACTTGCACCCCCTGCGATGATCTCGGCGACCGTCTCCTCAGTCCCGTCAGGCACCTCCTGCACGAGTCGCGCGATGCGGACGCCATTGGCAGGCTTGATCACGCCTTCGTCCGGCTCGATTTCGCCGGCCATGATCTTCATCAGCGTGGACTTGCCAGCTCCGTTGCGACCCAACAGGCCGATACGTTCGCCCGTGTCGACCTCCAGATCGATGCCGTCCAACAGAGGGTCGCCGCCAAAGGAGAATCGAACATCACGCAGACTGAGCAAGGACATGGTGCGGTGGAATTGGAATGAGTCGGGTCACAGAGAAGAGACCGCTTCTAACGTGTTACCAATCATTTGGCTACCGACGGACGTCACCTCGTACTTTGTCGTTTGGAGGTGTTGAGTGCGCATTGCTCTGTAGGACAATACGCCTCGTTCCAACTGAAATTGCGAGTTCTGTTCTTTGATGAAACCTGTTCGGTTTTCGATGGCTCTCGAACATGCTCCAATGTTCACACATTGAGAGTCAGGTAACAGTGGAGGAGGGAGGATCTGTGTGGTGTTTCTTCGATGAATCATATCATGATGGAGACAATCCCGTCACAACAGTCGCAGCCTGTCTGATGAGAGATGACACCGTTCGCGGCCTTGATTTGGTCTTGTACGAGGCCCGTAGAGAACACTTTGGTCTGGCTCACGCCCGTGACCTGACCCTTGAACTCAAGGGGAGCCGCTTGTTCTCGAAGAACTCGTTCTCACAAATGGAGAAGTTCGGCAACAATCGGAATCTGGCACTCGCTGAGCAGGTTTTGGAGAGATGCAACGAGTTCCAGGACGAACACCCGATTTGGATATTCGGTGCGGTGGTATACGGTACGGTCGGTGTACTCAATCGGCTTAATTCATCGCGACTCGAAAAACCTGTGGCGGATATCTTGGACAAAGTCTCCGTCGCTGCGACAGAGGCAGATTCAGACCGTCGAGTCGACCTTGTTTTTGACAGCCAGATATGTGGAGCTGAGCCGGACATTGCAGCAGCAGTCCGCCGATTCGTGGCTGGCGTCAAATTGAAAAACGTATCGCACTATCCTCTCGTGGGCGTCTCTCATGTGTCCCCGGGGATTCAGTTTGCTGATATCTGTGCGTTTATTCTTCGTCGCAGAGCCATGGGGGCCACACACTTCATCCCGTGGGTGGAGAGGATTGAGAAGCTGGAGTGGTCCGGCACGGTCAATGGATTCCAGAGAAGTGGAATCAGGCGATGGCATCAAGATGACAAGGGAAGACTCGTCGTATGCCATGAGTGGAAATAAAAAAGGAGTTGGGCGGCACCGGGCAGGCGCCTTGTTGAGACCGGACAGGTCTCACTCCAACTCCGTGTGTATATTATCGATTACAATACGCTTACGTCAACACGAAAACTCACCATAAAGATGAGCGTGTCAAGATCAAAGTGCTGATTATGAGCATGATTCATGGGTTTTCTTGAAAAAAGTGGCAAGTTACGGAAACTGAATTTCTCCACAAAAAAACGGCGTGACGCAAGTCTACAGAATCAGACTGCGTCGGTCCCCACACGTTTGAGAATTTCGCAAAGCATGGCGGTTTGCTTTTCGGTGTGTTCGTCGAGGCAACGGAGATGGTGTGTCCAGGAGTCGCGGAGCGGCAGGACGAAGTGCTTTGCCGTCCACATTGCACACTGCGTCAGCATCCGCAGGACAACAATCAGGACGAGTAAGGGCGTCCCCAAGTCGATACAACGTTCAATCCATTCCACAGCGATGAGTCCCCATGACGAGTGCAGATGCTTGCTGTCTAATGCGACCAAGTTGCGCGCAACCGGATGGTCCTGCATAAGTACAAACCCCACCGTTGCCGGGGAGACAGCGAACTGAGTGCTGTCATCGCTGGCAACGGTGGGGATGATGGGGGGTTGAGAGTGGAAGTCGATGCTTCGCTCTAGCACGTTTGTCGCCCGGAGCATGGCGATCTGTTTCAGGCCGCGCGAGAGATGCGGTTGGAGCCTGGCCCCCCACGCGGGGGATAGCCGTATTCGCGGAGCTTGCCAGACAGGGTTCGCAGACCAATCTTGAGAGCCTTCGCCGTCATCTCACGATTGCCGCCGAACCGATTGAATGTCGCTTCGATGAGCTTGCGTTCCATCTCACGCAGTGTGAGTCCACTTTCCTCGGCCTCGTCCTCAGCCGGTTTCTCGATCCAGGTGGCGAGAGTGTCGGCATAAAGTTCGCTGCCGGTTTCGATCGCACAACAACGTTCGAGGACGTTGTTGAGTTCTCGAATATTGCCCGGCCACTGATGTTTCTTGAGCAGTTCTAAGGCTTCGGGAGTGAGTTGGAGCGTTTGCTTGCCTTCCCGAACGGCGTACTCAGCCAGGAAGTGTTCAGCGAGGACGCTGATGTCTTCGATCCGATCCCGCAGGGCGGGGACCTTGACGACGTGTCCGTTGAGAATCTCCAGCAGGTCGGCTCGGAACTTGCCTTCCTTCACAGCCGACCGCAGATCGACGTGCGTGGTCGCGATGATGCTGGGCGGAGCGAGTGTTCCCTCTTCCTGCGATTCGGCAGCTGCAGCCGCAGCACGGAGCACCCGGACCAACCGCTCCTGCGTCGTGAGGGCGACTGCATCGACATCGTCGAGCAGCAGTGTGCCGCCAGCAGCTTGTTGAAGACGGCTGTCGTCACCTTCGGGGGACTCGCCAAACAGCTCCTGTTCGATCGCGGTGCCGCAAAGCACCTGACAGCGAATCCGGACGATCGGCTTACGGCTGCCGAAGCGAGCGCGATGCAGGGCTCGTGCAGCGACCGTCGTGCCGGAGCCAGCTTCACCGGTGATGAGGACCGGGCTACGATCGTCGGCCAGTTGCTGGAGTTCGTCTCGCAGTCGCAACATCGAGTTGCACTGTCCGACCATGTCATCGACGCCGCGTGAGAGGAGCCGACGTTTGAGTTGCTGATTCTCGGAGATGAGATGCGAGCGGCCGAGGGCCGTGAAAACTGCCCCTCTCAGCTTGTCACGTGTGAGCGGGGGATCGAGCACTTCACAGGAGGCGAGTGTCGCGGCCCGGAACTGCTCACGTTGCTGCGTGGCCGGCAGCACGATGAACTGTGTTGGTTGATGATGCGATCGCACGAGTCGTTCCAACTCGGCGACCTCCTGGACACTGGCAGGTTCATCGAGGATGCAGACACCGAATGTCTCGTCCGGGAGAATCTCCCGAAGCTGCATGATGTCGGTAGCCTCGCAGTTCTCGGAGGTTTGGTCGGCGATGATTTGAGCCAGACGTCCACGAGCGTCGGCATCACGAGAACAGATAACAGCTCGTCCGCTGAGGCGGATCGTCGCTGCGAATTGGTCGGTAGTCATACGACAAAGGTCCCTGAAATCGAGAGGAAGGGAGGGCCCAAGTGGGGAGGGGAATCGAATTGTTGAGAGAGGGGTTGCGCTTGCCAACTCGGGATGCCATCAGGATCGTCAGTGCGCAACGTCAGACGAGCGACTGCCGAACCGGATAAACAACCGGAGGGGTGAACGCGGAGGATTGGAGATGAGAACACACCAACACGCGGCGAGAACCACGGGCCAAGCGGCGGGCTTCATCAGTGGGAAATGGATTGTGAGAGGGAGAGAAGTGCAGAGAGAGTTGAGGGACGGATTGATATCGCTTTTCGATATTTTGTGTCAAGTGTCTTTGTAAGAATGCCGACGTGATCTCGTCGTTTTTGTAAGAAGTGCGACGGATTCAAAGTGATATTCCTGTCTGTGTCTCCCAGCTTTCGTAGTTCCCGGGTTACGATGCTTTAGAAAGTGACTACACCTCGCTCCGTCATTCCCGCCTGCGCGGGAATGACGAGGCCAGAGGGAATGACGAGGGACGATCACGAATGACCAAAGCACTCGGCTCAGCAGGAGCTTCACATTCCCCAATTGGGGTCATCAAAGAATCGAACAAACGCGACCCGGGATAGCCCCCGAGCCGCGTTTTGTTCGAACTCACTTCGAATCGTCCGAGAACGATCACTCTCCGCTCATGCAGTTCTTCCTGGAGGTCACTTGGCGAGACCTAACAGACCTGCCAAACCCTTCTTGGCGGGAGCTGGACGAACCGAGCTGTGCCGAGGATAGAACTTGGGGAAGTACGCACTCGGCGGTTCGGGTGCAGCCTGCGGCATGGGCTCAGCAGTGGGTGCGGTCGGAGCGGCTTGCGGAGCTGCGGGTGCAGCCGGAGCAGCGTCACCGGGCTCACCGGGCGGGAGGTCGGCCGGAGCCGAGGGAGCAACGTGTCCTTCGACGGGAGCAGCTGCTGGAGCGGCATGCCCATGATTGCAACCAGTGTTGCAGCAGCCTGTGTCACAGCATGCGATCTCGCAGCAGTCGTCGTAGCAAGGATCGACAACCTTGTAACCACACTGCTTGAGGGCCCGCTTGGCGTACCAGCGAACGCTCCAGTGGCAGTCGCCCAAGGCACAGGTCAGTGCGGAGACAACCTTCTGGCAGCAGCAGCAGGGATTCTTGCGAAGCTCATCGCCGATTTCATTGGCGGCCTGGGCTCGCACGCGCTCGTCAGTGTCGTTCAGAGCGTAAGTGAGGGCACACATGAGTTCCGGGTAACAGACGCAGTCGAAGGTTCCACTCATCTGACGGACAGCACGACGACGCTGACGGGCGTAGCAGGCGGTCTGCGATTGGTAGATCAACTCCGCCAGAATGCAGGAGTCATCACAGCAAACGTCATCACAACATCCGACATCACAGCAATCGTCGCAGCAGCCCGTGTCGCAGCAACCATCGCCACAGCATCCGTTGCCACAGCCAGTATCGCAGCAACCATTGCCGCATCCGGAATCGCAGCAACCGTTTCCACAACCAGCGTCACAGCAACCATTGCCACAGCCGGTATCGCAGCAGCCGTTGCCACATCCAGCGTCGCAGCAGCCATTGCCGCATCCGGTGTCACAGCAGTTGTTGCCACAACCCGTATCGCAGCAGCCACTGTTGCTGGGGCAGCAGGCAGCCGGACCCCCACCGCCATAACAGCAGGGCCGTTTGAGTGTCGAGCGACGCCGCTGGTAGCAGTGTGCATTGCAGTCGCGACACGGTCGGACGATCACCGGCTGACAGCACTCTGGCTGACAGGTCGGTACGCAGTCACAGCACTTTGCTGAACCGCTGTTGAAGTACTTGTTGAACAGACCAGCATCAGCAATCTGAGTGAAGCTGGCGAGCACAACCACCGCGGTGAGCACATGGATCGATTTCATGGACAGTCTCCTTCCTGTGGATCCCATTGGGGTCGTCATAACCACCGGGTCTGTTGCCAACGACCGGACTGACAAGATTATCGTGAGTCAGTCGGACATCGTGCGAATGGTGAGCAGACCTTCCCATGGTCTGCGCACCGACTCAGTGGTCCCGCGGTCGGATGACCGCAAGACCCCATTGTCGTTTCCATCGCTGTCGGGGGACTTCCGTTCACCCCAAACGAGCCTGATCGGCTCCCTCCGCCCCCCGACACTGCGATGATGCCTGTGATGAGTTCGAATTGAATGGGGCTGGATCAACTATCGTCGTGCCTTGTGCAGCCTCTGAGCGATCTCCCCGAGAGGCCGCTCACACCAGTTGTGCCGACTGTAGCTCCCCACACAGGAGTGTCATGCGGGTCGTTCCAACTTTGTGGCGTGGTCTGCTGTTCGACGGCTCGTCTGCGGGACCGATTATGCCTGTCGCGCAAACGCCAACGTGTCAAAACTCACTTCACCGTCCGGAGTGAGGCAAATGAGAACCCTGGGATTTTACAGACTCCAGCCCCCGGTGGTGCGAACAGCACGGAGAATCACGACTTGTCGAAGATGACGATTCTGCATGACGAATCGCGTCACCCGATCACAACGCTCAGGCTGGCTGACGACCGGCACAAACTGCGTGAACGTGGAGAGCGATGTCAGTGATCAGCTCAAAAGCGAGAGCAGGTATTCGCCATAGCTGCTGTTGCGCATCTCCTCGGCGAGTTTTTGCAGGGCGGCGGCGTCGATGTACTTCATCCGCAGGGCGATCTCTTCGAGACAGGCAATCTTCAGACCCTGCCGTTGTTCCAGGACGCTGACGAAGTTCGTCGCCTCCTGCAGTGAGAGGTGGGTGCCCGTGTCGAGCCAGGCAGTGCCGCGGTCCATGACCTCGACCATCAAGTCGCCTCGCTCCAGATACACACGATTGACGTCGGTGATCTCCAACTCACCCCGAGCAGATGGCTTGATCGACCGGGCGATATCCACAACGTCGGTGTCATAGAAGTAGAGGCCGGTGACGGCATAATGGGACTTCGGTTGTTTTGGTTTCTCTTCGATACTGAGCGCCTGCCCAGTCTCTGCGAGTTCGACGACGCCGTATCGCTCGGGGTCACGGACACGGTACGCGTAGACAGTGGCTCCGCTCGTCCGCGCGCCTACGTCCTGCAGGCTGACGGGCAGCTTACTGCCGTAAAAGATGTTATCTCCCAAAATGAGGCACGAGGGGGAATCACCCACAAAGTCTGCACCAATGAGAAACGCCTGGGCGAGTCCCTCGGGACGTGGCTGCTCGGCGTAGTCGATCGAGATACCCCATTGTGACCCGTCGCTGAGCAACTCGCGGTACAGAGGGAGGTCGTGAGGCGTGCTGATGATGAGCACCTCACGGATACCCGCCAACATCAGCGTGGAGAGCGGATAGTAAATCATTGGCTTGTCGTAGACAGGCAGCAGCTGCTTACTGACGACCTTCGTCGCCGGGTACAAGCGCGTTCCGCTGCCCCCTGCCAGAATGATGCCCTTCCGATCTGCCATTACAGTGTCTCCAGTCTTGCCAAGATGTACCGAGTGTTTGCTGTCGTTCAGATGCTCGTGAGTTGGCCAAGTCTCTGCAAGCCCACGATCCGTCGTCACTTCGATGTCAGCCGTCGCGGGTCTGATGACGGTCGATTCTCGGTCATCACAGTCGGACAGACAGGCGCAGGTTACTGTCAGAGAACGACTTGCAGATTCTGCCGGATGTTATTTCCGATTCGGCATCGGACGTGCAAATCTCTGAACCATCGAAAGCAACCACACGGCTGTGTGTTCCATATAGAAGGCGACTGCCGCTTCGGGGACGCTCCCGAAGCGGTCCGTCTCCACACCAGAAACAACATTTGTCCCTCGTGGAGCGTCAAAGCTTGATTTTCGGATGGAGGGGTCAGGAGCGCAGCGAATGGCCCCGGTGTGACGACGCGGAATCTCAGGGCCATCCCGTTGGTCTGACCCTGCCACCCAACCCGAATTCTTAGCAGTGACACACCGTTTGAGGGTAATGCTCATCTGGCGGTGGGCCATGTGAGGAACAAGGACTTCCGCGTGAGAATCAACGAATCAGGCTTCTCAGTCCAATGAGGAGCCCGTCTCAGCCGGTCATCAGGGAGGCGACCCGGCAGTGACGCATGATCGATCGAAATGGGAGGCATCTGCCGACCATTTCATCGGGCGACATCGCAGCGAGTCACGGTGTGTAGCCGTTCTCGAGGCGTGTCGTTAGGAGCCTCCTGTTTCGGGGGGAGCGGGGGGCTTCCTTTTCATTCAATGCAGTTCCTGGTGCCGCGCGGCGAGAGACGACTGACGGCCCGTAGTCGATTCAAGCCGCAGCGGCACCTCTTGACTCAGGCTCAGACCGCTGCATGACACTTCTGCGAGGCCATGATGGCAACAACCTCTCT
This sequence comes from Planctomycetaceae bacterium, assembly GCA_029259815.1. GTDB lineage: Bacteria > Planctomycetota > Planctomycetia > Planctomycetales > Planctomycetaceae > JAHBXU01. The sequence goes on along the minus strand of JAJDEJ010000059.1, from coordinate 12,611 downwards.
CACCTCACGCGTCACGACAAGACTCCCCTTCCAGACACTCTTGTCGGAGACCGCGTCCCGAAGTCCCGACGCCTCACCTTCCGCGCAAGAACAGGTTGACACGCCAGCGGGTCCTTCTGCTGCTTCATTGACACTGGACCAACGGTTGCATGCGTCCGAGAGCATCCGTATGCCTGTCATGACGGTCTCGACGCTTCTGCTGATCGCTGAAAACTCGCTCCGCGTGATGCAGCCGTTAGCGATCGGACTGGCGATCAATGGTCTGTTGGTTCGCTCGTATCAGGGCTTGATTTTTCTGGTCAGTCAACATTTGGTTTTTATGCTGATCAGCAGTTTTCGGCAGATGCTGATATCAAAACAGCTCGATCAATACATCGCTGCGGAAGTGCTTCACATGACATCGTCCTCGCCATCCGACGCTGACTCGTCCCGGCTGACGACTCATGTTGCAAAACTTCACAATCGGCTCCATCTGTTCGAGCAGGCACTCCCTGAGGCTGTCCACATTGCGGTCAGTCTTTGCGGTGCGCTGCTGATGTTGGCCTGGTACGACTGGACACTGGTTCCACTGTGTCTCGTCCTCATTCTCCCTGCGATGTTGCTGAACACGGCTGGCGGTCGTAGATCGCAGTTACTCGGTCGCGAGTTGTTGCAGTCCGAAGAACGCGAAGCTCAATTACTCAACGGAAAAGACGTCCGGGCCATCCGTCAGTACTTCCAACGTTTCGGTCAGGCTCGTCGGCAACTCGCCAACTCAGAGGCCTCCAGTTTCTGTTTGATGCAACTGTTCGTTTTTGGCTTGCTGGCAACTACACTTGTGCACTATTGCCTGAATACGTCTGCTCAAGCTGGCGACATCTTCGCAGTTGTCATGTACGTGCTCTGGTTCCTGACGGCTCTCAGCGGCATTCCCTTAATGGTTGGGAATTTCGTGCAGATCAGGTCCGGACGATGTTGAAGCGTCTGGGCATCCCAGGCCGACGGCTCTGCCGTCGAACAAAGACGAATCAACGACCATTTCTCTGTAACGCGAACTGCCAGCACTCGACAAAACTTGCGGAACGCCGCTGTGATTTTGAAACAGGCAGGAGAGGCTGAAAAATGCAACGGACTGGTTGACGGCAGAGCCGTCGGCTTGGGAGTTGATTCACTTCGAACTGCTGTTCCCATGCTCAGTTTTCGAATTGATCCTCTGCACGCCCCGAACACACCTTGTGATCGCTTAAGTAAATGCTGACACTGGGGAGTCTGTCGCCGAGGTGTATGTGCGGTCGTTGTCGTGACGAACGCCCATTCTCGGAACATGTGTCGAGTGGGGAGAGACCGGATGATGTTGAGGGGCTTGCTGATCACTGCGATCACCGTCTGTCTATTTGTTGGTGATGTGGTTGCCCAACCGCGACCGAGCAACCCCGAGGCGGGGCCCGTGTATCTCGACCCTCAAAATGTCGATGAGGATTTCTCTGTGCAGGGAGAGTACGTCGGATGGCAGCAATCCTCGCAAGGTTATCGGGGAGTGCGGAAGTCCGGCCTGCAGGTCATTGCTCTCGGTGAAAGCAAGTTTGCAGCGACCGGATATCTTGGTGGGCTCCCGGGCGACGGCTGGTTTGGTGGTGAACGTCAATTGTTCGAAGGGGAACGGGCAGGCGATGCGGTCCAGTTGAAACGGGATGGGTTTCAACTGGTGGCCGATGGACAGTTGGCCCAGTTGACTCGTGAAGATGGCAGCACCGCAGGTGAATTCCACAAAGTTCAACGCACGAGCCCCACGCTGGGGGCACTCCCTCCACCTAACGCGACGATCCTGTTTCAAGGGGAAGACCTGGGGCAGTTTGAACAAGCCGCCATCACGCCTGAAGGGCTGCTCCAGTCGGGGACGCAGACGACTCGAGCTTTCGACAGCTTCCGAATGCACGCCGAGTTCCGCCTGCCTTTTAAGCCGCAAGGACGGGGGCAGGACCGGGGCAATAGTGGGTTCTATCTGCAAAGCCGATACGAGGTGCAGGTCCTGGACACATTCGGGTTGGAAGGTGTCGAGAATCACTGCGGTGCCCTGTACAAGACGCGTCGCCCGGACATCAACATGTGCTTCCCGCCGCTCGCCTGGCAGACCTATGACATCGACTTCACCCCGGCTCGCTTTGATAGTCAGGGGCAAAAAGTGAGCGACATGCGGATCAGCGTCTGGCACAATGGCGTGCCCATTCATGCAAATGTGCCCATTCCCAACAAAACGGGGGCCGGCCGTCCCGAGGGCCCCGATCCACTTCCGACGAAGTTGCAGGATCACTCCAATCCGGTGATGTACCGCAACATCTGGCTCATCGACCGTTCCGCCTCTCCGTCGACGTTCCACAACGAGATGGCCGCCGTGGTGCTCCCGTAGCTTCGTTCCACCGCGGACCTCGTTCCCAAGCTTCTGCTTGGGAAATGCCTGCTCCCGAAACTTCCGCTTCGCACCTGTCGTGGGTCGATCACACTGCCGAGGTGTTGGACGCAGCGCTCTTGGCCTCTGGCACTCCCGCTTGGAAGCTCAGAATCGAAGAGGCGAAATCGTTGCCCTCTGGCTGAGGGACGGTAAAATTCTAGTGATTGGCGACAACAATTCGTCCCCATCGACTATGATGACGGTGATCCTTACTTGAGCAATGACGTTCCTTTCGCATGGACTATGACTTCTTCGCCATCCTGTTGCTGTTGGTTGGGTTTGTCCTGATCGTGGCCGAGGTGTTTTTGCCATCGGGCGGCATGATTCTCATCCTGTGCACGATCTCCTTCGTGGCATCGTTGTGGTGTGCGGTCAACGCGTGGTACGGAACGCACCCGGTGGCATTTGGCAGCTATGTGACCAGTCTTGTCGTGTTGATCCCGACCGTCGTGATTGGTGCTTTTCAGGTGTTCCCCAAGACTCCATTTGGGCGTCAGATGATGTCCGCCCCTTCGCTCGAGGAAGTCACTCCGCACGCCGAAGAGCGTCAGCATCTGGCCGAGTTGATCGGTCGGATCGGCGAAGCGACTACGCCGATGATGCCGGGCGGACTGGTCAGCGTCGATTCCGAACGCCTGCATGCGTTCACTGAAGGAGTCATGATTGAGCGGGGGACTCCTGTGGAAATTATCGAAGTTCGCGGCACTCGGGTCGTTGTCCGAGAGGCCAGTGAAGAGGCCCTTCGTCGGCAAAGCTCAGAGACCTCTCCTGAACCAGAGTTTCTCGCCGACGCGGAGCCGTCTGACGAAGGCGATGGTCCCAGCGAACCGCCGCTTGACTTCGCGGTGCCGCAAGGCTAAACCGCAGTGAGTGAACGACTTTGTAACCGAACGCATACAGAGTGTGATCGGTTGCCAACATTCTCAACGCCAAAGGGCACACCATGACGACCGACTTGTTGCTTCTCGCTCAGGGGGGGGAGGGTGCCGGTGCATTGATCTGGATCGGGGTCGCCGCACTTTGTCTGTTTCTACTGATCTTCGTTGCCGTGTTTCTGCGGTATGCGGGACTCTGGATTCAGTGCAAGTTTACTCACGCGAACGTCTCGTTCTTCCAACTTGTCATTATGACGATCCGCAAGGTGAACCCCGCTGTGATCGTCCGCTGTCAGATCATGGCGACGCAAGCCGGGTTGACCGACATCAGCACGCGGGCCATGGAGGCGCACTACCTTGCTGGTGGCGATATCACCAAAGTCATTCGCGCACTCGTGGCCGCTCACCGGGCGAATCTCGATATCGACTGGCAGACCGCTCAAGCGATTGACCTTGCCGGTCGGGATGTGCTCGACGCCGTGCGGACCAGCGTGTATCCCAAAGTCATTGATTGTCCCGATCCGAAGAAATCTGCCGGCACGCTCGACGCCGTTGCCGGAGATGGCATCCAACTCAAGGCCCGTGCCCGCGTAACCGTCCGGACCAACATCCGTCAGCTCATCGGTGGAGCGACAGAGGAAACTGTCATCGCCCGGGTGGGGCAGGGCATCGTTCAAGCCATTGGTTCGACGCCCACTTATGCGGACGTCCTGGAAAACCCCGATATGATCTCGCAGACGGTGCTCAATCAGGGTCTCGAAGCGCAGACAGCGTTCGAGATCGTGTCGATCGACATTGCTGACATCGACGTGGGCGACAACATCGGTGCCCGGCTGCAGGCCGATCAGGCGGAAGCCGATATGCGCGTGGCCCAGGCAAAAGCCGAAGGGAAGCGTGCCGAAGCGATCGCTCAAGAACAGCAAATGGTCGCCACTACCCAGGAAAACCGTGCGAAGGTTGTTCTGGCCGAGGCCGAAGTTCCCGATGCAATCGCGGCGGCGTTCCGCGACAATCGATTGGGACTTTTGGACTACTATGAACTCAAGAATGTCCAGGCGGACACCAAGATGCGAGCGTCCATCGCCGGTGAACGTGACGAAGTGGCCCCCAGCGTTGATGGCGACACTCGATAGACATTCGGAAGAGCGACACTCCGGCTCTTCCGAGAAATGGCACAGATCATGAATCCCATCCTCGCAATCGATATCGGCTCGCTGTTTGCGATCGGCTTTCTGCTGATCTCCTTCATCGGCTGGATCATGAATTTGATCAACGCTCAGAACCCGCCGCCTCAGCCCAAGCAGCCGGCAAGACGTCCCGTTCCGCGTGATGGCAAAGTCCAGAACGAGATTGAGGTGTTCCTGCAAGAGGCCATGGGACGCCGTGCTCCGAAGCAGCAACAGCAGTTGGGGAGTGATGATATCGAGATCATCGAGACTCCACCTCAACGTCGGCGACCTCCTCAGGAACAACGGACTCAAAATCAACCGCCACGACGTAATCCCAAGACACCCGCGACCGCACGTCCGTCTCTGCAGCAACAGCGTTCTCAACCGGGCGAAGGACTTTCATCGCGGCACCTGATCTCGTCGTCTGACATGGCCCAAGGCGTACGTTCTCATGCAGATGACCACATGAAACCGCGGCTTGCGGCACAAATCGAAAACGATCTGCCTCACTTGGTGGACCAGGGTGTGTCTCAGCATTTGGGCGAGTTTCGGGCAGACGACAACGACACGCGCCGTAGCGTGGTGCCCTTCATCCGATCGCGGGCGGCAGTGAAGGATGCGACAGGACTGATCGCTGCACTCAGGCAACCCGCCGGGATGCGCAGGGCCATCGTCCTGCAGCAGATTCTGTCAAAACCTCGTGCACTTCAAAAGCGGGGCGATGAGTGAGTCCACATCACTCAATCGACTCAAAGACTCCCGTTGCTCGCGGCTAGACCATTAGTCCACCGTATTGCCCCGACCAGAGGGAGCGAGGACTCCTTCCAGCTGTTCGCAGTCAGATGCCCGAATCATCACTCAATGTGCTCTTGCTGGCAGGCCGGTTTGAGGTCCGAGGGAGTTCCGCGCGGACACTCCACCTCGCGGAGGATCTTCCGAGTCACGATATTGTGCCGCGTCTCGTCTGCCTCGACGCCACACGAGTCGAGCCGGAACGCCGCAAGAAATTCGAGTTGACCGTGATGCGCATGCTTGACGCTCCACTCGTGGAGCGGTTGTATCGCCACTTTCTCTTCCGTGATCTCCAGGAGAACCCTCCCGACCTGATTCACATCCAATGGCGAGGCATGCTTCCGCTCGGACGCTGGTTGGCGAAGCATCTGGAGCGGCCATACATCGTCACAGTCCACGACTATCTCGGTCAGCAGGAAGCTTTCAAGTTTGATCATCACTGGGGAAGGCGCATCATCGCTGTGAGTGAATCGGTGAAACAGGATCTGCTGTTTCAGACAAAACTTGCCGGCGACATCGTCACTGTCATTCACAGCGGTGTCCCGACCGATCTCGTTGATCAGGGCCTGACGGTGCTCGATCGCGACCACATGCCCGTGGTTGGTACAGCAGGCCCGCTGGAGGCGGCCAAGGGGTTGGACTTCTTCCTCCGAGCGGCTCGTATCGTCGCTCACAGTCGACCGGATGTGCAGTTCCTCGTCGCCGGGGCCGGTCCGGAAGAATCCCGTTTGCGGCGAATGGTGGGCGAGTTGAAGATGACCGGACAAGTCACATTTGTCCCCAACGTTTTTGACTTCACCTCATCACTGGAGGCGATGGACATCTTCTGTCTCCCGGCTCTCAAACAAGGCTTGGGAACCATCATGCTGGAAGCCATGGCGCGGGGGAAACCAGTCATCGCCACGCGAGCCGGTGGTGTCGACAGTGTGGTCAAAGATGGAGAGACGGGTTTACTGGTGGCACCTTCAGACAGCGATGACCTCGCGGGACGCATGCTCGAACTTCTCTCCAATCCCCCCAAAGCACAGAGCATTGGCCAGCGAGGTCGTGACATCGTCAGCGAGCATTTTCGCGTGGACACGATGGTCAAAATGACAGCCGATCTCTACCGCAAGGTTGTGACTGCTGAGCGTGAGCAGATTCCAGCCATCGCCGGGAAAATCGCGTGAAAGCAGAAATCATCGCTATCGGCAGCGAGCTGACCGACGGGGCCAAGCTGGACACCAACACGCAGTGGCTCAGCCAGCAACTCACCGATTTGGGTGTCACTGTCCACTTTCACACCACGGTCGCCGACGATTTAGGCGAAAACGTTGACGTGCTGCGGACTGCCGTCGAACGCGCAGACATTGTCCTCGTGACGGGAGGACTGGGCCCGACACTTGATGACCTCACGCGACAGGCGATGGCGGCACTCGTCGATGCTGATTTGACTCTGCACGAGCCGTCTCTCGCTGTGATTCGTGAGATGTTCGCGAGTCGAAGCCGGGAGATGCCCCAGCGAAACGATGTGCAGGCGATGTTTCCTCAGGGGAGTGAACCGCTGCCGAACCCCGTTGGCACCGCGCCGGGCATCTGGCTGGAGGTGCCCCGTGGTGATGACCGCCCTCCCGCCTGGATCGCAGCCATGCCGGGCGTCCCCAGCGAGATGCATCGCATGTTCGAGTATGAGGTCAAACCACGACTTCCGGTGAGTGCCAAGGTCATCCATCGGGCCCGCTTGAACTGCTTTGGACTGGGCGAGTCGCACACCGAACAGATTCTCGGCGACCTCACCGCCCGCGGCAACGACCCCGAAGTCGGCATCACCGCGTCGGAGGCGACCATCACCCTCCGCATCACAGCTCGCGGCGACACCGAGCAGCAGTGTGTCGAGAAAATCCAAATCGCCTCTGAGGCAGCCCAGCAACTTTTGGGACACTACATCTTCGGCACCGAAGACGAGGATCTGCAGCACGCCGTCGTGCGCATGTTGATCGAGGCCGGACAGACCGTCGCCTCCGTCGAGTCCGGGACAGGCGGATTGCTGTCCCATCGTCTGACCGACGTCCCCGGCTTTGAAGTGTGTTACGTCGGCGGACTCATTCTGCCGACCGAATCGTCGCAACGACGCGAGTTAGAACTCTCCGCCGAACTCTTCCAGGAGCATGGGGCCATCAGCGAAGCGATCGCCAGTGAACTCGCCAGCCGCTGTCGTCTACGACTGGGGACTGACTACGCGATCGCCATCACCAGCGACCGGGGTCGAGGTGCCCTCACAGACCCGTCACAACCGGCTGCGTACGTCGCGGTCGCAGCAGCCAGCGATGTCCGCGTCATGCCCGTGCTCCGTCTGGGCGACTGGACCATGCACCGCAGCCGTACCGTCAAGACGGCGCTCAACCTGTTGCGACTCGAACTGCTGGGGCTTGAGACGATTCGTTCTTGAACTTACTCAACGACATCGGCGAGTGCAGAGACGCTGACGATTTCGTTCCGACTCACGAAGACGCGCTTGCGGTTGGCCGAGAGCCCGTGCCGCTTGCTGTCCAGCACATACAGTTCACGTGTGGTCGTCGTGTCCCGCAAATCGTGGACGTCAGCATCCGTGAGGATCAGGTACTGATGATCGATCTCACTGAGCGTCCCCAGATAGACGTACAGACTGGTCACGTCGAGCACGACGGGCTGACCAATCAGTTTCTCCAACAGCAGACTCGGCTCGGGGACAGGCATCGAATACGTAGTGATTTGAAGGAACAACCGGGTGACGCACTGAATGTCGCCCAGCCTGACATCTAACGTGTCGCCTCGTCAAGACTATCGGAAGATCTCCTGCAACAACGACAGCACCCCGGCTCCTCAAAGTGCCGAAACTTGTGCCAGGACTAACAGATCGCAAGACTGCAGTTGGTCATCAAACACGGGAGAGAACAATGCAAATCGCAGGACAGACAATTTTGGTGAGCGGAGGCAGTTCCGGGTTGGGAGCCGCGACTGCTCGGCGGTTCCTGGATCTAGGAGCGTCAATCGTGATCGCTGATCTCGCGTCGCCCGATGAGAGTTTGAGTGATGATTATCAATCGCGTGTGTTTCATCAGCCGACAAACGTCACCAGCGAAGAAGACGTGCGGTCTGTCATCGCTGAAGGCGAGAATCGATTGGGTCCCTTGCGAGGAGCCGTCATCTGTGCAGGCATTGCTCACGCCGAGCGTGTGGTGGGGCGAGACGGGGCCGCGTCGCTCGAAGCGTTCCGCAAGGTGATCGAGGTCAATCTCATCGGCACTTTCAACGTCGCGCGTCTCGCCGCAGAGGCAATCGCCAGGCATGAGCCGATGGACGACGAAGAACGCGGAGCCATTGTGATGACCGCATCGATCGCTGCATTTGACGGGCAGATTGGCCAGTCCGCTTACGCAGCATCGAAAGGAGGAGTCGCCGCACTCGCCCTGCCTCTCGCACGTGACCTCGCTCGACACGGCATCCGGGTGAACGTCATCGCCCCCGGCGTCTTCGAGACGGCCATGTTCGCCGACGTCTCCGACGAGATTCGAGAGTCACTCATCCAACAGATCCCCTTTCCCCATCGACTCGGTCATGCCGACGAGTTCGCCGCCCTCGCGCAACATGCGTTCGAGAACGTCATGCTCAACGGCACGACCATCCGACTGGATGGTGCTCTGCGGATGGGCGCCAAATGACCGAGAGTGACGATCGGCTTTGTAGCTGAATTCGCCAGAATTCAGATGCGCCAGAACTCGAGTGATGTCTGAACTCTTGCGAGTTCAGCTACTGAGTTTGTCCCAACGGGGCGAGCGTTTCTCGTTGAACTGTGATCACCGTCCCCGCACCGCTCGCGACATCACGGCGGAGCGTGATGAGGACTTTGGGTCACACTTGAAAAACGCCAGTGCGGAATGGGGGACGGTCAGCAGTCGAGGGGAGCAGTTCGAGGGCCATCTGGATCCAGTCACGGGTCTCATGCGGGGCGATGATGGCATCGACCCACCCGCGAGCGGCCCCGTAGCGAATGTCCGTCTGATTGGCGTAACTGCCGCTGATTGTGTCCCGCAGTTCGGCGATCTCCTCGTCGGTGAGTGTCTCGCCCTTACGTTTGGCGTCACGCAATCGGAGGGAGAGTAAGGTGTCTGCTGCCTGAGCACCGCCCATGACGGCATTGCGTGCACCGGCCCAAGCGATCATGAGTGCCGGATCGTACGCCTTGCCGCAGAGGGCGTAGTTGCCGGCTCCGAATGACCCACCGACGATCACCGTCAGCTTGGGAACGACCGAGTTGCTCATCGCGTTCACGAGCTTGGCACCGGCCCGGATAATGCCCGCTTGTTCGGCTCGCTTGCCGACCATGAAGCCTTGCACGTCCTGCAGGAAGAGCAGGGGGAGGCCCGTCTGGTTGCACTCCATCACGAAGCGGGCTCCCTTCTCGGCAGCGTCGACGTACAGCACACCGCCAATCTGCACTTCGCCTTCCGCCGTGTGGCTGCGGTGTCGTTGGTTGGCGAGGATGCCGACCGCTCGTCCGCCAATGCGAGCCTTGGTGGTGACGAGCGTCTGGCCATACTCGGCACGGTACTCCTCCATCGTGCCCGCATCGACAATGCACTCGATGACGTCCCGCATCTCGTACTCGCCTTGACCGTTGCCGGGAACGATCTTGTACAGGTCGTTGGCGTCGCGAGAAGGCGGGACGATGTCGACTTCCGGAAGAGCAGGGCAGTAAGTGTGTTCGGGGAGCAGAGCAATGAGTGACCGCAACTTGGCGAGACACGCCGCGTCATCCGGTTCGCGATAGTCGATTGTGCCGCTGATCGTGGCGTGCATCTTCGCGCCCCCCAGTTCCTCCGGGTCGACCTCCTGACCGATGGCCGCTTTCACGAGTGCCGGGCCGGCGAGGCACATCTGACTCCCCTCGGTCATCAAAGCGGTGTCGCACAACACGGGGAGGTAACCCCCGCCTGCGATGCAGTTGCCCATGACAGCGGCATACTGCGGGATGCCCGCTGCGGACATCACTGAGTTGTTGCGGAAGATGCGACCGAAATCGTCCTCGTCCGGGAAGATCTCGTCTTGAAGTGGCAGGAACACGCCCGCCGAGTCGACGAGATAGATGACGGGCAACTCAAATTTGAAGGCGATGCGTTGGGCCCGGATCATCTTCTTGACCGATTGCGGAAACATGGCCCCCGCTTTGACAGTCGCGTCGTGGGCAGCAATGAGGCACGGTCGACCGCTGACCCAGCCGATGCCCGTGATGACCCCTGCTGCGGGCACGGCCCCCCATTCGCCGTACATTCCAAACGCGGCCCACAGGTTGAGTTCGAAGAACGGCGTGTCCGGATCAAGCAGGGCAGCGAGTCGCTCGCGGACCGGAAGTCGACCGAGCTTGCGTTGTCGTGCCTGACCGGACGCACCGCCCCCCTCGCGGAGCTTGGCCTCCTGTTGTTTGATTTCGTCCGTCAATTCACGAAGCGTGGGCAACGCTGGCTCCCGTGTGGTAAGGAATCGATCAACCCAAAGTGAAACAGAGTATAAGCGGTGAAGACAGGAACCGGCAGTGGTTGATGAGAGATCGAGAACAGTGAAGAGCTGTGCAATGTCCCGACCACATTATCGGAAAGGGGCTGAGGCCTGATGTGATGAGAAGAACAGTTTGTCACCATGTGGTGACGCTCGCCGTTGGCTCGCGACTTTGCTTCAATCGGTGCTGCGAACTCGCGACCCTCCAGCGAGAGATTGACCTGATTTCGAGCGATCGGATAGCGTGACAACTCTGATACTCGCAATGATGGTCTGCACAGCCGTGAAATCGGTTGAAACTTCAATAGCTCCACAGGGGTACCACTATCAGCGTCTGTCTTGTTCCTCCCATCTTCTTCCCGCGTCTTCGGACGCACCCGCTGTGTATTTGAATGCGATTCTTCCTCAAACTGCTGACGTTCCTGATCGTGCTCGCCGGCCTGATCGCTGCGGCGTATCAGCCGACGGTTGACTATTGGAAAGAAAAGAACCGACCACGGTTCCGGACGGTTGAAGTCGAAGAGGGAGAGATCATCGAGGTGCGGAATTCGACCGGCACGATTAAGCCAGTCTTGGAAGTTCATGTGGGGTCGTTCGTCTCCGGGCCGATCGTGGAACTGTTTGTCCAACACAATGACGAAGTGAAAGCGGGTGACATGCTGGCGACGGTCGACCCGCTGATCTATCAAGCGAGTGTGAACCGGGACAAGGCGAGTCTCCTCTCGCGACAGGCCGAGTTGAAGCGAGTCCAGGCGAGGCTGCAGAATGCCAAGAACGATGAAAAGCGGGCCATGGGACTGCGAGCTGACAACGCGGACTACATCTCGGACACGGAGATCGACCAGTTCAAGTTCGCACGGATGGCACTGGAGGCAGAGTTGCTCGTCACGGAAGCGAGCATTGAGCAAGCCAGGGCGAACCTCATGAATTCGGAAGCCAACCTTGGCTACACGGAGATTCGATCACCTGTTGATGGCATGGTCACTGATCGCAAGATCGATCCCGGTCAGACGCTGGCGGCTCAGTTTCAGACGCCCGAGCTGTTCATCATCGCCCCCGACATGCGGAAGGAGATGCATGTCTTCGCGGATGTTGACGAGGCGGACATCGGGTACATCCGCAACGCCAAGGAGGCAGGCGAGACGGTGCAGTTCACGGTCGATGCCTATCCGGGCGAGTTGTTCGAGGGCACGATCGCTCAAATTCGCCTGAGTCCGACAGAGACTGCTCAAACGGTTGTCACTTACCCGGTGATCGTCTCGGCTCCCAACCCGGACCTCAAACTGCTGCCAGGCATGACAGCCGACATCACATTCACGATTGCCACACGCTCGAACGTCATCAAGATTCCCAACACGGCCAAACGCTACTACCCCCAGAACCGCGAGCATGTTCGGAAGGATGATCATGATGTCCTCGACGGGACCGAGGAGGAACAACCGGACGAGGACGAGCAGCGGACGGACGAAGAGCCCCCAGCCGCGAAGCGGGCAGAAGCCGACACCAAACGCAACAGGCGGCATGTATGGATCGAAGAGGACGGTAAGCTTCGAGCGGTTGCTGTCGAGTTCGGCATCAGCGACTACAAGTTCACGGAGCTGGTGTCGGGTGATCTGAAGCCGGGACAAGAACTGGTGATCGGCTTGAAGAAGAAGTGAAGTAGGGAATGGAGAATAGCGAATAGCTTCGTCTCTGAACTCTACCCAGCGATTGCAACCGTTTGCCATCGCCTCCCCATTCCCCATTCCCCATTCCCCATTCCCCATTCCCCATTCCCCATTCCCCATTCCCCATTCCCCATTCCCCATTCCCCATTCCCCATTCCCCATTCCC
>JAJDEJ010000058.1 GCA_029259815.1 Planctomycetaceae bacterium | reverse complement strand
TTGACAGGTCGGGGTGGCAGGGTCAGCAGCGAAGCGGATGGCCCTGACATTCGGCGTCCACACGCGCCGGGGCCTTGCGCTTCGCTTCAGACCCCGCCACCCAATGTCGTTCAGCCCGTCAATTCAGGTCCGTTGAACCACGAGTTCGCCAATAAAAAAGCACCCCCGATTCGACTCCGCGAAACGGGGGTGCGACACATCGTGATGACAATCACAGCAGGTTGACCACCCGATCGGCCAGGCCCTTCTCGCCCAGCACGACCTTGAGGTCGCCGTCCGCTGCGATCCGCTCGAGGACTTCCAACTCGCGCAGTCGCATGAGGACCGGGTTGTCTGCCAGCAGCTTGGCCGTGTTGGCCTGCGAGCGCATGGCAGCCGTCTCCTCACGCCGCGAGATCAGGTTGGCCTCAGCCGCCTTCTTCGCCTCGGTGACGCGGTTCATCAGGTCCTTCATCTCGCCCGGCAGGATCACATCCCGGATACCGACCGAAGCGATGTTGAGACCCAACTCACCCGCACGACGACGCACGCTTTCCTCGATGTCCGTCGCGACGGCATCCTTATCCGTCAGGAAGACATCGAGCTCTCTCGCACCGATCACGCCCCGCAGCACCAACTGCGTCTCGCGATACAGTGCCTGTCGCACATCATCCGTTTGAGTGACCGCGCGGCGGGCATCAACGACCTTGTACGTCACAACTGCGTTCAGCCGCAGGGTGACCTTGTCAGCCGTCATGATGTCTTGACCACCGACGTCAATCATCGTCTCCCGCGTATCGACCTCGACGACCTTCGCGTCCGCCTGTCCCTTCCAGAAGGCATACAGCCCCGGCGTCAGCGTGTCGACGTAACGGCCATCAGCGAACAGGACGCCGACGTGCTCACGGTTGACTGTGCACACATCGAGCACCTGCGACGCCATCGGCGAGCGAGCAATGACCTTCAACTCGTCATGCACGAACCGCACTTCCCGCGCATCGACCACCTCAACCCGCACATCCTTCTGGCCGTTCCAGTAGGCGTACAGACCCGATGGCAGCACATGGCTGAACCGATTCTCGATCCAGACCAACGCCCGCTCATGATCCTTCAGGTCGAGCACAACCGCACGACCCTCGAGCGCTCCCGACTTCACAATCAGGTCGAGCTTCTCATGCACGAGCCACGGATCCCGCTGCGAGACAACGTCCACGCGGACCTTGCACAACGGATCGAGAAACCAATGCGTGCCCTGCTCCAGCAGACCGCGAAACTCACGGTCACGGAAGTAGAGACCCATTTCGTAGGATCGAATCTTGTATCGCTTGATTGGGAACATTGGCCCCTCCTTTCGGGGCTGAGGTTAAACCGCAGAGAACGCGGAGTTCGCAGAGAGAACTCACTTCGTCACTTCTGCGGTCGAATGGTTTTGTTTCAGGACACCCGGTGGACTGAAGACGTTCACATCTGCGTGCTCGATTTCGGTCGATCTGGACAACTGGTATGATGTCACTATCAGGAGCCACGCATGTCACTCGTCGAAGAAACCTATCAGCAAGCCATTGCCGCAATGACGCCAGCGGAGAGACTCCGTCGCATGCATGGAATGTTGCATAGGGCGCGAGATCTGTATGCACGGCAGTTGCGGGAGAAACTGGGCGACGTCTCCGAGGAACGTTTGAAGTGGGAGGTTGCGTTGAGATGCTACGCCGGTGACCGACGAGCACGTTCGCTCATCGAACGGAAGCTTCGTGATGTTCAGTCCTGAGACATTCTTCCCGGTCCTGGAGCGAGTCGCTGGCGTACTCGATCAGTGCGGCATCCGCTTCCATCTCACGGGCGGGTTGGTCGCAGTGTATTATGCCGAGCCCCGCTTGACTCAAGACGCAGACCTCGTCATCGATCCGGAACAGGTCCGTGATCGATTGGACGAGATGATCTAGGCCATTGAGCAACTGGGCTACGTCCACGATGCGACCGCCATTCGTGAAGCCGTCGCGAAGGGACGGATGTTCAGGATCATCGATGCCGAAGAATGCCTCAAGATCGACTTTTATCCACGCGAGATGATACCTGGAGCACTCGATCGATCAGTGTGGGTGTACCTGACGCCTCAGTTGGAAATGCCGATTGCATCAAGGCCTGACGTTGTTGCATCCAAGCTTGTTTGGGTTAGCAAAGGAAGTCACAAGAGCCGTCGCGATATCCGGCAACTGGTTTGGGGAGCCTCTGACGATGAAGTCAACAAGATCCGAATCTTCGCACGGGAGCTGTCTTTAGAGCCTCTGCTAGACGAAGTCCTCGCCGAGCCGGATGAACTTGATTTAGTTGATGAATATGCCCTTCGAAGGCAGAGCGTTCGCGGGATCACACGAACGGATCGCGGAGTGCGGTTGAGTGAGTGGCTTTCGTCGGTGTCTAAGGTGAGGCGGTGGATCGGTGTGTCCCCTCCCTGACGGTCGGGGCTCTGATTGATCCACTGCGACAGTCGCTTTCACCGGCGAATGACGCACACGGTATCCGCGCACTACAGGGCGATGACTCGTGCTGTCGTCGCTCGTCGAACTTGAGAGGTCATCCGGAGACTGACGTCCCCGGATCGCAGAGTAAGAACGAAACGACGGCTGATCTGTTGAACGTCTGCCTCCTTGGGGCTTCATGAGACGCTTGCAGCGTCGCCAACTCTTGAAGTTGGTGTCGGTTTCCAGCCGACGGTTTGGAGATCGGTACGGGAGTCGAACCCGTGACAGCCAGATTATGAGTCTGGTGCTCTACCATCTGAGCTAACCGAATCGACGTTACCCGGTCAGATCCCATTCACGGAACAATCAGCACTCAACCCTCCCGGGCAGCCTGACCGCCGCTGGACGGACAACATCGACGGACTGTCATTAAAGACAGGTTCCGCGATTAGTGGTTCGCGCGGCGTTGCGTTCAAATGCTTCCGATGGCGTCGAAGCCTAAATCTGCGGCCTTTGTTTGTTTTTTGCACTTTCTGAGTTCTTGGTTGCTCACACGGTGATGCGGAGCAGGCGTTGGAGCAGGGTGCGGATTTTTCGGGGGAGCTGTGTGCGAGTGAGACCGTGCGAAAATTCTTCGGCCAAGCAGGCAGCCTGTAAGGCTT
>JAJDEJ010000057.1 GCA_029259815.1 Planctomycetaceae bacterium | reverse complement strand
CAGCCCCGCAGCAGCCGCAGCCCCGCAGCAGCCGCAGCCCCGCAGCAGCCGCAGCCCCGCAGCGGACGTCAGCCCCGCAGCGGACGTCAGCCGCCCGCCCTCAAAATCCGCGACAAGTTCCCGTCGCGGCAGCCGTGAAAAGGTGATGGCCTGCGTGTGACACTCTGTCACGCGATCGGTCCTGGATTCGATCGAGAGCAACGGTTGTTGTCCCCTTCCTTGACCGAATCTCAGGCCATCGCAAAACACTCAACACCAAGCAGCGGATGAAATATCCGGGTTAGTGGACACCCATCGTGCTGCAGAATGTCCTTGACGCTTACTCGGCACTTCGTCGAGGCGAATTGTCAGCGTTCTCACCAGTCTTCGATCACTTTCTCTCTGCTGACGTCCGAGGAGATTGAACAACAAACGGGGTGGAACGACACTCGGTCCGACATCGCTGATGAGCAGTGTCTGCATCAACTCATTGAGTCACACGCGACCGAGAATTCTGAAGCCGTCGCGGTGCATTTCGAGGGGGATTCGCTCACCTATGGTGAGCTCGATGTCTGGGGGAACCGTATTGCCTGCGAATTGGCATCATGTGGGGTTGGCCCTGGTGACCGTGTTGGTCTGTTCGTTGAACGGTCGCCCGTGATGATCGCAGGGATTGTCGGCATCCTGAAATCGGGAGCCGCATATGTGCCTCTCGACCCGACTTATCCCGATGCTCACCTCAGTGACATCGTCGACGATGCAAGCATTTCCGTGGTTGTCACGCAATCAAATTTGGCAGACTCGGTCCCGTTCAATCTCACCCGTGTGCTGATGGTCGATGGTTGCCGGACGAATGAGACGCGAGAGTCTGAGCGACTAGCGACTCATGTCACTCCGGACGATCGTGCTTATGTCATCTACACTTCTGGCTCGACCGGTCGTCCCAAAGGCGTGCCAATCCGGCATCGCAGTATTGTGCATTCAACGCTGGCACGGGAAATCGTCTATCCGCAGCCGCCTGCACGATTTCTGATGCTGTCGTCGTTTGCATTCGACAGTTCACTGGTCGGCATCTTCTGGACTCTGTGCACCGGTGGCACGCTCGTCGTGACAAGAGCACGGTTCGAGCAGGATCTGGCCGGGTTGCTGGAACTCGTCGCGACCGAAAAGATCAGCCACACGCTTTGCCTCCCATCACTGTATCAGGTGATTCTGCAGGAATCGCAACCAGAACAACTCGCGACGCTGCAAACGGTGATCGTTGCAGGCGAAACATGTCCGCGGTCATTGGCGTCACTGCATCATAACGTTGTGCCACATGCGTTGTTGTTCAATGAGTACGGACCAACGGAAGCGACCGTCTGGGCAACCGTGCATCGCGTGGAGGCAGACGATGCTCACGGTCCAATACCGATTGGACGACCAATCCCAGACATGCAGGCTGCCCTTCTCGATCATCATGGTCAGCCTGTGCCGACTGGAATCTGTGGCGAACTGTTTCTCGCGGGATCGGGGCTCACGGACGGGTATCTCAACCGACCGGACATGACTGCCGAACGTTTCGTGACACGGAGTTTGCACGATGGAACACCGATTCGCATGTACCGGACCGGTGATCTGGCGTGCTATCGAGAGGATGGCGCGTTGTTGTTTTTCGGACGGTCGGACAATCAAGTTAAAGTTTGGGGTTTCCGCATTGAACTTGGCGAGATTGAAGCAGTGCTGTCGGAACATCCACACGTCGCCGAGGCAGTGGTGGTTGTGAAGGAGGAGGACACGTCACCGGCGAGGCCCGAAGGCATCATTGACTTGGCGGATGTGTCGTCACTGGTGATGCGACTCGGGATGTTATCGCCGTCGTCGGCTCATGCAATTCTGTCCAACATCGAACGTGGGCCGATGGTCGAGACCCTTGCGACGTTTGAAGAGGTGAACCCATGACCCGTCGCATCAAACGCACGCCGCAGTATGAGATTGAACTTCGCATCAATGACGATGCGTTCATCCGTGCGCCGCGTGAGGCACAGCGAAACTGGGTCCTGAATCGGGCGATGAAAGAGTTCGCTGGAGAGTTGGACCATGCCGATCAAATGGTGCAGCGTTTCGTTGGCGGTGCCGACTTTCAACTCGGTGGTGACCGAACGCAGGCACAGCTCGATGATCAGGAGATCATGGAGGATTGGCAGATTCCTGTCATGCAGGCGATGGCGAAGATCGCCGGAGAGACGCAGGGGGACGTGCTGGAGATAGGATTCGGCCGAGGAGTCACATCAGAGTTCTTGCAGGAACTTTCGCCAAGTTCACATACCATCGTCGAGTGCAACGACTCCGTCGTCGCTCGATTCGAGAAGTGGAAGCAACAGTACCCGGACCGCGATATCCGGATGCTGCACGGCATGTGGCAGGATTTACTCGTCGATGATGTCGGGCCATTCGACAGCATTTTCTTTCACACATACCCGCTAAACGAGAGTGAATACGTCGAGCAGGTTGTGCAGAGTGAGACGTTTGCCGAACACTTTTTCCCAACGGCTGCACGACTCCTACGGGACGGCGGCGTGCTGACCTACCTCACCAACGAGATCAGCTCGCTCAGCCGAGGTCATCAGCGTGCATTATTCAATCATTTTCGAACGTTCACGTTGAGCAAGGTGACGGAACTCGACTTGCCGAACGACACCAGAGACGCGTTGTGGGCGAACTCCATCGTCGTGATTCGGGTGGAGAAATAACCATGACGGACGTTTCTAAAGCCTATCGTCAACGAGTCGAGCGAATGTCAGCTGCCCAGCGACAGGAGTTGATGTCGCAATTGGACAACGTTGACGTGCAGAATGCTGCAACAGCAATCACTAACTCGGTTGGACCCCGGCGACGGAAGATTGTCGCCTATGTGGTCCCCAGTGATGCCGGGGTGTCGACGAAGTCATTGACGTCTGTGTTGAGAGACACGCTTCGTGATCGATTGCCGGACCACATGGTACCCGATGAGATTGTCACGCTGGACACTCTGCCGCGACTGCCGAATGGAAAGGTCAACCCGCGCGCGCTGCCGGATGTTGCTTCCTCGCCGAAGGACAAGGCTTCGTCATTTGTTGCTCCACGAAACGACGTTGAACAGACACTCGCTGACATTTGGGGCGAGTTGATCGGCGTGCCGATGGTTGGGGTGCACGACAACTTTTTCGAGATTGGTGGCGACTCGATCATCAGTATCCAGGCGATTTCCCGTGCTCGTGAAGCGGGCATCGCCATCGAACCACGACAGTTCGTTGAACGACCAACGGTTGCCGGTCTCGCCTCAGTCGTCAGTTCCAACTCACCAGCTGACGAGGACAAGGTGCCGATGACCGGAGACGTGCCGCTCCTGCCGATTCAACATTGGTTCTTTGAGCGACAGTTGGCCGCTCCGGAACATTGGAACATGTCTTCTCTGTTCGATGTGACCAGCGAACTCGATGAAGACCATTTATTCGATGCCATCTCTGCCTGCCTGCAACATCACGATGGGCTGCGAGCACGATTCACACGGACCGCCAACGGTTGGCGACAGGCCATCGTTAAAGCAGATGATCTCGACCCTCCGCTCTCGGTCGTCGACCTCACACAATTCCCACCTCCCGACCGTGACGACACACTCCAGACGCATATCACGGAGACCCAAACCGGTCTCGACCTGGGAGAGGATCTCGTTCGGTTCGTGTTGTTTCGGCGGGACGTCGGAATTCCGGACACGTTGTTGATTGTTGTGCATCATCTGGTGATGGATGTCTTCTCATGGGGGATCGTGCTGGACGATCTCGAACAGACGTGTGAACAACTGCGCTGTGGACAGACAGTCTTGTTGCCCAAACGGACGACGTCTCTCGGACGTTGGGGAAACACGCTCGGTGAGTATGCGGATGATCCATCGACCCAGGCCGAAATGGCGTTCTGGCAGACACATGATGCGACGCACGCCGTCTCGCTGCCGCAGGATTCCGACGGCGTCACCGAATTCACCGAGGCGGATGCGACCTCCGTTCGTGTCGCATTGTCGGCCGACGTCATGCGCAGCCTGCTTTCCGAGGTTCATAGGGCTTACAACACTCAGATCATGGATCTTTGCGTGGCGGCCTTGACACAAACGTTTTGCGAATGGTGTGAATCGTCTGTGTTTCGTCTGGATCTCGAAGGGCATGGCCGTGAACCGCTCACTGAGGAAATCGATTTGTCTCGCACAGTCGGCTGGCTGACGAGTTACTATCCGATCGCATTCCGCCTGCCCCAAGACCCCTCGCCGGGGAAGCTCATCAAGGACATCAAAGAGCAATTGCGGGCGATTCCTCGTCAGGGGATTGGGCTCGGCGCGCTGCGATATCTGAGTTCCAATCCAGCGACTGCAGAGAATCTCAAGGCCGTTACGCCTGCACCAGTCTTGTTCAACTATCTTGGCCGATTGGAGGGGCTTGGCCGTTCAGAGGGGGATCGACCATCAAGTTTGTTTGTCGCACGTCCGGGAGCAGAGGCATCGTCAAGGGCTCGGAACAATCAACGCAGCCACACGATTGAAATCAACGCGGCAATTCGAGACGGGTCATTCACTCTCCGGTCGACCGATGGAAATTGCCCAAGTCGACACACTCGTTGGTTGTTTCACCAACGCAGTGCCTGTCCGTGCTCATGTCGATTCGAAGATGAGCCTGGCTGAGTTCTGCAAGATATTTCAGCAACAACGTTCTCAAGCAAAGCCATTCGAACACATTTCTCTCGCCGATATTCAGCGTGTCAGTGAAGTCGCGTTGCGCGATCGGCTGTTTGACACCCTGCTGGTGATCGAAAATTTCCCGTGGTCGGATTTGGAGAGCGACGATGAACTTAGCGTCAGTCACTATGACTCGGGCATCACCAGCACTTACCCCCTGACACTGATCATCGCTCCCTCGTCAGCATGGACCATTCGCGCTCACTTCGATACGTGTCGATTAGCAGCCTCGGACGTCACGACGCTACTGGATGACTTCGTCAACCAACTTCGTATGATAAGTGCTGACCCACAAATCACGCTCAACGAGTTGTCCACCCGGCTGAAGTCTCTGTCGACCGTCGAACGTATCCCGGCTGCGTTGTCTTCACGCAAGCAACGGACGGAACCTGCGGTCCCGCCAAACAATTCCCTGGAGGCGCAAGTCCTCCGCATCTGGCAGCAAGCGCTCGGGATCTCCGACATCGGCGTTCGCGATACATTTCGCGATGTCGGCGGGTATTCTCTGCTCGCAGTGGTCATTGTTTCTGAAATTGAGACGACCCTGCAGCGAAAACTGTCTGTCACCGCACTCACGCTTGAAACAACTGTCGAGTCACTCTGTGACAGTTTGTTGGACGAGGCGGTGAGGCCGGATCGCTCCGATCCGAAGACCCTGAAAGGCCCGCTGTTGTTTCTCCCTGCAGGAACCGGTGACACACTGTTCTATTTCGTCATCGAGAATCTGCGAGAGCCTGATTCCAAACGTCATGAAATGCGGGCGATTCGGTTGGAGGTCGACTATACGTCCGAGACAAAACTCGAAGTCATCGCCGCCCGTTACGCCAAAGACATGCGAGCCACACAACCGCAGGGTCCGTACTACCTCGCGGGTCAGTATTGCGGCACATCCATGACACTCGAAGTTGCGAGGACACTGATCAACGAGGGCGAGCAAGTCGCATTTCTTGGCTTTGTTGATGCGATGCCTCCTCTTCTGACGACGACTGTGACGTCACGCTATCTGTCGAAGGCGATGCAACACCTCAAACACGGGGAGTGGACTTTACTGGTCAGACGAGCATTCACCGCGATTAAGTATCGCCTCCGGCGCCGAGTGTTACAATCGACAAGCACATCGCAACGCAACGTTCGGCCACTTCCGTTCCGCTATCGCGAAGCTCTCGGCGACTACATTCCGACACCGTACCCGGGCCCAATCTCACTCTTTATCAGCACAGCCTATCAGGAGTCCTCTGAAGGCCGAGGCTGCGTGGACCTTTGGAGCCGCATTGCTCAAGGCGGAGTGGACACGACTGTGATCGACGGCGACATGCACCCCGATATGTTCCAGGCACCCAACCTGGAGTTGTTTCTCCAAAGACTTCCGTAGAGTGTTTTCCAATGTGCTCGAGCACTTCCAGAATTGGTTTTCGCGATCTGCAGGAGTGCCTCTCAGCGAACAAACGTCAGCACGCGTACAAGCTCCTGCACAGAAGCCATGGAACATGGTCTAAACCGAACTCATTGGCATCGGGCCTTTGCCCTTGTCAGGAACGCATGACGGACACCTGCCCAGTCAAGGCCATTTGAGGCTCAATTGGCTGCTCGTCCCGCTTGCAGGTCATCGCGGATTCTGAGATATTCCGAAAGAGTGGCGTCATGGTCATCCGCACGTCCGAAGCCGTGCTGCTTGCCGTGAATTTTCTTGCACCACTGACCCTTTTGGTGTGCGAAGAGCAGGGAGTCCGGTATGGTTTCTTCAGGTTCGCATTGGTCTTTGACATTTCATTCTCCAAGTGGTCGACCAACTAATTGTCGTCATCCTGTGCGCGCCCATTTGGAAAGTCGATATTCTCCTTAATGAAATGACTTGGCGGTGTAGCTCAGTTGGTTAGAGCAGCGGAATCATAATCCGCGTGTCGGGGGTTCGAGTCCCTCCACCGCTATTCTATTTGGTGCATTTCCGGGGACAGGACGGGAAACAAGCGGAGAATCAAGGCAGTTTTCATTCATGCCCCGAACGCTTTTCCTCTCATTTCCAACATTGTCCCCAATATGCTGCACCGACATCTGCACCACTGAGGGGTCTCGGTTTGGATTCGAGTTGGCATCCGTTGCCACTGGAACGCAAGCAGCCCGTGCGAAATGCTCATCGCGGACTTGCAGGTAGTGCCGCATTGCCACGGGTTCGCTGTTACCGATCCAAGAACAGACGACGTGCAGGTGATATTCTTCCACCAATTCGGTCTCCCGACTGGCTCTCAGGTTGTGAAATAACTTCGGCCACGGCTCTAGTGGCTCATCTGAGCTGAGTTGACAGGTGGCTTGCGGTTGATATTTTTGTGCTTTCCCTGTTTTTGCACTTTCTGAGTTCTTGGTTGCTCACACGGTGATGCGGAGCAGGCGTTGGAGCAGGGTGCGGATTTTTCGGGGGAGCTGTGTGCGAGTGAGACCGTGCGAAAATTCTTCGGCCAAGCAGGCAGCCTGTAAGGCTT
>JAJDEJ010000056.1 GCA_029259815.1 Planctomycetaceae bacterium | reverse complement strand
CATTGTTCGGGAGATTCCCAACGACATTTCGACTTTGCCATTCCTTGGCTCTCCGATCGCCCGCGTGTCTTGCAACCGCATTGTGATCGGAGAGCCTTTTTTGTGGAGATCAGTTACGAACGTTTGTCAGAAAGTGCAGTTACCTAATCAGATCTCATCAGCGGTGGCACAGGTTTTTGAGGCATCCCAAAGGCATCGGTCGAAGTTCGAATGTTCACTGGTTGATGACGGTTAGACTGTGATTGTCTAGACTGTTTGAGACGTGTTCAATTCGCGACCTGGGTCCCGCAGGTCCTGATCTGCGGAGATGCGGTTCCTGGTCATCACTTGGGATTATGCTGATGCCGTTCCTGCTTGATCACACTGTCTGGACGTCGTCGACTCGTCTGCTTCTCTTGATGACTCTCGCATCCCAGGGAACAGTCTGTGTTGGCCAGGAGCAGCGGCCCCTGCCCGAAGCTGTTCCTTCGGTCGGCAACCAGTTGCTGTTTGATAATGGACCTCAACAAGCTGAAAGCGAGCGGCCTGAACCCAGCGAGGAACAGCAGCGTCTGATCAAGCAGCTTGATGCCGTGGGCGGTGGGTACAACATTGATCAAACCTCTGAGAAATGGGAGCTGCAATCGGCCTACCTGCAGGGTGCCCCGGTGACGGACGAGTTGCTTGACCTGCTTGCGCGTCAGCAGAGTTTGCAGGCCCTTTCGTTTCATGAGACCCCCTTGACAGACGACGGTGTGAAACGTTTGAGCACCCTCAAGAATTTGAAATCGCTGGCTCTCTACACCACGTTGGTGACCGACGAAGGTCTCAAGAGTCTCGGGTCACTCGTCAGCCTCAACCGGTTGAATCTTGGCTCCTGCGAGTTGACTGGAAAAGGGCTGGTGGCCATGACGCACCTTCCGCTGGAGCGGCTGTCCTTCAGTTCGAGTCCGGTCGACGATGACGGGTTGGCAGTCATCGGACGCATCTCCACGCTGAAGTCTCTCTCGCTGTGGGGGGCCCCCATCACTGACAAGGGGATCGCTCACCTTTCGCGGTTGAGCAACCTGGAGTCGATCAGTTTGAAAGAGACCATCGTCACGGATGCCGCGCTGGAGCACCTGGGGAAACTCCCGCATCTTCAGTCTATCACTGTCCGAGGCACCCTGGTGACGGGGCCCGGCCTCGTTCATCTTCGTGATTTGTCTGAGTTGACGACACTCGACATCTCGCGGACGGGGCTGCGTGACAAGTCATTAGTGCATTTCTTTGAGATGCCACAGCTGACGAATCTCGATCTTGAGCAAGTGAAAGCGACGCAAGCCGGCGTTCGTGAACTGTGGCGGGCCATGCCCGGTTTGACGATTCAAGCCGTCGAGACCCTGCACCCAGGCGACGAGGACACAGCGCGGCAGTTGTTGCGTGAAAAGGGAGATCAGGCAATTGCCGAGTATGACCGCAGGTTGCTGGAGGAGAGTTCGCCACGGAAGCGAGAAGTCATTGAGGCCATGCGGCTGCGAGACGACCGCGTGAAGTCCTACCGCATTGAGTGGAAGCAAATCACGATCAACGACAACGGCACGACTGATGCGGGCGATGATGTGAAACTTCCGCAGGAGAACTCGCTCACCGTTGATGACCGCCGGTTTGCGAGTGTGACAGAAGGAAGCGAGGTCGTACAAAGCACTCCCAATTCCGGGAATGCGACATTTTCATTCGGCTCATTGGGGCGTCTCTTCACACCCCGGCAACCCGCGCCCATGCAGCGCGTCAAGCGGTTGTCCCGTTTTGATAGAGGGTTCGATCAGGAACTTCTGGAGTACCCTGATTCGAACGTTCCTGCGACCGGGATTCGTCGGATCGCTGGTCGGGCGAGTGGCACAAGGACGGAGATGTGGCCCCTGCTTTGGACCTTCTCCACGTTTGATCGCTCCATCGTCAACCTGGACTGGCAACGTATCGAAGTAGCCGACGAGTCCGTAGTCGTTGAGGGGCGTCACTGCCTCCAGCTTCACCAGGACGATGTTCAACAAAATGGATTCACAATGCAGAACGGAATCATGACGCAGGTTGACCTGACGTTTCGGCACACTTGGTCTATCGACCCGTCACGCGAGTATGCGATTGTGCGCTACACGACCGGATACGGCGAACAGGAGCCAAACCTTGTGATGGACATTCAACCTGCTCAGACAAAAACCGAAGGATGGGTTCCGGCAAGCTGGACGATCCGCCAGCAGACCGGTGGGGCGTCTTACGTCACCACGGCCCAAGTCACGAATATAGCACTCAATGTCGACACGACCGAAGACGACTTCACATTGGAATTTCCTCCCGGCATCATTGTCGAATGATCCGACGTCATCAGGAATCACCACGATCATCTTGGTCCTCACCTTGGAGCATGCTCATGCCATTCCTGTTCAATCGCACTTCGTGGACCTCCTCGCCCCGGCTGATTCTGCTGGCGGCTCTTGCATTGCAGGGAACGGTCAGTGTCGGAGAGGAGCAACCTCAACCGAGTGAGGATCAACAGCGACTGATCGATCTGCTCGATGCAGCGGGTGGTGAATACAGTGCTGATCAGTCGGGGAAGAAATGGGAGCTACAATCAGTGGATCTCCGTGATGCGACGCTAACGGAAGAACTCCTAGACCTGCTTGGGCAGCAGCAGAGCTTGCAGAACCTCTACTTCTACCAGACCCCTTTAACAGATGACGGCATCAAACGTTTGGGAGCCCTCAAGGATTTGACCTATCTGCGAATGCGCAGCACGTTGGTAACCGATGAAGGCCTGAGGAGTCTCGGGTCACTCACCAGTCTGAACAGCTTGTCGCTTTCCAATTGTGAAGTGACCGGCGAGGGCTTGGTGGCCATGTCGCACCTTCCGCTGGAGAGACTGAGGGTCGGTTTCACAGGGGTCAACGACGACGGGCTGGCCGCCATCGGTCGCATCACAGCTCTGAAGGATCTCTCGATGTTGGCCGTCCCCATCTCCGACAAGGGGATTGCTCACCTCACACGGCTGAGCAATCTGGAGTTGATCGAGATGCGAGGGACGATCGTGACAGATGCCGCAATGGAGCATTTGGCGAAGCTGAAGAATCTCCGCGGAATCGGCCTCAATGGCACCCTGGTCACAGGCCCCGGACTCGCCCATCTTGGCGATTTGCCGGAGTTGACGTCGCTCGATATCTCCCGGACGGGACTACGCGACAAGTCGCTGGTTCATCTCTTTGGTTTGTCGAACCTGACAATCATCGAGCTCGAACAATCAAAGCTAACACAAGCGGGCGTCCGTGAACTTTCGCGAGTCCTGCCCCAATTGCAGTTTTCGGGAATCGACACGCTGCGTCCCGGTGACTCAGAGAAAGCAAAGCAGTTGTTGCGTGAGCAAGGAGAACAGGCGATCGCCGAATACGATCGCAGGGTGCTGGAGGAGAGTTCGCCACGGAAGCGAGAGGTCATCGAGGCCTTGCGACGACGCGACGATCGTGTGACGTCATACCACTATGAATGGAAGCAAACACAGGTCAGCGACATGGGGACACCTGACACGGAAGATGACATCGAATTGCCTCAGGAGCATTCTGTGACTGTCGATGGCCATCGGTACGCAAGTGAGATGCAGGGAAAGGAACTCACGCAAAACATTCGGATTTCCGGGAATGCGACATCCACATTTGAGCGAAGAGTCACAACATCCCAGCAACCCGCTTCGACGCTGCCAGTCCGACGACAATTGCGATTCGATGGAGAATTCATTCAGCAACTCACGGAATATCCCGACTCTGAGATTCCCGCCAGCGGCTTCCGTCAGCCGGCCGGTCGAGTTTATGTTGCGGGATCCGAGACGTGGCCAGTGCTTGCGGCTTATTCCACGTTCGACCGAACGATCGTCCCCGTTGATTGGCGTCGCATCGAAGTTGCCGACGAGCCGGAGTTAGTCGAAGGGCGGCCTTGCATCCAACTGCGGCAAGTACAGGTCATTGATTACATGAAGATCCTGCAGACTTGGACCATCGACCCAACACGCGACTATGCCATCGTCCGCTACACTCACAGATTCGGCGAC
The DNA here is from genome assembly GCA_029259815.1 of Planctomycetaceae bacterium. Classification (GTDB taxonomy): domain Bacteria; phylum Planctomycetota; class Planctomycetia; order Planctomycetales; family Planctomycetaceae; genus JAHBXU01. The sequence goes on along the minus strand of JAJDEJ010000056.1, from coordinate 16,369 downwards.
CAAGAGCCGAACCCGGTGATGGAAATCCAGCATCGTCAGACAGACGACAACGGATGGGTCCCAACCAGCTGGACGATCCACCAGCAGAACGGCGCGGCATTAAACGTCACCACGGCCACCGTTACAAAAATGGAACTCAACGTCGACACGACCGATGACGAGTTCGCACTGGAGTTTCCTCCCGGCGTGGGAGTGGATTGACTGACTTCTGACCCCGTGTCGTGCTCTAAAACCGCCGCGACCACAGTCGCTCAGTTCAGGCGAGTTCAGTCTTCAATGAGATTGATCTATGTCATCCGACACCCACCTATCGCTTCCAAAAGACCGCAGCATAGACCAAAAGGAGTGCCCATAGACCAGTCACGGCAATCATTGGAACCAACCGCATAGAGGTAGACATTGTGGACGACTGATAGTGCCCCTCAATATCCGTAACGAGAGCCAACTCGTGTCTTCGCAGAAACGAGTCCCATCGATACGTCTCGAGGACGGTCTCGCCTTCATAGATGCTCTGCACCAGTCTTCCTGAGACTCGACTCCGTATGTCGCTCGCTGTGTCCCTGTCCAAAGTGTGAAGTCGATGTGCCCCTTGGATTCGACGACCGACAGTTCTGGAATCGTCCCACACCAGCAGCCCTGTAACGTAGAGAGAAAACAGTAGGCAGAAGACCCACCGATGCGGAATGCTACCTCTTGGACGAGTCGTCAAATCATTTACCATGGCTGCCAATGGACTGATCCGAGAAGGCCACAGGAGTCCGCACTCAATCGTTCTCAAGTGCTTACCATCAGAGTCAGCCGAGCTTCTTGACAGCCTCCCGCACCGTCTTGAGGCAGACTTCGATGTCTGAGAGGGGGTTTTCCATGTTCTCTTCGTATTCGAGGGAGAGAGAGCGGTCATAGTTTTGCTGGCGGAGGGATTTGAGGCAGCCCGAGACGTCGAGCTCGCCTTCGCCGAGGATTGTCATGAGTTTGCCTTCTTTCTGGAGGCGTTTGAAGGCTCGATCCGGGAGTTCAGCCTTGAGGTGGGCTTGCTCGTCAGCGTTGCGGATGGTCTTGACGTCTTTGAGATGCACGCCGAAAACACGTCCCTTTAACCGGTCGATTGCCATGACCGGGTCTTCGTCGCTGCGGAGGAAGTGGCCCGTGTCAATGCAGGCACCGATGAGGGGGTGCCGGTCATTGGTCCATGTTTCGACATCATCAATCTTGTCGTACGTCGCCCCGGGGCCGTGGTTATGGATGGCGATGGGGATGCCGTATTCTTCGACCATCTTGTCCAGCAGATCGAAGACTGCCGGCTTTTTCTGCGGGTTGGCACTGATGGAGACAAGGCCCATCGCCTGAGCGAAGTCGAAGATTTCGCGCGACTTGGTCTCGTTGTCATCGAAGTTCAGCACACCGTAGGCAAGTAAGGTGATGCCTGCGTCGTCGAGTTTAGCCCGCTGCTCCTTCACATGAGCGGGGACCGTACTCATGGGAATATGACCACTGAAGGCTTCCCAGTACTTGAGGCCCAGCGTCTGTGAGTGTTTGAGAGCCGTATCGACGTCGAACGCCCGGAGTGAGTAGCTCTGGATGCTCATCTTGAAGCCGCCATAAGGGTCAGCGTCGTCGGCTGCTTGGAGGAGCGAGCTCGGACTGCGCACGAGTGTGCTGGAGGCGATTGCGGTCGTCTGAAGAAATGTTCGGCGAGAGAGTGTGTGAGTCGACGGTTGAGTCATGAGTTGATCCTCAATGGTTGGTGATTCATGTCTGAACGGCCTTGGCAGGAGCCTCTCTCCGGTGAGGTTTTGTCGATACTGTCAAGTCCGTTTGACGGTCCCATTGTGGGCTTCGAGGGCGGCGAGGGAAAGGCTCAACTGGTCTGGACTCGCTGCGGGCTGTGGCTTACAACCGAACCCATCAAACCTTTCGCGTACCATTCCGTCGGGGGACCTACTTTTTGCGTTGGCCGCAGTCATCAGTGGTGCATGCCTGGCATGACCCGACTGTCGTCATTCTCGCAGCGACTCCACCGTCGCAATCGCCGAAAGGTTTGCTTGTTCTGCCGCGGTCTTGTTCACACAAGGCCGCGGCTTCTTTTTTGGGGTGAGCCGGAACGCACTCGTGAGCAATTGTACGACCGCTACTCATGAGTCGTGAGAGTTCTCGGACGCTTCTTGCTTTGGGATGCGCTCTTCAAGTCTTTCTGATTGACTGACCGCACCGAAGGTCTGCGCATTGCCGAACGGCAGAACTTGCGCGAAGTGACTTCGAATCCGGAGGCGTGACCGGTGGAGAGACGTGCGATGTCATTTGGGTTGTGCGAATCGGCAACTGACGTTTGTGCGACGTTCAGATTCCCGGTTGTTATTGGAGCGTCAGAGTTTGCGCTGATGCGCGGTAGGACCGTCACAACCGGCTGAATCGTCAAATTCTTCCTAAGTTCCAATTGCATTCAACTCTGCAGGCCTCGCAGGCCGAAATATCAGGATAACTGCCACCATCGGCAGAATCCGTACAGATTGACATCAGTTGGCAGGACGCGGTCTTTGCGCTGCGGCTCCGTCGGGAGCATGCCTTCCATCCTCCTGACAGGACGCTTAACAGCATGACGCTGGAGCAACCCATGAAGAAAACCTGGAAGTACGTTCTCGCCGCAGTCGCCATCTGCACCAGTCTGGGGGGCTCGCTCGTCGCCCAGACGGAGGATGGCGTGGTGGTCATTGGCCAGTCGACTGGGCGGGGCCAATCCCCTGGGGACATTGACTCGGAAGGAGCCGTCCGACTGGGCGGGACTCCTGCTCCGACGGCACAATCGACCGAGGGCGTGGTCCCGATCGGTGGATACGTCGAATCGTGTCCACCAGGCGGAGAGAGCTACCCGCCGACCATCGAACCGTCCGGGATCGATTACGGTTCCTACCCGGCGGAAACAGTTGTCGGTCCATCGGGCTACGGCGATTTTGGAGCGGCAGGCTCGGTGGGGTACGCCGTCAGCGATGATCCGCGTGACGTGCTGTTCCGCGTCGGCTATCGGGGGGGTGACATCTATGGTGTCAACCATGGATTCACGAACCTGTCTGCTTTCATGCCCTACTACACAGAAGCCGACTCGGCTTTGTGGTTCTTCAATCCCCGACTCGTGATCACAGACGAAGGACGCGGAGCTGCGAACGTCGGCTTCGGTCACCGTGCCTACGCACAGGACCTCGATCGCGTCTTCTCCTTCTCGACCTGGTACGACTATGACACCGGTCATGAGGAAGACTATCACCAACTGGGTGGCAGTTTCGCAGCGATCGGTCGCAACATGACGTTCCGTGCCAACGCCAACTTCGTGGTCAGTGAGAAGACGAACATCGTCGGGTCGACCCTGATCGGCGATCCGCGTCTCGTGGATGGCATGGTCATTCAAGACATCAATCAGTTCACCGAGGTCGCCTACAATCAGGCTGACTTTGAGGTCTCGACACCGATGCCTGTGCTGGGGCGATACGGCTTCGAGTGGGGAGCCGGTGCGTATTTCCTGTTCGGCACAGATGCCCCCGACGCCACGGGTGCGAAAGCACGAGTCGAGGCACAACTGACGGAGGATCTCTGGGTCAACGCCATCGTCTCGAATGACCGGGCGTTCGACACCAACGCCTCCGTCAACTTTGAATTCACCATTCCGAACGCTCCCGCATCCCGCTACTTCAAGCGGAACAAGGTGCGAGACACACTCCTGTCATCAGATCAACGGTATTACCGTGTTGCGACCGACATCGTGACTCGCCGGGCCTCTGTCCCCATGATGGCCATGATGGGCGGCGGTGCAGGTGGTGCACAGGCACTGCGACTGGCGATCATCGATCCGAACGTCACCGACGATCCGACGATGGCATTTGGCGGTTCAGGGACCGAGGACGATCCATTCAAGTCACTTTTGGACTACACGGAAGAGTCGAATGACCTGAAGTCGAGCTTTGCCATCATCTACGTGCTCCGTCGTGTTGACGACACGTCATTGAACCTGGACACCACCATCTCCCTGTTCGATAACCAAGCCCTGCTCGGTGAAGGGATCCAACACAGTCTGACGAACCTGGGCCTCAGCAGCATCAGCCTGCCCGGCTCGACTGACGGACTCTTCGTGCCAACTCTCTCGAACGAACAAGCCCCCGGCATGACCGTCGTAACGCTCGCCAACGCGAACCAGGTCGCAGGCTTTGTGATCGATGGCACGAACACCGTGGTCGAAGGTATGGGCGCTGACCCCGTCACAGGAGCAGGTATCGTGGGCACCAATATTGATGGATTCAGCATCAACAATGTGACCATGCGAGAGGTGTCCGACGGCATCAGGATTATCAGCGACACGAGCGGAGGCGTTGGCACAGGTCTGGGCATCATCCGCGACAACATGATCACCGGTATCGGTCTGGGGTCTGCCAAGGGTGTGTCGATTGACCACCGCGCCGGAACTCTCGATTTGGTGATTCAAGACAACACCATCAGCATGTTTCAGGGCGAGGATGCCAATCAGAACGGTGTCCTCGATGCCACGGAAGACACCAACGGAAACATGATGCTTGATCCGGGTGAAGATATCGACTTCGACGGCATGCTCGACCTCGCCGAAGATCTTGACATGGACGGCACACTCGATGCCGGCTTCGGGATCGAAGTGATTGCCTCGGGCAGCTCACTCATTCGAGCTAACGACGTAACCGGGGCACTCGCTCGCGGTATCGCCAGGAACACGATGACCGCGAACGGAACGGGGATCAGCCTTCGGTCCCTGGACACCTCGCAGATTCTTGTCGACTTCCAGGACAATACGGCGACCGGCAGCACTGACGTCATCGGAGCCGGATTTGAAGTCCTCGCGGACGGCGGTCGTGTTGACATCTCCACGTTCACCGGAAGCTCTGCCACGGATGGTGCTGGCGTGGGTGCCATCTTCCAGACCCGAAACGGCGGCATCATCACCGCCACCAATCCACTCGTCAATGCCTTTGACAACAACACATTCAGCGGCAATGCGTTGGACGGGATGTTCGTTGAGGCGGATAGCGGTTCGATCCTGTTTGATCAAATCGCCAACAGCGTGTTCAACAACAACGGAGATGACGGACTTGACTTGCAAACGACGAACGGCGGAGTGCTGACCGTGACCGAAACGCTCACGGGTAACAGCTACAACGGCAACTCCGACAACGGCATCGAATTGACCGGCGGCATTGGCGGCATGCTCGATGTGGGCATCGGCGATCCGATGATCACCGATGCATCTCCCGTGTCGGGCAACGGCGGTGCTGGTATCTTCCTGGGCGTCGAGGGTGGCACCCTGATGACCAGCTTCAGCGGACTGACCTCGACTGGAAACACAGGCAGTGGTGCGCTCATCTCACTCGATGGGGGAACGATCATCCTGGATGGCATCTCGGATAACTCCTTCACCAACAACGGGCGACATGGCCTGGAGATCATCAACAACAACGGCGGCAGGTTGATTACGCCGTTCGTCGCGGACAATGACCTCAGTAACAACGGGTTGGCTAGCCTGTTCATCGGAGGCACTGGCCCCACACCGGGTGCAGGTGGCGCGACCACGGGACTGACCGATCTTGGTTCAGTCACTCGCAACAACTTTAACCGAGACATTCGCGGCACGGATGGTATCCAGTTTGATGCCAACGATCAGCGGATCATGATGACCCTGACTCGCAACACCTTCGATGGTCGGGCGATCGCTGTTGATCCTGACACGGGCTTGATCACCGATGTCGGTGCGGGTCGTGGTATCGGTGGGCGTGTCGGCGGCTCGTCGACCGGTCCAGGCGGTAACGGTGGACTGACCTTGACCGTTGGCACTCCGGTCCCCGCTGATGCCAACAGCTTCTCAACGAACGGTGATGCCCACATCGGCATCGTGATGGAAGGCAACACGACCAACGTCATCGACGTCGTCAGTTCCCGTTTCATGGGTGCTTTCGACGGGGGTGCAAGAATTGGGGATGACCCCGCAACGCCAAGTAACACCACCACCCTGTTCAATGGTGAAGGCGTCCACTACATCCTGGCTGACACAGCCCTGTTGACGGGCTCAGTGGTGGACAGCAGACTCTCCGGCAATGCCAACAATGGCCTGGAGATTGAAATCAGCGGTAACAACGACGCTGGCAATGATCCGATGTCACCGGCCGCTCGTGTCGACGGCTTTGTCATCGCGGACAACATCTTCGGACTTGATCCCAGTCTGCCGGACACCGATCCAGACTTCGCCCTCAACACGGGCAACGGCACCGACGGCATCGCCATCTTCCGCAACGAGCGTGGTCAGTTCAACGACATGATCATCCGGGACAACCTGATCAACGCCAACGGACGGAACGGTATTCTGATTTCTTCAGCCGGTGCCAATCAATTGAACCTGCTGAATATGCGTCCTGACTCAGTGTCGATCTTCGACAACACCATCACCAACAACGTGACCGGTGACGGCATCGAATTCCGAGTCAATGCCGATGCTGACCTGTTGGCAAATCTCGATAGTAACGTCATCGAAGACAACGGCGTCAACGGAATCCAAGTCACCGAACGTATTAACGATGCCACAGATTCACGGAGTCTCTCCGGTGTCTGGACGCGGAACTCAATTCGCAACAATGGCGATGACGGTCTGGATCTGGGCGGATTTTTGGGCAACGTCCTGAATGATCCGATTGCCGGCTCGATGGTGCCGATCGCCGGTGCGGGCACCTTCCCGAATTACGGTCTTGTGGTTGGTGACGTTGCCATCAATCCTATTGGCGTCCTCTCACCGATGGGGAATACCATCACTGGAAACGCCGGCGATGGCGTCCAGGTGATTGGCGGTGGGATCGCCACGATCGGCAACAACGTGATCACAGGCAACGGCACATTGACGGCCGTGCCTGGATTGGATGCGGCCGACGGGGCCACAGGCTCGCTTCGTGTGATTCATGCGGGTATCAAAGTTGAGGGTCCTGAAAACGTCAACTTCGGCAGCATTAACCTTGTGGGAACAACCGATGCGACGGTCGACGACTTTACGTCGGCCACGTCCTTCCAGGAAGTGCTGGCCTTCAGCAACCTGATCTCCCAGAACAATGCCGATGGCATCCAGTTCCTTGTGGAAGGTGGTGCCCCGTCATTTGACTTCGCAAACTTCACGGGTGATCCTGCTGCGTTCCCGGCGATTCCCCTCCCCTTTGACTCACTTGACACCCAAACGCTGCGTGCGATCAACAATGAGATCACCCGGAATGCAGGACGCGGAGTGGACGTTCTCGTTCGACCGGGTGATAACGATCTCTTCGACTCCGACAACCTTGACCCAGATGGTTTTGCAAATGGTATCCTGTCAAATGGCGTTCTGGGATCAGTCTCCCTGATCGGGAATCACATTAAAGACAATGCCTTGGAAGGGATCTATGTCGTCACAACCGCTGACGACGATACCAACCAGATTCTCCCCAGCAGGCTTGATCCGGGTGACAATGATGCTCCTGGTGGCGGTGACGAACCCAACGGTGACATTGGAACACGGGTGAGACTGAACATGGAAGTTCATGCCAACCAGGTCATCGGCAACGGTGGGTCCGTGGATGCCTTCCCGGCGACCGGTCTGGTTGTCCGAGTGGGAACTTCCGGTCTGAACTTCTCACCCTTCTTCCCCGGAGGCTTTGCCACCGATGCCTTTAACCCGGAAGACCTCAATGGCGATGGCATCCTCGACAATGACCTCGACGGAGACGGCTATCTCGACTCTGTGGAACCGGTGTTTTCCGGCATCGCGATGACAGTCACCGAAAACATCTTCGACGGTAACTTTGGTGATGACATCCTGTTCCACTCGTTCCGCTCGACAGTGGAGCCGGTGACAACAACTGGCACTTGGACGGGACCGACCTTCGATATGATGACGGGCATGATCACAGATCCCGGTATGTTCGTCATTATGGCTCCGTTTGAAAGTGACCCGCTCTCACGGCTGGACCTGATCTTTACCGGAAACTTCTTTAACTCGATTGAAGCTAACAACGACATGGTTGAGGTCGGCACGTTCGGTCAGCCGGGAGCGTTCTACGACAATGCAGAACCCGTGTTCAAGTCACGGGAATTCATGCCCATGAACACGGCTCCCGGGCCATTCGTTACCGGAGCACGCGGGAGAAACGCACAGCGATTGGCCTCCCGTTATCTCACGGGGAACGTTCTGCTTCCCGACCCGTTGACCTCTCCCGATGGTGGCTCGTTCCTCTATCCCGGCATGGGCAACAGCACCTTCCGCGTCCGTGGGGGTGACAACTTCTTCACCTCCCAGGGGCTTAACACGGCCAACCCGATCGCAATCCCGGACATCTTCATCCTGGACGATCCAACTCTTGTTGGTGATCCCCTGCTGGTTGATGACGAGTTCGAAGCCAGGGGTGTCATCTTCGTCCAAGCACCTTCCAATGGCGAGTTGCCGTGGGGCTGGGGGAATCTGGTGCCGATTCCGACACTGCCACCTCCGCCTTCACCATTTGGCCCGTAACCTTCACCTGACAACAATACAAAGGAGTGTCACTGCAGTGGCACTCCTTTTTTTGTTGCCGAACGATTGTGGACTCAGTCGACCCAGTCGGAAGCAGAAGACGCCGCACGTGGACGGCGACCGAGAGTGGGAAGCGGTGATGTCGACGAAGGATCTTCATTGACTTCCGCTCCGACGGGAATGGCACCGGGCGGACTGCCCAGAGACTGTCGCTCCAACAAGGCTTGGCCCAGGATTTCAGCGAACAGGCGGTGACCGTCCGAGGAGAGCGCGCCGGAGATGGGCAGGAACAGATGAGTCCGTTCCTCATGCCGGGCGAATTCCGGCGAGGCATCCAGGAGCGGGATCTGCTCACGAGATGCGCGCTCTGCAAGCAATCGAAGTACTTCGCTGGTGCCCCGACTGGCAGTTGCCCGGACAGTCTCTGTCGAAGGAATGACCGCTACCACAAGTTCGACTGAAATCTGTTGGCAGAGGTGCTTCATGCCCGCCAAAGGCTCCCAAGCCTGTTCAATCAGGACGGTTGGATGCCCGGCTGTGTTGTCTTGACCGGTGCCTGACAACTGAGCATCTGTCAGGAGCGAGTCGGTGCTGAGTCGCTGGCCGAATTGCTCGCATGCCAACCTGGCAAGCACGAACTCTCGTTCAATGGCGCTCAGGACGTCGTTGGAGTCCGAACCGGTCGCTGGGTGTTTGACAGCGAGCACGCTGCCATCGTCTCCCAATTTGGCCAGTGGACGGCAGCGACGATCATCACCAACATCCGACACATCGCAACAGAGAATCACCAAATCGGGTTGCAGACCGATCAGGCATGTTCGTGCCCAGGCGAGGTTCAACAAGGGGCAGTGCCCCGGTTGGCCCGCGTTGATGACTTCGATCGTCGTCCCGAGTTCACCCAAGATTGCGGGCAGACTGCTGGTGAATGTCTCAGATTCCGGGACGTCCGGTGCCAGCGTCGCCTCATCGCCAATGCAGACGATCCGATACTGTCCCGGTGGCTTCGGAATGGCAATCTCCGGGCCTCGCAGACCCAGAGCATTCGTGGCGACCTCAATCGTGGTTCCCGCGTCGGGTGACCAGTGAGCAATCGTTTCACTAAATGGCAGGTGCTGAAAGGCAATCGGACACGGTGCTGCGAGTGACCCCACCTGGTCAGCAGATTGTCCCGTCAGCTGACGATGCAATCGCTGGGCCCGCAGTCCAACCTCGACCATGCATGTGGCACCAATGATCACCAAGACAGCCAAAATGACATGCTTGATGAATCGAACGAGCGGTTGCATCACGAACATCCTTGTCGGAAGCGGCATCCGGAGGGGAAGACACCCACCTGCCCCAGAAACCGGCAAATCCTACCGGAAGTCTCATCACTCAACAATGGGAATCTGAGACATCCCTGCTCATTCACCGGAACGCTTAAATCATTGAGTGGTAAGGCAATATGATCTTCGCCGTCGGCAACTCCGACCGGTCAGGAGTCCTCCGTTCGCCTGAAGGCCTCACGTTGTCATGACCGGGGTTGTGCCACTCACTTGGTCGGTCGACAAACGAACAGACGGATCGCAGGGACGATAGCACATGGTTCTCGGCACAGTTCACTCCCACGTGGAGGCATCGGACCTTCGCATCTTCACTTGGATCACCGCTGACACATCGGAGCATTTCGATACACTTGAGATGTCGTCAGTGATGACATATTTTATGCTCGCGGTCGCATTCGATAGTTTTTGTTGGCTGGTCATTTAGAATGACCTCAACAATCGCCGACCGAGCGGAGCCTGAACCCAAGAGATCAATGAGGATTATAGATGGCAAAATCAATTAGTCAGATGTCGGTGGTGGAACTAGAAAAGGCGTTGTCGACGAAGCGTGACAAGATCAATGATTACATGAGCGAGCGTGATCAGATTCTCAAGGAATTGGATCGTGTTGAAGGGAAAATTCGAGATCTCGGCGGAAAAGTCGCTGGTCGAAAAGCACAGGGACGTCGTGGACCGCGAGCTAAGAACGAGAAGCCCCTTTGGGGCTATGTGGAAGACATTCTTGGTCGTACCAAGAAGGGATTCACAATTGAGGAATTGGAAAAGAGGGTCTTGGCATCAGGATATAAGACCAAGAGTAACAACTTCCGCAACGTGATCTATCAATGCCTGTACCACGCAGAGCAGGTCAGCCACGATAGTGAGACCGGGCGATATGTCCTCGACTCCTAGACTCGGGACCTCGTCAGGCCTGTGAGGGTCGCCCGCTGTCTGATCGACGCTTGTCCATTTAATCAGCTGCCTCCCTCAATTGGTCGCCAGCGATCTGCGTCATACTGAGGGAGTCAATGAATGTCACCTGAGGACCACAACCCGGATTTTGACGATAAAGGCACCATCAAGCTTGTCATGGAACTGCTGGCTGTGCCTGGTCGGAGCGGCGAAGAGCAGGCGATCGCGGATGTCGTCATCGAACACCTGCGTGTCGCGGGAGTTCCTGCCAAAGCGATCACTTTTGATCAGGCGCACAGGAAGAGTCGTCGTGGGGGGCAGATTGGGAATCTCATCGTCAAGATTCCCGGAACGACACGCGGGCCACGACGACTGCTGATGGCCCATTTGGACACTGTTCCGTTGTGTGTCGGAGCTCGGCCCGTTATCCGAGGCGGGGAGATCGTTTCCCAGGATCCGGCAACCGCACTCGGCGGTGACAATCGGGCCGGCTGTGCAATCATTCTGAATGCTGCAATCGCGCTGCTCCAAGCCGATGCTCCCCATCCGCCGCTCACATTTGTCTGGATGGTGCAGGAAGAAGTCGGTTTGTTAGGGGCACGACATCTCACCGCGAGCAAGCTTGGCAAACCGCAACTCTGCTTTAACTGGGATGGCGGGGCTCCGAATGTCGCCGTGATCGGTGCGACGGGAGACGATCATCTCGACATCGAAATCGAGGGACTGGCAAGTCACGCGGGCGCGCATCCGGAGGATGGTGTAAGCGCCGCCGTCATCGCCGGGTTGGCCATTGCTGACCTCCAACAAAACGGCTGGCACGGCAAGGTCGTCAAGGGCAAGCAGCAAGGGACAAGTAACATTGGATCCATCATCGGCGGAGAAGCGACCAACGTCGTCACCGATCGCCTCACGCTGACGGCGGAGGTTCGCAGTCATCGGGCCCAATTCCGCAAACGAATCATCAAGGCCTTCGAAAAGGCATTCCGGGACGCTGCGAGGAGCGTCACGAATGCTCAGGGAGCATCCGGCAAGATTCGCTTCTCGACCTATGACAAATACGAGTCGTTTCGTATCCCCAAGAGTGATCCCTCTGTTTGTACTGCGATGGAAGCCATTGAGGCGGTCGGGCTCCCAGCACTCACGCGCGTCATCGATGGTGGACTCGACGCGAACTGGATGACGGCTCATGGCTTCCCGACCGTGACGCTCGGCTGTGGGCAAGCGGGGATTCATACCGTCAACGAGTCACTGAACATCGCAGATTATCTCAATGCCTGCCGCATTGCCCTGCGACTTGCACTGGGTTGAGTTCAAACGCCAGACCGTGATCAGACCGCTCGTTCTTTCTAAGTCTGTGACCTGTTCCGATCGGCCCCTGATCGTGATAGACTGGATGGGCGTTCGGGGCAGGAACTCGACGAGAACCGGCTGGGTATCACTGCGGCGAGATCGATGAAGACAGATGATTTTTTGAATGCGGAAATGAACCGGAGGCGGTTCCTGGGCGAAGGAGCACGTAACGCGGCCGGGGTCGCCGCAAGTGTTGTGACGCTTCAGTCGCCGCTCATCGCAAGTTCAGCGTCCGATCGCGTGCGTGTCGGAGTGATTGGTGTTCGTTCGCAGGGCAAACGCTTGGCCGTTGAGTGTGCCCGGCTGCCCGGTGTTGAGGTGACGTCACTTTGCGACGTCGACGAAACCATGCTCAACCGAGCTGTCGGCGAGGTGCAGCAGGTTCAAAAACTGACTCCGCATCGTTCACGTGATTTCCGGCGGCTGTTGGATGATCCGAACATCGATGCCGTGATCATCGCGACACCCGATCATTGGCATGCATTGATGACCATTCAAGCGTGCCAGGCGGGCAAGGATGTTTACGTCGAGAAGCCGGTGGCGCAAACGATCGGTGAGGGGCAACTCATGGTCGCTGCAGCAGACAAGCACGGACGAATCGTCCAATGCGGGCTCCAACAACGCAGTGGCGCTCACTTCCAGTCGGCTGTGGAACTCGTCCAATCGGGGCAGTTGGGAAATGTGCGACTCGCGAAGGCGTGGTCCGTCCAACAGCGCCGACTAATTCCATCACAAGACGACAAGACCGTGCCCGCCGGAGTCGATTACGATCTGTGGCAGGGGCCCGCGGCCTCCCGACCATTCAATGAGAGCCGGTTTCACTATCACTGGCGATGGTCATGGGACTACGGCACGGGCGAGATGGGCAACTGGGGCGTGCATCTGCTCGACGTCGCTCGTTGGGGACTCTGCGTCGGACTGCCGACTCGCATCGCTGCAACAGGTGTTCCGATGGAACATCACGACGAACGACAAACGCCAGACACACTGACCGTGCAATATGCCTATCCGGAGGCCACGATCGTTTGGGAGCATCGTCTGTGGACCCGACACGGCATCGAAGGGCGACCGACAGGCGTGGCCTTCTATGGCGATCAGGGCACACTTGTTGTCGATCGAAGTGGCTGGAAAGTCTATGACAACCGCGAGTCGCTGACGGCCGATGCCAGCGAGTTGCGACGTGCCCATCTCAGCAATTTCTACGACTCGATCCGCTCGCGTCAGTCGCCTGCTTGCGATCTGCCAATCGGACACATCAGTAGTGCGTTGGGCCATCTTGGAAACATCTCTTATCGACTCGGTCGCGAGGTCTTGTTTGATCCGATCGCGGAAGACTTCGGTGACGATGCGAACGCGAATCGGTTGTTGCATCGTGAGTACCGGTCACCATGGGTATTACCCTCTGTGTGACCATCTGTGAATCGTGAGTCTGAAGGGAGAGAGTTTCAGTACGATGATGTTGGGTGGCCGGGTCTGACCAACGGGATGTCACGGCCACCGGCCCGGACCGGTGCTCGCAGGGCCATCCGCTTCGCTTCTGACCCTGCCACTCGGATAGATGACCGTTTTGAAACTCGCTTGGAACTCTTTCGGCAGGACGCCCAATGTACGACGCTGTGTTGATCGGTGCGGGGCACAATGCCCTCGTGTGTGCTCATGACCTCGCTGCGGCGGGATGGAAGGTGCTGGTCGTCGAACGACGCCACCTCGTCGGCGGCTGTTGTGTGACTGAGGAACTCTGGCCGGGGTATCGGATCAATCCCGCGGCTTATGTCGTGAGTCTGCTGCTGCCAGAGATCGAGCGGGACATGCGTCTTGCCGACTATGGATACGAAGTGCTTGCACGGAATCCCTCGTCGTTCACCCCGCTTGACGACGGACGCTCCATGTTTCTCGGCCCTGACGCGGAGTTGACTCGTGCCGAGATTGGGAAGTTCTCACAGAAGGACGCAGAGGCTTATCCGAAATACGAGGAGTTCCTGACACGTGTCGCAGAGCGTCTGGAGCCCGTGCTCTCTCTGGCTCCGCCAGACCTTTTGCCGTTGCCGACGTCGTGGCGCAAACGATCGGTCGGCAACAAGATTCAGAACGCGCGACGTGGGTGGGACCTGTACAAGGCCTTTCAGGAGTTGGGGGAGGAACTCCCGGAGGCGATCGAACTGTTGACGGGCTCCGCGACCGCGCTGTTGGATCGATGGTTTGAATCGGATGAACTCAAAGGCACGCTCGCAACCGATGCAATCATTGGCACCTTTCAACCCCCATCCTCTCCGGGGACCGCGTACGTCCTGTTGCATCATGTGATGGGCTCGTCCGGCGGCGCCCGCGGAGTGTGGGGGTACGTGAGAGGCGGCATGGGTCGCCTCAGCGACGCGATGGCCGAGTCGGCCAGACATCGCGGCGCTGAGATTCGTACCGACTGCTCCGTTGAGTCGATCATCGTCAAGGATGGACGTGCCGCCGGTGTGTGTCTCACAGGAGGTGAGAAGATCGAAGCCCGTACTGTTATCTCGGGAGTCGACCCGCATCTGACGTTCGAGCGGTTCCTTTCGGCTGATATCCTGCCTGAACCATTCCGCAAGGCTGTGAAGCGAATCGACTATGCCAGTGCGAGTATGAAGATCAATCTGGCAGTCAGCGAGTTGCCCAACTTCACCTGTCTCCCGGGCAATGACGAACCGGGACCGCAGCACCGGGGAACGATCCACATCGGTTCGACTCCCGAGTATGTCGAACGAGCCTACGACGATGCCAAGTATGGCGAGCCATCTGCGCATCCGGTCGTCGAGATGACGATACCCTCCTCGGTTGATGCGTCACTCGCGCCGCCGGGGCATCATATTCTCTCGTGCTTCGTGCAATATGCCCCCTATCATCTCAAGACGGGGACATGGGACGAGCGAAAGGATGAGTTCGCGGACCGCTGTGTTTCTGAAATCGCCCGCTACGCCCCCAACGTTCCTGACTCAGTTCTGCATCGGCAGGTGCTTTCACCTGTTGATCTCGAACGCACGTTTGGGTTGACCGGGGGGAATATCTTTCAGGGAGCCATGCCGCTGCATCAGATATTCAGCATGCGACCGGTGCCCGGATGGAGTGACTATCGCACCCCATTGTCCGGTCTGTATCTGTGTGGCGCAGCAACGCACCCTGGCGGCGGAGTCATGGGTGCCTGTGGACGAAACGCGTCCCGCGAAATCCTCCGTGACGGCCCATCCAGAAAACGGGCATAGTCACCTCATGTCATCGGTGGATAGAATGGAAGGCGTCCGAGAATTGGACTCAAAGAAAGTAGTCATCACGCTCCGCGTGAAGACATGAGTAAGTGAAAAGCGTTGAACAAATCTGAAGCCTGCAACTTCGACCGCTCATCACGCGGAGCGTGATGGCTACAGAATTCCTGGACACCCTCGAAGAGAATAATCTGTTGTCTCCCTTATCGGCGTTCCGTCCGCAAGGAACCGAATCGTGAACAATCTTCCCGACCTTGAGCTTCTCGAAGCGACTCACTCGTTCCCGGGGAACTATGTGTTCAAAGTCATTGGCACAGCCGAGGACAATTTTATGGGACGCGTGGTCGCTGCGGTCAGGATCGAATTGGAAGACTCCGTTGAGCCTGCATTCTCGTTTCGGAAGACATCGGCCGAACGTCACGTGTGCGTCACAATCGAACCGCCCGTCGAGAGTGGTGAACAAGTGCTTGCTATCTATCGCCGCCTGCAGGAAGTCGATGGTTTGGTCATGCTGTTGTGACAAACCGGCAATGACGACTGGGCACATGCCACTTGGACACATCGCAATTCAGTGAGTCATTGCGAGCTCAAGCGTTCAGACCGGACGCGAGCGTCTCCTTTCACCCCATGAAAGACCAGCGAGACGACGATCAAGAGAGGCAGGGTGATGATTTGCAGGCACGCGATGAGCAGTCCGATGAACAATGCGGTCAAAGCTGCCAGCACAGAGGCGATCTGCGAAATCCAGGAATTGTCATGCAATGTGCGTGGGCAGATAATGCCCCACCAGTGGCCGCGTCGTGTATCGGATATTTCTTGGTCGCTCATGCCTTGCAGTCCAGAGAGTGTGTGTAGTCCTACCCGCGTTCAGGATACGAAATTTTCATGACGGTTGCTTGGAATTGCACTTTCTGAGTTCTTGGTTGCTCACACGGTGATGCGGAGCAGGCGTTGGAGCAGGGTGCGGATTTTTCGGGGGAGCTGTGTGCGAGTGAGACCGTGCGAAAATTCTTCGGCCAAGCAGGCAGCCTGTAAGGCTT
>JAJDEJ010000055.1 GCA_029259815.1 Planctomycetaceae bacterium | reverse complement strand
AAGCCTTACAGGCTGCCTGCTTGGCCGAAGAATTTTCGCACGGTCTCACTCGCACACAGCTCCCCCGAAAAATCCGCACCCTGCTCCAACGCCTGCTCCGCATCACCGTGTGAGCAACCAAGAACTCAGAAAGTGCAATTCGCATGGAAATGGTTGACCATATGACACGATTTCAAACTTGACACTTCGGCGGTGATTCCCCGACTGTTGTGTCAGTTATTGACGAAATGATGCAATTTCCAACAATAGCGGATCTGTGATGAGAGGAAGAATGATCTGAAAGCCTGAGCCTCTCAGCTACGATTTCAAATAAGGACGAGGGTCTGGAAATGAACATGGATGTTCCTGAAGACGCCTGCGATCAGAGAACAGTTTCTATCCCCAATGATAGCTATGTGCTACGACGAGTCCACAAGAACGATGTCGACCTCACTCAACCAGTGCCAATACTCCCAAGAGCGTTTCGCCCCTCGTCTGAAGATACGGACGGATTGTCGGTCTATCAGGATGAGGCACACGGCGGTCCTTCACCATCGGCTGTTGCCGCAGCTGGACGAAGCGGTGCAGAATGTTACGTTGTTGTCCGCCTGTCTGTTGGAGAATTGAGAGAGATCGGACTTGATGTGATTGCCAAACAGATCCCAGATGACCTTCCGGGACAAGCGGTGATTCCCGAACTGAACGTCACCGATTACCAAGCGAGCAAGCAGTCCAAGCGAGTCCAGAAAGCATTGCAGATGAAACTGAGCGAGTTGGCGGGGGATGCCATCGTCTATCCGCCCAACTTTTACGGCGTCAGCCATTGACGGCCGACAATTCAGAGGTCGTCAATACAACCGCACGTCCCACGGGAGTCGAACAAAACTCTGGTTCGGCATCGCCGACTTTGATCATCCATTCGACGTCATCTGGGTTTTCAATCTCCGCCTCAATGAACTGTGATTCACTCTGCCAGATGAACAGCACTTCGCCCAGCGAGCCCGGGACAATCTGCGTAGGCGGAACGGCCCGCTCATCCAATTGAGGCATGCGGTTCAGCCATTCGATTGCGGCGGAAACAATCTCTGCAGATGGTGGCTCAGCACCATTACCGTCCCAGTCGTCACGTAGCTCTTGGAAGCCTTCGACTCTCGTGATCGCTTCTTGCCACACCGTCGAGCGACTCACTTCATCCGCGCAGGATATGTGAAGAGGAAAGCGGATAGACAGTGTCAGGTCTGCAACCATGACGATCACCTTCGATAGGTACGTTCGTTGTTTATTCTACCACAGTGGTCAAGGAAGCACACAGATTCCTCCTGATCTGTGGCCCGAATTGTCAGGGGTTCATCACTCCACCGTGACACTCTTGGCGAGGTTTCGAGGCTTGTCGACATCGCAACCTCGAAGGCATGCGATGTGGTAGGCGAGCAGTTGCAGAGGAATGCTGGTGACGAGTGGCTGCAGATACTCCTCAACATCCGGCACGTAGATTACGTCATCGGCCAGTTCAGCGATTTTGTCATCGCCGTGACAGGCAATCGCGATCACCGGCCCTTTGCGGGCTTTGACCTCTTCGAGATTGCTCATCACCTTGGGGTAGATGTGCCCATGCGGGGCGATGAAGACACTGGGCGTCTGCTCATCAACGAGGGCGATGGGACCGTGCTTCATCTCGGCAGCGGGATACCCTTCTGCGTGGATGTAACTGATCTCCTTCAGCTTCAAGGCTCCTTCGAGAGCAACCGGAAAGTTGTACAGCCGCCCGAGGTACAGGAAGTTGTTGAAGCCGTAATACTTTTGGGCGACCTCTTTCACAAGATCGTTGCATTTAAGTGTCTGCTCAATCATCTCCGGCATCTCACGCAGTTTGCGAATCATGCGCTCACCAGCAGGGTACGAGAGATGACGCATGCGGCCCAGATAGAGCGATAACAGAGTGAGGACAGCGACCTGCGAGGTGAATGCTTTGGTCGAAGCGACTCCGATCTCCGTGCCCGCATGCAGGAAGACACCTCCATCGGCTTCACGAGCGATGGACGATCCGACGGAGTTACAGATGGCCATCGTCGCCAGGCCCTTCCGCTGACACTCCCTCATCGCGGCTAGCGTATCGGCCGTTTCGCCACTCTGGGTGATGGCAAACACCATCGTGCGATCACCCAGTGGAGGATTGCGATACCGTAGTTCACTGGCGTACTCGACCTCGGTCGGGATGCGAGCGAATTCCTCGAACAGGTATTCGCCCACAAGTCCGGCATGCCAACTCGTCCCGCACGCCGTAAGCACGATGCGATCGACACGTCGCAGCTGGGGCAGCGTCACATTGAGACCACCGAACTTGGCCGTGGCTTCGTCATCGTCGAGGCGACCGCGCATCGCGTTCTCGATCGTGTGGGGTTGCTCAAAAATTTCCTTGAGCATGTAATGGTCGTAGCCGTCGAGGCCGACGTCTGTCGACACTTGATCGAGTGTCTGGACTGACGGAGACTGACGTCCATTGTCGCGGTGCATCAGCTGAATCCGATCAGACGTGAGCACGGCGAGTTCGTGATCGGCCAGATAGACAACCTCGTCCGTGTACCCAGCCAACGGGCCCGCATCGCTGGCGACGAAGTACTCGCCATCGCCGATGCCGATCACCAACGGGCTCCCCGAACGGGCAGCGATGAGCATGTCGGGTTGCCCACGAAACAGCACCACGAGTCCGTAGGTCCCCTTCAACTTGGGCAGGCTGGCTTCAATCGCCTTGAGGCAGGTGGCCGGTGATGTTTCATCTTGACCAAGTTTGATTTGTTCGCTGAGATGATGGGCGACAAGATGGGCGATGGCCTCCGTGTCTGTGCCGGTACGAAAGACGTACCCCAGCCCCTGCAGTTGAGTTCGGAGCAGGTCATAGTTCTCAATGACGCCGTTGTGAACGAGTACCACTTCGCCATCACCGCCCACATGAGGATGCGAGTTGAGGTCGGTGGTCTCGCCGTGAGTGGCCCAGCGGGTGTGCCCAATTCCCAGCACGCCATCGACCGGCTCATCGCCAATCAGCCGGACCAACTCCTGCACGCGACCGGCTTTCTTGCGAATGCAAATCTCGCCATTCTGTTGCACCGCGATGCCAGCGCTGTCATAACCTCGATATTCGAGGCGGCGCAAGCCCTCTAGGAGGAAGTCCGAAGCACCACGATGTCCCACGTACCCGACGATTCCACACATTCAAGCTTGCTCCTCAGACACGCGAAGAGTCGCCCCGGAGTGGGGCAAGCCGACGCAGTACGATACAGGCCGAGTGATACAGTTGATGAATGGCCATAGCCAATCCCCCCGCTGCGAATTCCCCAAAAACCACCACAAATTCTCCTTGGTGAAGGGGGCGGAAACGTATCAGAGAAATCAACTTTTGGTCAACACGACCTCGTCCAGAATGGAGTCGTCCCATGCTGCCCATGCTCCTCAGTTTTTCAGCCTTCTGCACGGGTATCGAGTCGCTCGATGCCGGGGACCATACGATCGAGGTGATCGTCGACGGGACAACACGAACTGCCATTGTGCACGTGCCACAGTCTTATGACGCCGATCATCCGACGCCAGTCGTCCTCTGCTTCCATGGCGGGGCGTCGAACTCACGCCAACAGATCAAATACTGCGGCCTGAACGAGAAGGCAGACGAAGCTGGCTTTGTGGCGGTCTATCCCGAAGGAAGCGGTCGAATCCGTGGCATCCGCACATGGAATGCCGGAAACTGCTGTGGCTACGCCCAAAGGCAGAATATTGACGAACTGGCATTCATCACAGCCCTGCTTGATGAACTCGAATCTCGGGCCAATGTCGACCCACATCGAGTTTACGCCACAGGGATCTCCAATGGCGGGATGCTGGCGTATCACCTCGCTTCGGAGATGTCCGACCGAATTGCTGCGATCGCATCGATCGCGGGACCGATGGGATTCGAGACCTGTGACCCGACGCGGCCGGTCCCCGTGCTCCATTTCCACGGGACCAAGGATGACTTCGTGGCCATCAACGGGGGGCCTGGAGACACGAGCGTGACACAGACCGACTTCATTTCGGTTCAACAGACACTCGACGCCTGGGTTGCAGCGAATGGCTGTTCACCCGCACCGCACGTCACTCTCATGCCAGATCATTCTAATGACGGGATGACCGTCGAACGGCACAATTACGATGGCGGTCGCGACGGCTCGGAGGTCATCTTCTATAAGATTATTGGTGGCGGACACACCTGGCCCGGTCGCCAACTCCGCCTCGGCTTTCTCGGTCCCTCGACCCTCGATATCTCCGCGAACGACATCATGTGGGAGTTCTTCAAGAAGCACCCGTTGCCCGAGTGACCACTTCACTCAGATTCTCAATGGCGATGAAGTCACTCGGTTTCCAGAAGCTGCTGCAAACATTCGTACACATTCGGCAGCGGGAATGACAGCAGCCACTCGATATTCAACCAGAATCCGTTGATCGCCCGGCTGCGGAAGATGCGATTCTCCTCAAGCGGGACGATGTCATAGAAGCCGCCCTGCAACCGCAGAAACTCCGTGCGGTTCTGGATCGGATCAATGATCCAATACTCCTCGACACCCGCACCTTCGTACTTCGTGCGCTTGTCGACCCAGTCACGCTGACGACTGTCTCGCGAGACGACTTCGACCGCGACGCTCGGTGCCCCGTGCATCCGACCATCTGAGACCAGATGCAACCGATCCTCCGCGACCCAAGCCACATCCGGCTCCGGACCGTTCATCTCGTCCAACTGAAAAGCGAATCGGTTGACATAGACCTCGCCGCCGATCCTTCTGGCAGCGACAAACTGTTCCAACAGCGAATTCAGGAAACTGGTGATACGGTTCGCTCGTCGGGAGTCGGGTGACGCCATGTAGATCACTCCATCCAAGAGGTCGGCCTTTTCGCCATCTTTGACGATTGCGCAGAAATCGTCGAACGTCAGCAGGTCACTGGCAAGTTCGGGGGCTTGAGACATGGTCTTTCTCCAGAGTCGTCAGGTGTGTTCATTGTACCTTGCCGGTATACTTGATGTGAACTGCGGATCATGAGATTCACTACTGCGAAGTTGCCACCCGACTGCCCAGTCAATCCCGCCCATGCTTGCGCAACTGGCCACCTATTCACTGTTCGGCATTGAAGCCCGATCGGTTGAGGTAGAGGTCGACATCTCGCCGGGAGCGTTGCCGAAAACGGTCCTTGTGGGACTGGCCGAAGCCGCGGTGAAGGAGAGCACGCACCGCATCGAACGGGCCCTCGTCAACAGCGGCTACTCGCGACCTGTCGACCGGATCGTGATCAACCTCTCCCCGGCTGACTTCCCCAAAGAGGGGCCGTCGTTTGATCTGCCGATCGGACTCGGGCTACTCGCAGCCAGTGGACAGTTGGAGTCGGATCTCTTCCGTCGCTACGCCTGTGTCGGCGAGTTGGCGCTCGACGGCAATGTGCGTTCAGTCAAGGGGGCACTCTCGATGGCCCTGCAGGCGAAAGCGGACCGCTGCGCTGGGTTGCTCGTGCCGGTCGCCAATGTGCGGGAAGCGTCCGTCGTTGACGGAATCGATATCATACCTGTGGGATCACTCGCCGAAGCGGTCGGGTTCTTCACTGGCCAACTGGGGATCGAACCCGCCAGCTTCAGCTGGGATGAAGCGTTCGAGGAATTTGGCAATTATGCGGTCGACTACTCAGACGTTAAAGGTCAAGAGTCGGCCAAACGCGCGGTGACGGTCGCAGCCGCCGGCACGCACCACCTGTTGATGATCGGCTCCCCGGGGACTGGCAAGACTCTGCTCGCTCAACGACTCGGCAGCATCATGCCCTCGCTCACACCGGAGGAGAGTCTCGAAACGACCCGGATCTACAGTGCAGTCGGACGCCTGCCGGCCAAGCAGTCGCTCGTCCTGCGGCGACCGTTCCGCTCACCCCATCACACAATCAGCGAAGCGGGTCTTGTCGGTGGCGGCAGCACACCCACTCCGGGTGAAATCTCACTCGCTCACAACGGCCTCCTGTTCCTCGATGAGCTCCCTGAGTTCAACCGACGCACGCTCGAAGTCCTTCGCCAGCCGTTGGAAGAGAATTGTGTGACCATCTCCCGTGCGATGGGCAGCGTGACATTCCCGGCGAGGTTGATGCTCGTCGCTGCGATGAACCCGTGCCCTTGTGGTTTCCGGGGCGACCCCAAACGGCAGTGCAACTGCAATCCCATGCAGATCGAACGTTACCTCAGCCGTATCAGCGGTCCACTCCTCGACCGCATCGACATCCACGTCGAAGTCCCGCCTGTCCCGTTTCGCGAACTCTCGGACAAAGCGACCGGCACCAACAGCGAAACCATGCGAGACAAAGTCATCGACGCCCATGAGCGACAGGCCCATCGTTTCCGCGATGACCCGACCTCCTCCGCAAACGGCAAGATGGCCCCTAAACAAATCCGCATTCATTGCAAACTCGACCCCGAAGCCGAGTCACTTCTGAAGGCGGCCATGGAAGAAATGGGCCTCTCCGCCCGCGCGCATGACAAGATCCTCCGTGTCAGCCGCACCATCGCTGACATCGCAGGCTGCGACGAAATCGCCTCCGAACACCTCACCGAAGCGATCGGCTACCGCACCCTGGATCGCACCTACTGGCAGGCGTGACACCAAAGTCGCCGTGACTCTCGGAATGGATTGCTTGTTATTCGCTCGTAATCGATTCGTTGGGGAGTTCCGAAGTCATGGTTGTTCGTCAAAAAAGAATGG
Source organism: Planctomycetaceae bacterium (assembly GCA_029259815.1). GTDB lineage: Bacteria > Planctomycetota > Planctomycetia > Planctomycetales > Planctomycetaceae > JAHBXU01. Next base: position 11,511 of record JAJDEJ010000055.1, on the reverse strand, counting down.
ACCGGCCGGCCCACGTGTGACAGAACACCCCAGAAATCAGGCGGCGCGGCCAGGACCCGTTGACTCGTCAGCGATTGCAATCGTGACTCCACCTGTCGCCGTGTCGGAGATGGAGCGGCCACAAGCCAACGGGGTGAGACTCACGAGCATGCTCGTGGCCTCTGAAGACCAGGAAATTCATTCTGTCATCAACAATACGAACGCTGGAGTCGAACCTTACAGCCTATTTCTCGAGATGTGATTTTTTTTCGCTGGCAGTACACCGCCCTTTGTCTGTGACATCACGGCGGAGCGTGATGACTACTTTGACGCGCCGAAACAGAGAATCCGGCCATCCGACTCGTCCGTGCCGATGACGAGGTGACCTTCGCCAATCGCGGGCGAAGCAGTGATCGACTGGCGGACGTTGTTCTTCCAGACTTCTTTGCCGTCTGAAATTGTGAGGCCGTAGACATTCTTGTCCCGGGAGCCGAAGTACACGCGGTCACCACAGACGACCGGGGAACTGTCGATGCCGGCACGTGTGGCGAACGTCCACACTTTGTCGCCAGTCTGGCGGTCGATGGCGTGCAGGCGTTTGTCGCGGCTGCCGATGATCACCAGATCGTCAATGACGGCGGGAGAGGAACGAATCTCGAACTGTCTGGCGGGGTCAGCGTAGGACCACACCGTCTGCTTCGCCTTCCAGTCGACCGCGTACACCGTGCCTTCATCGGTGCCGAAATAAAGCATGTCACCGAGGAGCGCGGGTGTGGCGATGAGCAATCCGTTGAGCGGGATTTCGTTGTGTTGTTCTCCTGACTCAATGTCGACAACACGCATGATCGGTTGGTCACATCCCGTAACAAACGTGAAGTTCTCGCCAATTGTCGGCGACGCGTTGACCGGACCACGCGTCTCGAACTCCCAGACAACAGAGCCGTCGGACAGATCGAGGCTGAACAGCTTGCCACCGTGTGAGCCAAAGATGGCACGCTCGCCGACAATGGTCACACCACCAATCACTTCGCCATCGGTCGGGAACGTCCACCGCTTTTTACCTGTTTCCCGATCAATCGCGTGCATGACACCGTCCTCATCGCCACACAAGACCAGTTCATCGGTCACGGTCACCGGTGCCTGGAAGCCAGGTGCGAACTCATTGGGATCGTCAGACTCGATCGAACGATAGGGCCAGACCAATTCTCCTGACTTCAGGTCGAGACAGAAGACGTTGCCACCGACAATGCCCGAGTAGACTCGCCCATCCGCTATGGCTGCCGAGGCCGTCACACCGTCGGGGGCGTCGTACTCCCACAGCAACTCCAACTCATCCGGCAGCGTCGTGTGAGCGATACCCAGCTGCTGCGGTCCGTTGCGAAACGATGTCCAACTCTGCACGTCGTCCGAAATTGCCACTCCTGCGATCGCATCATCCAACGGCTCCTCATCGGACGACGTGACAGCTTCAACTTCATTCAGTTCGTTTTGATCAGTCGAGTGAGAGTCGATTTCGATCGTGTCGGACGCGCCTGGAGTGTTAACAACATCTCCAGCCCGATCGACGACCGGCTGATCGCTGCAGCCTGTATGGATCGACGTCAACAAGACCAACATCGTCACAACGATTTCGAGACGCCGCGACAATCGCTCGAGCACAGACATCATCCATCGCTCCAGGCACATCGGTACAACTTCTCCAAACTGTCCGCATCGACCTCGCGTGGGTTGAACTGAGCCGTCCATTGTTGGGCAGCCTCTTCAGCCATCGTCGGGATGAGACTGGAATCCACTCCACATGCGGAGAGAGAAGTCGGCAAGCCAGCTTGTTCGGTCAGCTCGCGAACATGGGAGGCCAGATGCTCGGGGGATTCAGGATCATCTGCCGCGCATAACCCGACTGCGGATGCTAACTCGCCGCACAGCGGAGCCACGTCGACTCCGTTAAAACGAATGACGTGCGGGAGTAGGACTCCAATCGCCACTCCATGCGTCATGTCGAAACGGGCCGTCAGCGGGTTCGCCAGTGAGTGAGTGGCACCGAGCATTGAATTCTCGATGGCTCTCCCCGCCCAGAACGCTCCCAGCTGCATCGCCGCCCGCGCTTCGATGTCCTCGGGCTCATGACAGACGATCGGGAAATGCTGACTCAATGCCTTCCATGCCTCACGGCTGAAGACCTGCGACACGGGACTTCGCTTGCGTGTGACGAACGTTTCGATGGCATGGCTGATTGCATCGATGCCTGTGACGGCTGTCACCATCGATGGCTGCGTGATCGTCAACTCCGGGTCAAGCACAGCGATCGCGAATGCGGCCTTGGGGTCGCCGCAGGCCATCTTCATGTGGGTGTCGACCTGCGAGATCAGTGCGAAAGACTGCGCCTCGCTGCCTGTCCCGGCCGTCGTGGGGACAGCGATCATGGGCAACATGGGCTTCGTCGCCTTGCCGACTCCCCAATAGTCTTCCATCTGCCCGCCGTTGGTCAGCAGGAAATTGCAGCCCTTGGCACAGTCCATACTGCTGCCGCCACCCAGGCCCACGATGAGATCGGTCTTCGACTTCCTCGCAACGGCAACACAACGCTCGACGTCCTCCGTTGTCGGGTTGGGGTGCACATCGTCAAAGACTGTCACGTTCAACCCGGCGGACTGCAAGGCATCGATGCCATGTTTCTCGTGACCTGCCTCTGCCAGTCCTTTGTCCGTCACCAACAGAACTCGCCTGCCTCCAAGTTCGGCGGCCAGAGTCCCCAGTTGATCGACGACACCCTGACCAAACACGACCCGCGTGCGAGGCACAAAGTCGAAACCGACAAGTGATTCGGACAACAGCGGGTCAGCAAGCACGGCGATCCTTGGACGATGTTGCTCTGACGGGAGGGAGTCGGCAAATGGCTCAGGAAGACGCCAGGGACGGGAGTCTGAGTTTCACTTGATTCTAGAGGTCGCCGGCCCAAATGACAATTTGCCGAACAAACCAACGGCTGACGCAGAGACGGAAGCCCTTATGGTATCCGTCTTTACTCGTTGGATACGCCAAAGTTGTTGAGTACCAGGTGAGCGACTTCCGTGTCCTGAAATTCTTCGGCTGAGACGTCCCCCAACGCAGCCTCATCGGATGCGACGAGCACTCCCCGCCGCGACGGGTCCGTTGCCGGATAGCCATGCGACCCGCGAACGAGCGTCGCATCCAGAGGTGTCTCGCGGCTGGGCATGTTGATGAACATCTCGACCGGGTCATATCCCGGCTTGTTGTGAATGTCGACCGTCCGCGCAAACGAGGGGGCCCGTGAGTCATCCAGCCACCAGTAGTACGCAAACCACGCTTGCGGTTTCGCAATGAGCACGATCTCCCCGGAACGAGGATGATCGAGCCCAACCTCGCGACGTTCATCGCCCACGAGCACTTGCTCGACCAATGGCTCGCCACGGAACAAGTCCGCCATGCGCGAGATGTTCGTCTCGTCTCGCACGAACACATGCGCGAACTGATGGTCGACCATGGCCCACGCCTCCGACTCTGGCGGGACGAGGACTTCGCCACCACTCTCGTCCTCCCGAAGTGCAAGACACTCCGCCTCCCGCAAGACTCGGTTGGGATAACAAACGTCGCTGACATCGGTGATGACATATTCGCTGGCCGCCAACCAGAGGATGTCATCAAGTCCGGCATCCGTGTAACCATCGATCAGACGACCAATCGCTGCATCCAATTCCCCCAGAGCGGTCTGTGCCTGATCGCTACCGGGACCGAACTTTTGAGCCGCATAGTCGAGATGCTGCAGGTAAATCGCACTGAAGCGTGGCTGATACTTCTTCGCCATGTTCACGGCTGAGTCGACGATCCAATCAGTCGACTTGATATTGGCCAGCGGACCCCAGAAATGCATGAGGGGGAAATGCCCCAACGAGTCCATCAACTCGGGATAGAAATCTTCCGGCTTCGTGTGACACCACATCGACTCGGTGCCGTCATCGTTGTGATGAGGAGCGGGGATACAGACATAGTCCGCTGCACAGCCTTTGCCCAACAGGGGAAACCACGCAGCCGAGGTCAACGATTCGTCGTGATCATGCAGCCGGTCCCAAATCTGCGGCGACTGCACACACTCGTTCCATGCCGTCCACATCTCGACTTCACCCGACTCCCTGTGATACAGGCCATTCGCTACGACACCATGCTGCTCGGGTCCGACCCCGGTCAACAGACTGGCCTGCACGGGCCAGGTGACACACGGAAACGACGGCGTCAATGGCACACTCGTCCCCTCACCACTTGCGAGTGCCGACAATCGGGGCATCGACGCAAGGTCTTGAGACCGCAGACCGGGAATCGACAACAAGACGGCGGAGTGATGCATGGAAGAGACCGGAGCCATTCAAGAGAAACCGAAACCTGACCATCCAACGCTTGCGGCTTAGCGGAACCAGAACGGAAACATCCGTTCCAAACACCGTCCGCAGCGCATCACACAGACGACCAAACACGTCACGAGAATACGACATCTACTTCGACAACTCCACCACTCACTCTTCACCACGAATCAACGCGATCACATCCGCGATCTGTTCGGGCTTGAGTTCCTTCTCCAGGTTCGCCGGCATGAGCGAGACGCCGTTGGACTTAAGCAACTCGATGTCCTCACGCAGGACGGTCTCCTCCTTGCCCTCTGCACGACGCAGCGTCACGCTCTGTGCCGTTTCCGCGCTGATGAGACCGGTGATGACGCGACCGTCGAGTGTGAGCAGCGTATAACTCGCATAGTTCGGCTGCCTCTCACGATTTGGGTCGAGAATTGCAATCAACAGGTCACGTGCTGACTTGTTCTTCACCGACGCCAAATCCGGACCGACTGCGTGTCCCTCGGTGCCCAGTCGATGGCAGTTGGCACACAACTTCTTGTAGACAGCACGGCCTTGCTCGCCGTTGTGCGCCGCTTCCAGGGCCGACACGTACTGGGCGATCACCTGTTCGCGATCTGCTGATGCTGGCTGTCCCAAGACCTTGGTCGCCTGCTCACGAATGCCCTCGTCCGGGTGATTCAACAGAAATTGCCGGTCAGCTGGCTCTATATCTCCCGGTCGCACGTTGCCGTCAGCCATCGCCTGCAGCAACTCAGTCGTCCGCACTTGCTGCGACAACATGGCATCCACGGCCGCCTTGCGACATTGCGGGCTGAAAGACTCCCAATTGTCAACGAGCACCTCTCCGGGCTTCGTCCCGACATGTTGATTGAGGGCTGCGATGGCAGCGAGTTGCAGCCGTTGAGATGTCTGGGGCGTCAACAACTCACCCAGTGCGGGGCCCGCGCTCTCGAAGTTGGTGTGGGCCAGCAATCCGATGGCCGCCTCACGGTCGGCTTCCGTTTGTTCCGGGTCTGCCGCGACTTTCGTGCTCGTCGCAAAGACTTTCTCAGCCTTCTGTCGTACCGCCTCATCGACATTATCCGAATCAAGCAGTACGACGAGTGAGCCGCCTCGTCGACGCAGGCCGCGGCCCAGCGATGTCAGCAAAGAAGGACGGACGAGATCTGGGCATGACGCCTCGGTCGCGACGCTTAGCACATGGGAAGTCTCGGGGGCGTCATTGGCCAATCCCACCATTTCCGCAAGTTCGAGCATCAACGGCGATGCGTGATCTTTTGACACCGCTGCCAAACTGCGGATGAGGTCGACACGATCACCCGTCGCCCCCATTAACAGGGCGGCTCGCAAGTCGGGAGTGACCGCGACGTTCGCAGCCAGTTGTTGCCACAACTCGGACTGCGTCTCACCACCCAACCGTTTGAGCGTCATGGCCAAAGCAAAGGCCGCTTGTGGGTCCGGATCGACCGCGATCGACTTGAGTTGTGCTGCCACCTTGTCATCGAGAGAACTCCCTTGGCCCTGATGATCGAGTTGACGTGAGAGAAGCCCCAACGCGTAAACCTGGACTCGTGGATCATCGTCGGACAGTGCGCGTACGATGTCGGTCGTCTCCAGTGCGTCGAGACCTTGCAGTGTATCCAGTGCATGTCGTCGACCGACGGCTGACGCCGACGATTCCGCCAGCTTGCGGGCATCCTTGACAATGGACAGGTCCTGTCGTTCCCAGAGGAGCCGTTGGGCCGTCTCGCGTTGCCACACATTCGTTGATGCCAGATGCTCAACGAGCTTCGCGGAGGACAGTTCGCCCAACTTGGGAGGTGACGTGAACGACCACTTGGGAGGCGTCAGTCTCCAGACACGACCACGATCGTCACCGCTCTCCAGATCAACGTGGGCTTTGATGTCTTCCGGAATTGACCGTGGGTGTTCGATCGTTTCGCGGTACATGTCGAGGATGTACAGACAACCGTCCGGGGCGTTGACGAAGTTCGCCGGGCGGAACCATGTATCCGTTGATGTAAGAAACTCAACACCTTCCTCGGCCCGCTTGGCGATGAACGTGGCTCCATCGGGTGTGAGGGTCTTGCGGTGGACGAGGTTGCCGCCCACGTCGCCGATGAAGGCATTGCCATGGTAATCTTTCGGATAGGCGTCACCCCGATAGATCGTCACTCCGGTGGCGGAGGTGAAGAAGCCGGTCGCGACAAGTTCGGTGTGAGGCAGTCGTTTGCGGTATTCCGGATCAGCTGCACGACGACGTGTTCGCACGATGCGCCACGGCTCGGCCGGACTCTTGCGGAACACGGGAGCCGCGGCCCCCTCCGCGGCGATCGTACGAATGACGCTTGGCAGAGACACGCCCGGGTTGCCTTCCAAGTCGCGCCGCTCGTAGACGATGTGCTGGATGTGATTACTGTTGCCGCACACGAAGCGATTGCCCCAGTCGTCCATGCTGTGACCGAACTGCCGTCCACCTGTGAGGAACTCGACCTCCGGAGTCTTGGGATCGAAGCAGAAGTCGGCACCGCGCAGACTGCCCAGCGACTCCTCCCCACGCATCAACTCACCGTCATTCGTACCACTCGAAACGTAAATTCGGTTGTCCGGTCCCCACTTGAGATTGTTCGCCAATCCCTGGACGTTGTCACGACTGAAGCCGGTGAACACGACCCGCCGCTCGTCCGCTTTGCCGTCGCCATTCGTATCCTTGAGATACAGCAGCTTCGAGGGAGCCAGCACATACACACCGCCGTCGTAGCAACAGACGGACGTGACCCAACTCATTCGATCCGCAAAGACGACGCTCGTCTCGAACTTGCCGTCGCCATCGGTGTCTTCGAGGCGGCGGATGATGCCCGCATCGACCTTGCCCAGCGGCTCGGGCTGATACTTCCGCACTTCTGCCGAGTACGGATACCCGTGCATCTCTGCGACATACATCCGCCCCCACTCATCAAAGCACGCATCAATCGGATCAGCGACCAGTGGCTCACTGGCGACGAGTTGCAGGGTGAACCCGTGTTGCAGTGTAAATGTCGACGGAGCATCTACAGCTTCGACCGCCGGCAGTCGAGGCAGTTCGTCCGCGAGTGAGGGTTCATCTGCAATGGACGGAGCCACGAAGATGCTCATCGCCGCAAGAACAAGGATGAGGTGCAGAGGCAATCTGTTCGTCATGAGTGACTTCCAGAGATCGTCAGAGGAGGGAAGATGTTGGGGCGGGTGACGCAATTCCGAGGAATGCACTAGTGCCACGGGCACTTTGGTGTAGCGGCGTTTGGACGTTGAAGGGTCTATGATTCCAGTCTTGTTCGCCGCGATGGACGCTACACTGATTTGATTGTCGCAGTAGTAGCGTGTCGGGTCTCGTGGGCCGTTGTCAATCGAGGACGAGTTGTGTCGCAGGAAACACGGGGCCCTCGACACACGTGCGGCGGTAGTCCCAGCCATCTGGATCATCGGTCCGCACGCGGGTCACACAACTGAAACAGGCACCAAACCCGCAGGCCATGGGTGACTCCAGCGACAACCAACAGTCAACGCCCGCCTGCTCACAGATGTGGCCGACCGCATGCATCATCGGCAACGGGCCACAACAATAGACGGCATCGGGTGCGTCGTCACTCTCCAGTGACTCGCTCAGCAGATCGGTGACAAGACCATGATGGCCTATGCTGCCGTCGTCAGTCGCTATGCGAATGGTCAGTCCCTCAACATCCTCAAGTGCCGACAGATCGGCACAGTGATCGACCGATCGCACACCATAGCAGAGCATCATCCGCTCGACCGTTCGTTCATTCGATCTCGTCGGTTGACCATAAGTGCGATGTCCGAGTGCCTCTCTCGCGATTGCCAGCACAGGCGTGTAACCAATGCCGCCGCCGATGTACATCAGATGTTGACACGCAGCGACAGGAAACCCATTCCCGAGTGGACCCCAGAATTCGACCGCCTCGCCGCCCGTCCACTGGCTCATCAAGCGGGTCATCTTGCCAATCACGTGATAGACGAAATCAATCGCCTCCGGGCCATCATTGCCATCAACCGTGTCGTACAGAGCAAAGGGGCGTCCCAAGAGGGGATCGGTGCCACCCTCAGGCCGCACCATGAAGAACTGTCCCGGCGTAATCACGCGAGCCGCTTCGGGGCAGTGCAAACGTAAGCGATACGTATCGGACGCGAGTTGCTGCTGCTCGACCACGCGAACGGTCGTCCATCCGGCGTGAGGCATCATCCCCGGCAGGCAAACATTCTCAATCGTCATGGAGACACGGAGGGAGGAAAGGTTCTCGATTCGTCTCTTTGACGCAAAGTCGCGGAGACGCCAGGACGCGCCAAGGAGGTTGTCAACGCGTCAGGACATCGAGCGATCATACAGAACTCAGTCTCGAGAGACACACCCACCGAAAAGACGGTCGTGGGTCAGTGTGATCCAACAACTTCGGGGTGGCACGCCCTGACGTCAGGAAGGGCGTGGCGCAGGGTTCTGAAACACTCGACACGTGTCTCGCGCTCGCCAAGCCCTTCCCGTTGGTCAGGGACGTGCCACCCTTTTCGTTCAACCTGACCCCACTTGCGATCTGCCAATATGACGAGCGCGATCCTCAGGAGACGTTGACTCTGGACCTTTGCGCGTCTTGGCGTCTCAGCGCCTTTGCGTCGAACTCTTTTTTCGACGGCGCGGGCCGGGCGACGCCTTCGTCCGTGGTGCGGAGGTCTTCTTGACCAGTTCTCGCAGGGCGTTGATCTCGGACGGTCGAAGTTCGCGATACTCGCCCGGCTTGAGCTTGCCCAGCCTTACCGGGCCGAAACCCACGCGCTGGAGTTTCATCACCTTATGACCGATCTTCGCCAAGAGTCGGCGAATCTCTCGGTTACGGCCTTCACGCAGTCGCACTTCGAGGAAAGTGCTCTTCCCCTGTTTCTTGAGTGGTCGCACGCTCTCAGCTTTGAACTTCCCTTCCGAAAAGTGCATGCCTCGTTCCAACTCGACGAGGACCGAGCGTGGCGGATGACCGGCCACTTGCACCTGATACGTGCGATCAATGCGGTAGCGTGGATGGGCCAACTTGTTGCCCAGTTCGCCGTCGTTCGTAACAATCAACAAGCCTTCGCTCGTTTCGTCCAACCGTCCGACGGCGAATAACCTCGGCCCCCCTGAGGGGAACAGTTCAGTCACATTGCGTCGCCCGCCGGGGTCGCTGTGTGTGCAGAGATAGCCGACTGGCTTGTTGAGAGCGAAGTATTGCTTGCGTTCGATCCGCAGTCGTTCGCCATCAAACGTCACTGACTGCTCTGCCGGGTCGACCTGTGTGCCCAGCTCGCTCACGATCTCACCGTCAATCGTCACACGGCCAGTTGTGATGTATTCCTCACAATGGCGACGTGAACCCAGACCCGCTGCGGCGAGAAATCGCTGGAGCCGCATCGGCCCAGTCGGGTCGGGATCTGTGGCTCGCACTTTGGCGGAACGAGAGTTGCGGCGGGGCGGACGTGGGGCAGACATGGAGGGTCAATCAGTGTGTCGGAGATCACTCGCTGCCGCGATTCTGGTGACGATCACGACGGGCGGCCAGTGCTTCATAGTAGCGACGAACAAGGTCATCGTACTCGGGGAGGTAGGTTTCGCTGAAGGCACTCCGCATCTGTTCACGAACTTTTGGCGGAAGATGTCCCCAGACAGCGGTCGCCAGCCCCAAACGACGCTTCTGCTCGGTTGCGCCGCCGTTTGCCTGAGCGTTTCGCTCCGCTGACTCCCGTGATTCGGCGTTCGGGTCGGAGGAGGTCTCTTCCTCGGGGGATTGCTTTTCGGCTCCGTCCCCTTCTGTTTGTTGCGACTCAGACGAGTGGGATTGATCGTTCTGCGTCTGGGACTCGGATTCACCCGACGAGGGGGGAGGACTCCCGGGCGGGGGAGTTGTCTGCTCAAGGAGGGCGTCAATGTCTTCGAGGATTTGCTGCTGGAGCGTCTGAGTCTGTTTCTGGAAGTCCGAGTCCGCGAGCCGCGCCTGGGCTTGCGTCGTGTTATCCAGTAGCCGATTGACGATCGTCACCACGGAATCCGGCTGCCGTCCTTCTTCAAGAGATTTCAGCAATTCCTGGTCAAGATCATCGGCCAGCAGGACGAATGGCGTCGTGACGCCGCAGATCAGAGCGATCGCAAGTGAGATGACGGTCCATGATGTTTGAGAATGAATCATTCCGACGGTTCCTCGTCATCTTGCAAAAGCTCGATGGTCGGTGTTTGTGACTGCAAGAATTGTTGCAGCAAAGTGCGGGACAATTCGGCCACTTTGGCTTGTTCCCGTGTGAGTGTTGCCTGTAATTCGCTCGGCTGGCCTTCGCCATCATCCTGAGCGGCTTGTATGGCCAATTCTTCCGTACGGCGGTTGATGTCAGACTGCATGTGCCTCAACAGCCGGAGTTGCATGGCGATGTGACGATCTTCTGACTGTGAACCCGAGGCAGGTTCGCCCGGTGGTGGTCCTCCGGGGCCAACTTCTGGTTGCTGATCTTCTGAAGGTGACAACACTTCGACCACCGCCAGCAACCGTTCGACAGCCAACTGCTGAGCAACAACCGTCGCCTCTCCTGTGTTCTGACCTTCCAGAGACTCCGCTGCTTCCTGCATGAGTTGCTCGACGGCTTGGAGGACTGTCGTCACGACCGCCAATTCCGTGACTTCCTCTCGATGAACCGTCGCCTCTTCGCGAAGGGCCGTTTGCTGATCTGTCAATGTGCGCAGGTCTCGCCGCAGGGGTCGACTCCATGAACCACGTTCTGCCTGACGGACGTGTAAGTCTGTTGTCTCCCCGCTGAGGATCTGCTGACGGTCCGCCAGTCCTCGCAAGGTGTCGGCCAGTTCGCGAAGTTGCTGGGCGGCCTGTTCTTGCTCGGCCTCACGCTGCTGGGCGGCGAGTTCATTGGCCAGCTGTTCGAGGTCGTCGAGCGCCTCCTGCTGATTCTCAGCGACGTCTTCCGGCTGTTGTTCGTCGATCGCCGACTGTGCATCCCGCATACGGCGTGCAGCCCGGTCCGCTGTCCGCGCAGCATCGCCGTTTTGTTGTCGCTTAAGCTCTCGGGAGAGTTCATCAGCTTCGTCTACCAACTCGGACTGTCGCTTTCTCAGCCGTTGCAGTTGCTCGTCTCGACTCGGATCAGC
>JAJDEJ010000054.1 GCA_029259815.1 Planctomycetaceae bacterium | reverse complement strand
GCCGCCGCTGCGGCCCCTTCACGCGAACCGCCAAGCCTTCTGTATTTTTGTGAGTCGTCATATTCTTCTCTGTAGCGCATCCCAAGCCGCCTGACTACCGTCCCCCTCGTAAAAACTGACAGCCTCTCCGCGTGATGTCGCGCAAGCTCACACGCCTTCACGCTCATAACAAGCTCGCCCTTGTTCCGCTCATCACGCGGAGCGTGATAGCGACATTGGACAAGGAGAATCAAAGACGGGGTGACCGGCGACCCGCAGGTTCGCTCACGGAAGAGCATCGCCAAGGCCATGATGGCCATCACACCGTCTTCGATGATTGTTTCGCACCTTGATGTCGAAACGCAATGAGTCTGGCGATCGGAGTTGGCTCGCTGCTAACCGATCTCGGCAGCGATCTTCGCGATAGCAGTCGTGTCGAGGACGAGGCTGTTCGACTCGAACAGGCGGCTGATCGCGGCTTTGTGCACCTTCATTTTGGTGCCGCCCACGCCGATGGCTCCATAGCAGGTGACGCCGGCAATCTCTTTCGCCTTGTCGGTGACGCCGATGCCTTCAAGCCCGACGGGGGGGACCGCATTGAGATCAATCGCCACTTGCAGTCCGCCGATGCCCTGCCACTCATTCTCACTGAGGAACTGCACCCCGGCGGCTCCCGCGGCGATCAGTAGCCCGATGTCCTGCGTTGCGGATTCGAGTCCCTCACCGGTCGAGGCGACTGGTTCGACCTTCGCATCCTCGACAACACTCTGAATGGCCTTGCACGTTTCGGCCGCTCGATCGACGGATCGGGAGCCAACGCGGACATGAGCGCCCTGCATGGCGAGGATCTGTGCAGCTCTGTGCCCGACGGGTCCGGTGCCGCCAAGCACGAGAGCTTTGATCCCTTCGAGGCTGACATGTCTTGCGGCTGCCTGCACCGCCGCGGCGGCTGTCGTGTTTGATCCGTTCGAGTCCATCATCATGGAGACCCGCATCGGTCCAAAGAACGTGTCGGACACCTTCGCCAACAATGCCTCTCCGGCGGCGACATCACTGCCGCCGATAAAGATCGCCGTGTGCTTCAACTCCTCGGGGCCACGAGTGAACATGGTCCCGTGAACAAGCGAAGTGACATTGTCCGGCGTGACCCCTCCATAGGCAAAGACCTCGTCGGCCCCTGCGTCGATGGCGACGACACGATCAAACGTGCTGGGCAGGGGATCTGTGTCGAGTTGGACGAGGATGTTCTTCATCGTTCAAGATTGCTGGTTGAGTGTCGACGGTTGAAGTGTTGAAAAATGAAAACATCCCGGACACGAATTGTCTCCGGGATGTTCCTGGTCGTACTAAGCCGCAAGCGATGGATGTCGCCTCGCGGATGATCGGGTCGGTCTCAGAGGATCAGACTCCAGAGAAGGGGTGACTGGCCGAGTCCTTCTTGGAGACGACTTCGTCAGCGGACGGGTCGTCCTTGAGCGCTCGCTCGATTGAGAGTTTGGTCGCTTCGTAGTTGTACTCGAAGATTTTCTTGTCGTCCTCGGCCTCCCAGTGAATGAACACGCCGCAGACGATGACCCAGTTCTCGCATTGGTCCTTGGGAATGGTGCCGTTCGCGACGCAGTCCGCAACGGCTTTGGCGACGGCGTACTGAGCCGGACCGAACATCTGCACGGCCTGCTTGGCCCCCTTAATCGTGACCTTGGTGACCATCACGGTCGAGGGCTTGACAGCGAGGTTGGGCTCGAGGACGGCCAGAAGATTGCTATGCCCCTGTGTTTGCTGAGCGAGGGCGTTGGCGAACGCCACTCCGGTCGGGCCATCCTTGTCGCCAATCAGCAGGTCAATATGAGCGACTTCGTTTCCGTCGCCAACCAGTGCTTCGCCAATATGCATCGCCATCAGAGTGCTCCCTTGTTATTTGTCCTGAACGTTTTCATGATAGATGCTGGTCGTCAGCCAAGTGGGCCCCAGCTTCGGTGACGTCTTCCGAAGTCGTGTCTTATCAAGTCTCTGCTGCGAATTCCACCCTTCGGCCACGCTGACGTTATGCCCGCCATCCCATCCGACACCAAGTCGTCAGCAAACACGGGCACTCCGATCGATTCACCTCCGGCTGATGTGATCATTGTGGGTGCGTCGACCCGCTCAGCAGCCTTCTCGACAATCCGCGCAGGACTGCGTCCTCTCTGCATCGATCAGTTCGCGGACACCGATCTGCAATCAGTCGCACCTGTGATCCGTGTCGAGGATTATCCCAACGGGATCATCGCAGCCCTCAAACAATTTCCACCGTTGCCCGTGATCTACACGGGGGCAATGGAGAATCATCCGCAGGTGCTCCGAGACATTGCCGCTCGCCAACCTCTGCTGGGAAATGATGCCGACACCATCGAACGAGTGCGCGACCCATTGCAGCTGCACCAAGTCTTAAGCGAATCGCATGTGCCTCGACTCGACGTGCGTGACGAGTCCGACCCTCCTCCTGCAGATAGCAAATGGCTCTTGAAACCGCGTCATGGCTCAGGCGGAAGGGGCATCACAGTCTGGGACGACGACGCTGCCGACTCACCGACGCTCCAGGAGCCGCACTACTTTCAGCAGCTTGCTCAGGGCGATCGTGTCTCAGCTCTCTTCGTTGGCACAGAAGATCCCGGGAGTCTGCGGTATGTTGGTTTGACACGACAGTTGATTGGTGAGGCGGATGTTAACGCAGGCCCTTTTTCGTGGTGTGGGTCGGTGGGACCGATCATCATTGATCCTGGTGGCGAGATTCTCGTCCGTCGTACGGGTGCTGTCTTGGCACATCGTTTTGGGCTGCGAGGCCTTTTCGGGTGCGACTTTATCATTCAGGAACGGACACAACCGCTGCTGACGGAGGTCAATCCACGATACACCGCATCTGTCGAAGTGCTGGAGGTGCTCGCGGAGGCGAATCTCATTCTGGACCATTGTGTCGCGACCGGCATGACGCTGCCAGACAATCTCGACGCGCGTGTGCTGGCTGCTCCTCGAGGGGCCGTACTTGGCAAGCTGGTGTTGTTTGCTGACAGAGATGTCGTGGTGCCGGATACTTCCGGTTGGCTCCGGATGGGGCCGTACGGTCCGATTCCCGCATACGCCGACGTCCCCGCTCAGGGAAGCTTTCAGCTGCAAGGCAGTCCGATCTGCACGGTGCTCGCAGCCTCCACGGAGTTTGACCAGTGCCTCGACTATCTGCACCGCCGGATGGACGACGTCGCATCCGCGCTCAGGGACCCGCCATAATCCCCCTTGTTGAGACGCACATTTCAAATGTGCGGCGAATCAACTAAGCGCTGTGGAGAACCGCAGCTCGCGTGCGTAATATGAGGAAAGACCTTTCGCGCCTCCTTTCCGGCAGGTTCTCATGCCCCAAGCCATTGCCAATCCGGACGAACTGCGACAATTTGCCCAGCAACTCAAGCAGTTTAATAACACCCTCACCGATCAGGCGGCCATGCTGGCCTCCCGGCTCGAGGCACTCAGCGGCTCCTGGCGAGATCAGGAGAACAAGAAATTCACTGAGGAATTCCAGCAACACATGCGTCTGCTCGGCCAGTTCGTCGAAGCGAACAACGCCCACATCCCGTATCTGCTCCGAAAGGCCGAACGGATCGACGAGTACCTTCAACAACGTTGATGGTCGATGGTTTATCGTTTCTTCTGTTTCGACTCTCCATCAACCATCAACCATCAACCAACCATGTCCTCCGCCAAAGTCACCGACATCACCGCCGTGCGAGCCTTCAAGGTTGCGCTGATCGAGTTTGAGGAGGAGGCATCCTCGGCCCTTGAGATGATGCAAATGCAACTTCACCGGACACTGGACTGGGTCGAGCACGAGCAGCCGGCTTACTGGACCAAGCAGATTCAGATCGGGTTCGAGAAGGTTTCGCAGGCGAGGACAGCACTCTCGACCTGTCAGATGCGCACGGTCGCCGGACGAAGACCCGCATGTATTGAGGAGAAGCAGGCTCTTGCCAAAGCGAAGCGAAGGTTGCAGCACTGCCAGGAGATGCTCCCTCGTGTCAAGAAGTGGGCCGTCAAGCTGACGGAAGAGTCCGATGAATTTCGTGGTCGATCGTCGGCTTTCGGGCGAATCGTGGAAATGGACCTGCCCCGAATGATCGCCCTCATCGAGCGGACGGCCGCTTCACTCGAACAATATGCCGACGTCGCACCGGGACCGGAGGATGAAACATCGTCCTCCCCGACAACGTCTGATCACACA
Organism: Planctomycetaceae bacterium; assembly: GCA_029259815.1. Taxonomy (GTDB): domain Bacteria; phylum Planctomycetota; class Planctomycetia; order Planctomycetales; family Planctomycetaceae; genus JAHBXU01. The sequence goes on along the minus strand of JAJDEJ010000054.1, from coordinate 6,345 downwards.
ACGTCGAGATCCAACGAAGACACTTAACCACAGAGAACAATGACCATGGCGCGGCATGCCGGTGGGCTTCAGTCAGGCGTCGGTCGTCTCAAAGAGGCGTGGGACGACCTGTCCGCCAAGTGGATGCAGACCCGCGATTACTGGCAGGACGCCAACGCCCGCCGGTTCGAGGAGGAGGAACTGAAACGTATTGCTATTGAACTGGAACGTGTTTTTCCCGTGATCTCCCACATGTCACAGGTGATCGCCAGCGCCGAACGAAATCTCAGCGACAGGGAACGATGAATTTCACTTTTCGAGCAAATCGGAATCACACTTGAGCGAAACATTGCGTCCATCAGACATCTCATTGGCCACCATCACTGAGCGGCTCCAACAACTGGAAGCGGCTGTCGCTCAACGTATGCACTCCGAGCAGACGTTCGCCTCACAATTTGGCTCAGGTATCGACCCAGAGCAGGAAGCACTCGCACAGCGTCTGGCGGACGTGGTCGACAAACAGTCTGTGCAGGAAGCCGAACTCAAAGAACAGTTCGCAACACAAAGACGTGAGGTCGAGTCGGAGCATCTCTCACAACGAAATGCTGCTAAATCGAAGCACGAAGCGACAATGTCGCGTGTCCGCCGGGAGGCCCAGCAGGAGACCGACCGCGTCAACGCCCAACACGAGGACAGTCGCTGGGTCGCCACCTCTGTGCTCGACGAAACGGCTGACGAGAGTCCCAAGCGACAGTTCGAACGTATTCGGCAATCGCTCGACAAGTCTCTGGAACAACAGCAGTCTCAAGTCGCCGCATTGAAACTGGAGTTCCAGGAAATTGCCGAAGCTCGCGGATGGTCCCCTGATCCACTCGCTCCACCGGACACGGATGCTCGCGATCTTGAATCCTTCTCGACCGAATTCTTTGAGGCCACACAAGCCGCCCACGAGCGTCTGACGACGTTCCACAAGCTGCGGCTCCCGAAGTTTTTCGTCGGTCTACGGTCGCTGTGGCTGTTCATCGTCCTGACGGCGGTGATTGGCGTGCCCATCTTCCTGTTCGTGCCGCCTTCGATTGGCGACATCGCAACAGACCGCATGGATCCCGCTTGGATCATGGCCACTGCCGTTGCAGCGGCTGTGGCGAGTGCACTCCTCGTCACCGTGCTGTACACGCTCGCCTCCATGAGCCAGTCTGACGCCTTCTCCCGCTTCCACGAACAGGTCTCTGCCTCGCAGTTCTTCCACGAACGCTGGTCACAACTTGCCGTCAAGGAACGCAATCAAAGAGAGAGCGAGTACCAGAAGCAGCGACAGCAACGCGAGGAACAACTTCACAAACAACTCGAACGCTATGAGGCGACTCATCAACACACGCTGAAGGACGTTGAAGAACGACGTCAGGGGGAAATCAACAAGCTCTCCGCCGAGTACTCGGCGCAGACGAAGGCACTGAACACCGAACGCGACAAACAACTCGCAACAATCAACGAGCAGGAAGCGGAGCAACTCACCGAACTCACGCGTTCGTTCGAGGACGAACGCAAGCGACGGCAGATGGACCTCGACCTGCACATCGGCAACCGCAGACGTGAGCAGCAACTCGCATGGGAGCAACTTGCGTCGACATGGACGGGGAACCTGCAACAGTTCGATGCCTACACGTCCCAGGCAAGACAACAAGTCGAGGACCGAAACCACGCTTGGTCACAGCTCGCAGATCCCAGTTGGATGCCTCCAACAGAGATCCCGGAGGAGATCCGCATCGGCGAGTACGAGGTCGACCTTGCACAGATCCCGAACGGTGTGCCCTCACTCGATGGACTGACGACCGAGCCTGCGAAGTTCCGCATTCCCGCAGTCCTGCCATTTCCGGACAGGCCGTCACTCTTGTTGGAGGTTGACGGACAGCAGGGACGACGCGAAGCGGTGCAGGCGATGCAGGTGGCTCTGTTGCGAATGCTGACACGCCTCCCACCCGGCAAACTCCGGTTGACCATCTTCGATCCGGTCGGACTCGGCGAGAGCTTTTCGGGGCTGATGCATCTGGGTGACTTCGATGAATTGCTGATCACCAGCCGCATCTGGACGGAGATGGGACACATCGAATCGCGGCTCGCCGAACTCACCGAGCACATGGAAAACGTGCTGCAGAAGTACCTCCGCAACGAGTTCGCCACGATCGAGGAGTACAACCACTTCGCCGGCGAGGTCGCAGAGCCGTATCACGTGCTGGTCGTCGCCGACTTCCCGCACAAGTTCAGCGAGCAGGCGGCCAAACGCCTCGTCAGCATTGCCACGAGCGGCCCGAGGTGCGGTGTCTACCTGCTGATGAGTACCGACACTTCCGCCCAGATGCCCAACGCCTTCGATCTGCAAACAGTCGAAGCGACTGCGAACACCTTCGAGTGGCGTCACGCCCCTCGCTCCCAAGCTCCGGCTAGTGAGAGCACGACTCGTGAAGCTTATGCTTCGCAACGAGTGGAAGTCGACGACGTTGCCCTCACTCAACTCGGCTCTCTTGACGACCTCTCGAACTTTGGTCATTTCCGACGGGACGACAAAGCCCCCGCATTCTACCTCGCCACCGACAACCTCTCCCTCGCCCGTTGGCCAATCGTCATTGATCAGCCCCCTCCGCCGGACGTGTTCACCAAGATCGTCAAGAGCGTCGGCGAAGCCTCAAAGGACGTCCGCCGGGTCGAGGTCTCGTTCACCCGCATCGCCCCCAAGCCGGACGAAGTCTGGAGCCAGGACAGCCGCTCGGGCATCGACATCCCTCTTGGCCGCGCGGGAGCCACCAAACTGCAACACCTGCGGCTGGGGAAAGGCACGAGTCAGCACATGCTCGTTGCGGGCAAGACCGGTTCGGGCAAGTCGACGTTTTTCCACACGCTGATCACCAACATTGCCATGTACTACGCGGCGGACGAAGTCGAATTCTATCTTGTCGACTTCAAGAAGGGCGTCGAGTTTAAGGCCTACGCCAATGACCAACTCCCTCACGCCCGCGTCATCGCCATCGAGAGTGACCGTGAGTTCGGCGTGAGCGTCCTGCATCGTCTTGACGCCGTCATGAACGAGCGCGGCGACCTGTTTCGCAAGAACAACGTGCAGGACATCGCGGGCTATCGGAACTTGGTCAAGAGTCGAGGGTCGAAGGTTGAAGGGAACTCAGCTCTCAACTCTCAACCCTCAACCCTCAACTTGATGCCTCGCATCCTGTTGGTGATCGATGAGTTCCAGGAGTTCTTCGTCGAGGATGATCGCTATTCGCAACAAGCTGCACTGATGCTCGACCGGCTTGTGCGGCAGGGCCGTGCGTTCGGTGTGCATGTGATCCTCGGGTCACAAACACTCGGGGGTGCCTACTCACTCGCCCGTAGTACGCTGGGACAGGTCGCCGTGCGTGTCGCTCTGCAGTGTAGTGAGGCGGACGCCCACCTCATCCTCAGTGAAGACAACACGGCTGCCCGTCTGCTCACACGACCCGGCGAGGCGATCTACAACGACGCCAACGGCATGGTCGAAGGCAATCACCCCTTCCAGATCGCCTGGCTGCCCGACGCCGAACGTGAAGGCTATCTCGGCGTGATGCAACACTTTGCCCGTGAACGCCACCTCGATCTCGAACCAGCCGTCGTCTTCGAAGGCAACATCCCGTCGGATGTTTCACGTAACGAAGAGTTCGTCGAACTGCTCACCACTGGAACCAAACCAGACACACCACCCGTCACGGCCCCGCGCATTTGGCTGGGGGAAGCGGTCGAGATCGGTCCGCCCACGAGCATCACTTTCCCTCAACAGGCAGGCACGAACCTGCTCCTCGTCGGCTCCGATCCAGACGCGGCCATGGGCATCCTCACGACATCGCTTATCGCCCTCGCAGCACAACAAGGAATTCCTGAAGAGGGTGGCAGGGTCAGCAGCGAAGCGGATGGCCCTGACATCGACGGACGGGGCCTTCCCGATGGTCAGACCCCGCCACCCGACGTTCCTCGCTTCTACGTGTTCGATGGCAATCCAGTCGGTTCCCCGGAGGCCAACCTGTGGAAGCACGTCGCAGGAGTCATTCCCACAGACGTCCGCATCATCACGCCGCCACAAGCCTCACAGGCACTCGCCGAGCTGTCCGCCGAACGCCTCCGCCGTGATGCCGACCCCAACACATCACATCCGCCGGTATTCGTGTTCATTGCCAACGTGAGCAAGTTCCGCGACCTGCGAAAATCCGACGACGACTTCTCCCTCAGCGGCTTCGGCTCCTCCAGCGAAGATGCCCCCGCAGACCCCAGCCAGCAGTTCACCGATCTGCTCAGCAAGGGTCCCGACCTCGGCCTGCACGCACTGTTGTGGGCCGACACCTACAGCAACGCCGACCGCTGGCTCAGCCGTCAGTCGATGAAAGAGTTCGAACTCCGCATCGCCTTCACAATGAACGCCGCCGACTCCAGCAACTTCCTCGACACCCCGATTGCTTCCCGCCTCGGCGTCCACCGCGGCCTCCTCTACCGCGAAGAAACCGGCACCATCACCAAGTTCCGCCCGTATGGTTCTCCAACGACTTCTTGGCTCGACCAGGTCCGCAATCAACTGCAATCTCAGGAGCCATTGGAACCGGCGACAGACTTGGATAGCTTTCGTGTGTCGTGACGAAGTAGGTGAACATCGTGGGTGAGCTTTGCCCACCATCATGACGAGGGTGATCATCGAAAAACACCAATACCTGAGCTTGGTGGGCACAGCCCACCCTACCTCACTAGCTGCGTTGCCGTTTCGATTCGATTACTCCAGGATGTGCGCCCGAACCTACCCGATGAGTGGCCTGTCCTTGGCAAAGGAGGAGCCTCAAATGCTATCCGGAGAGCACGGCATTCTCTTGCCGCCGAAGATCTACCTGGATACGAACCACCTGATCAACATCACCAAAGCCAGGCGGTGTGCGTCCACCGGTGCCTATTCGACCCTTGACGGGTATCTGCGAAGTGGCTGCGTCGGCATCATCTTCAGCCCGGCAGCGGCACTCGACTGGGTCGACGGTAAGGCGACCGTCGAAACAGCAAAAATGTTGGCCGAGGTGGTCGACTCCGCTCGGCTCCAGTACGAGATCGAGATGGACTGGCTCGTCTTCCTGCATGAGATCCAGGCGGAGCTTCGCAGGATCGAGCCCAGCATACGGCTCCCGGACTTCGATGTTCTTTTCGTGCGAGACATCACCAAGACGGCTCGCCGCGCACTTCCTGTACTCAGGAATAATGTGCCGGGGTTGTTTGAGCCAGAAGAACTCGTTCACCCCGATGACGAACTGCCCAACGAGATAGAATTTGCCACTGCCGCGGAACACGTCGAGCGCGCCTACATCTGCAAGACCGAGCGACCGGCTGTGTACCAGGAGCGTGTGGATGGGCATAAAGCGGCGTATCATCACGACATTGACGCACTTGCAGGGAGGCACAAGAAGGACTTTGCCTCAGCCGAGAATCTCGGCTGGATGAAGAGGTTCGTCCGCGCTGACCGGGTCGTTGCTGCCCTGAATCCCGGCTTTCCTGTGGACGAACTCCTTGCGCGGGTCGACGTTACGAGGTGCCCGGCGGTGAATCTCTTTCTGGAGGCGCACTTGCAGCGGGTAAGAGCCGGGCATGCCGTTCAAGACAACGATGTGGACGATTGGATGATCGTGCATATCGTGCCGTACGCGGATGTGGTGCTGACCGAGCGAAGACTGGCGCACTTCATTCGCCAAGCCGATCCGACGCTCGGAGAAAGAGTAACGCACGACCCGGAGAGGGCTATCGAACTCCTTCAGTCAATTCTAGGAACATAATAACCGCTTCGCAGTAAGACCAGTAATGCGTCCCTAGATTAACCGACGATACGGCGACCATTGTACGACCAAGTTCTGCTCAGCCACGATGACAGATCGAAAAGCGAGTCAACGATGAGCGACACTCACTACAAGTTCATCGCGAATCACCTGATCTTCCCATTGCTTTTCCTGTTCGTTGCATGGTCGGCAGCGGGGTTTCCGGTGGCAGATGGCGAGAAATGGGGTCGGATAGCACAGATGTTCTTGGCCATCTATGTCCCACTGAAACTGACGAAGATACTCATTCACAAGAGGAGTGGCGTGCTGCGTCATTGCGATCGTGCGAGAATCGCGGCCGCGTCATTGTTGTTTGTGCTTTGGCTAGTCTGCGCGGTCGTCGGCTTCCTCCAACATGGCTTGCTTAGGGACTGTCCTCAAATAAACTATCGAAGTGCGATAGGTCAATTTACCGTGGATCGCGGACAATGCGGCGATGCACGACGCACAAACGATCGATGGATTGGAATTGAAGTTTAATTCGCTCATCGGAGATCTTGAC
>JAJDEJ010000053.1 GCA_029259815.1 Planctomycetaceae bacterium | reverse complement strand
CAAAGCCTTACAGGCTGCCTGCTTGGCCGAAGAATTTTCGCACGGTCTCACTCGCACACAGCTCCCCCGAAAAATCCGCACCCTGCTCCAACGCCTGCTCCGCATCACCGTGTGAGCAACCAAGAACTCAGAAAGTGCAAGCTTGTTGTAATCCCGGTTGTTTACTGGCTGCTCATGAAGTCGACGACGCCTGCATAATTCAGAGGCGAGCAGTTCGATGTCAATTCCCGAACATTCTGCTTGGCGTGCAGCAATCGTTTCTGTTTCGTGCCACCATGGCAATACGGACCAAATTGCGCAGGCCATGGCCGAGCCTCTCCAGGCCGAGTTGCTGGTCCCCGAGGATGTCGGCCCGGAGACACTGGCTAGTTGTCAACTCGTGGGCTTTGGTTCCGGGGTCTACTTTGGAAGACACCACAGGCGTCTGCGGAACTTGGTGGACTCGCTAAGCGCTCTGCCGCCACGCGTGTTCCTGTTTTCGACGGCGGGCTTGCCGTTCCTGGCTCCACTCTACCATGCGTCTCTGCGGCATCGCATAAGCCGACAGGGTTGTGAGATCGTCGGGGAATTCAGTTGTCGGGGCTGGGACAGCGTTGGCCCTCTCGTCCTGTTTGGTGGTCTCAACCGGTCTCGGCCGAACGAGCGTGATCGACGCAAAGCGACCGACTTTGCCCTGAGACTCTACGAGCAGGAAACAACTCGCTGAGTCATCACTACCACTACTGCAACAGATACTCTCTGTCGGTCTGTTTGTGTTTAAGGAGACGCTTAAGCAGATCGAGTTTGCTCTCGTAGCCGGTGATGATGTCGCCATTGGGCATCACGAATGCAGGCAAGTTCGACTCAGTGATGTGGTCGAGAGGCAGGTGCCGCTGGCGAGCATCCAGGAATCGCAGACGAAAGTGTTCGAGGAGTTCGCGTTGAAGTCGAGATCGTCCGCGAAGTCGAGCTGAAACGCGAGGCACTGTTTGTGGTCGGGTGTCACCAGAATCTGCAGCAGAGGACGTGACGAGTGCAACGCTTGCACAGTCTGCCATGCTTCGAGTGTGAATGCGTGCGAAATGAAGATTGATCCCACACCCGCACCGCTGCTGTTCGCCAGACCGACCACTTCACCGTTGCTGTTTAGCAAGGGGCCCCCGCTCCAGCCTTGCGTGATCTCCATATCGGTGACATTGCCGAAGAACTGTTCGCCTTCAAACCAGACTCGTGCCCCGCCTTCGACAACGCCGCTGGCTTCCTGAAACTGGCGGACCCCATTGATGGCGGGGAAACCCATGGTTCGCACAGGCTCGCCTGGTTCCGGCTTCGCCCTGGCCACCGCAGTCCAGGAGAAGCCGCTCCAGAAACAGTCGTCAACGAGCGGCCCTTCCGTGCCCTTGATCGTCAATCGGTGCCTATCTCCGGCATGCTTTTTACGTTCATGGAATTGTCACACTCTCCCCCAACCATCAGTCACATGCCAATGCCAATGCCATCCTCCTCCTGCTCGACGTGCGGCGGTCCTATGTGTCCGCAGGATCGATTCTGTAGGAAGAGCGGCCACGCGATTGAAACTCAGCCTGTCATCGCAGGCTCACAACCACAGCCGCTCCCCAAGGCGAAGCGAGCGTTTGTTTCCAGCCTGATCCTGGGGGTTCTTGGGGATGACGATGGCAGCCGATGCGGTTTGGTATGTCGACTCATGGTTCGTCGATCCTGACGTTGCGTTCCTTGATAACACACCGTTGACCCATGATTTGTGGACAATGGCCGTCATGGGAAGAATCGCTGGCTACTTGACGGCGCTCGTGACGACCCGGCTCCCTGGCTCAATGGGATGTTGGCCGGGGGAGTCCCCGCTTGTCTCCTTGGCAGCTGGTGGATGGGCCGAGTTCCCCAACACGACTGAGTGGCACTCCTGTCTACTCAATGTCAGTGCTGTGCAGTTCAGCCTGGAGTGAGCGAATCAGCACAGATGGTCGCCAGAAGTAGTCTCACTGATTAGCGGACGCTTCATCAGATCAACTTGTTAAGCGTGCGAATTCGCTTCCCGTGTGCGACAACACCGTCTCCACGAATGCAACCAATGCTCATGAATGCGGACCCTCAGAACCGGTCTCATATTTGCGGTCTGGACCAGTAACCACTTTTTCGAACGTCAATGGTCGTGTGTCAACGCAACCAAGGAAGCGTGAGTGATGATGGGCTCTTGTCCATATTGCGGGGCTCCCAAACAGAGAGAAGGGCGATTCTGCGCGAACTGCGGAGCAGCCCTCGTCGCGTCCGGTCGCGCGGTTCTTGAGACCGCTCCCTCGAAGCCCGGATCAATTCACCGATCACTGGAGAATCTAGGAGTCGGCTGGCTGGGGGCGAAGGCACGGCAATCGCACGTTGGTGTCGGGTTTGGTTTCAGGATTGCATCTTCGTGGATGAAGTCAACTGGCCGTGGTGGTCGGTTGGGGTTTTCAACACGGAGGATGCGAGCATGGGGGAACTGGCGAAAGTTGTACAACGGCATTTTGAAAATGTGACAGACCCGCGAGTGGAGCGGGGAGGGCAATCATGATCTGTTGGAGAGGGTGTTTGTGGCGTTGACCGCTGCCATCTGTGGAGCGAACGGCTGGGCCGATTTCGAACGATTCGCCAAAGCCAAGCTCGACTGGTTCCGACAAGACATCGAGTTGCCGCACGGGGTGCCGTCGCAT
>JAJDEJ010000052.1 GCA_029259815.1 Planctomycetaceae bacterium | reverse complement strand
ATCCGCTGACAGCACGGGTGGCCGTCAATCGCATCTGGCAACAGCTGTTTGGCGTCGGCCTGGTGCGCACGGTCGACAACTTCGGTGTGGCCGGAGAGAAGCCTTCACATCCCGAATTGTTGGATCATCTGGCCCTCACGTTCGTCGACCGTGGATGGTCGGTGAAGTCTCTCATCCGGGAGATCATGCTCTCACGGGCCTATCGACTGTCGAGCGTTGCCTCACCCACGGCAGTGGCCAACGACCCGGAGAATCGGCTACTTTCGCATCACCGCCGACAGCGGCTGGAGGCAGAGGCGATCTATGATGCCATCCTGTCCCTCAGCGGGACACTGGACGAATCGATCGGCGGCGACACGATTCGATCTGACACGACGTCCGAATACGGCTACGAGTTCGACGTCGGCCGCCGGGCGGTCTACCTGCCCGTGTTCCGCAATCGGCTGCCCGACCTGTTCACCGTGTTCGATTTCCCGGATCCCAATTTGTCCACCGGACGTCGTAACGTCAGTACGCTATCGACACAGGCATTACTGATGATAAACAGCCCGTTCGTGATCGAGCAGGCGAGCCTCGCGGCGGAGCGGTTGTTGGCGGATTCGGAGATCGACGATGACCAGCGACTGAGCTTGCTGTATCATCGAGCCTTGGGACGACCGCCCACCACCGAGGAGGCCCAACTTGCTCGGACGTTCCTCGCCGCTGAGGGTCCGCCCAATGAGGAAGCTCGTCGATCCCGATGGACGAGCTTATTCCAGGCGGTAATAGCCAGCCTTGATTTTCGGTACGTGGAGTAGTTGCGAGACTCAATAAAGCAGTTTCAAAACTTGTAGGACGGGTTTCCGACCCGTCCATCGCCCATCTCATCTCCGAGAAATACGGACAGGTTAAAAACCCGTCCGACGGCCACTAGGAATATTCAAACTGATTCATGACTGACACCCTCAATCGCCGCCGTTTGCTCGAGTCTGCTGCGTGCGGATTCGGTTCGCTTGCACTGGCAGGGTTGTGTGCTGATCAGTCGTCTGCTGAACCCATCGAGCAGACGAATCCGTTGGCTCCTCTCGCCCCCATGCTGACCGCACGAGCAAAACGGATCATCTTCATCTTCATGCAAGGCGGTCCGTCGCAGGTTGATTCGTTCGACTACAAGCCGCGACTCATTCAGGACGACGGCAAGGAGTACGAGTTCCGTGATGCCCGGGTACTCGCCAACACGGGAGCGGTCAAGAAGCATCGGGTCATGCAGCCGTTGTGGAAGTTTCGTCAGTACGGTGAGTGTGGACAGTGGGTGAGCGACCTGTTCCCGCACATCGCCAAGCACGTGGACGGCCTCTGCTTCATGCACAGTCTGCACACAAACGGTGTCGCGCACGGGCCGAGCACACTGTTCCTGCACACGGGGGCAACCAACCTCATTCGACCCTCGATGGGAGCGTGGATTACGTACGGTCTGGGCACGGAGAATCAAAACCTGCCGGGGTTCATCACCATCGCCCCATCCTCAGCCAATGGTGGGCCTCGCAACTATGCGAATGCGTTTCTGCCGGCTCACTATCAAGGAACAGCCATCGGACGTGCGGCACAGCCGATGACCGAAGCTCGCATTCGGCATCTCACCAACCCACGTTTGTCTCACGACGAGCAACAACGGCAATTTGAATTGCTGCAAGGTCTCAACCGGGCACAGTTGGGCGATGATGCGGATGATCGACAACGTGCCGTGTTGAGCTCGTTTGAACTCGCCTGGCGGATGCAGATGCACGCACCGGGAATCATGGATTTGTCCCAGGAGTCTGCCGCCACACAGGCGATGTACGGCATCGGCGAGAAGGAGACGGACGACTTTGGTCGCCAGTGCCTGCTCGGCCGCCGCATGGCAGAGCGCGGCGTCAGATACATCCAGATTAACTACGCCGACAACGGCAATAATCCCCGCTGGGATCAACACTCAAAAATGCCACTCCATGCGGTTCACGCGAAGGCATCTGACAAGCCGGTCGCCGGGCTACTCGCTGACTTGAAAGCACGCGGCCTGTTGGAGGACACGCTCGTCTGGTGGGGCGGCGAGTTCGGTCGCAACCCCTTCGCCCAGAACTCTGATGGTCGCGATCACAATCCCAAAGGCTTCACGCACTTCCTCGCGGGTGGCGGCGTCAAGCCGGGCTTTGCCTACGGCGAAACCGACGAGTTCGGACACGAAGCAATCGTCGACAAAGTCCATATGCACGATTTGCACGCTACGCTGCTGCACGCTCTGGGCCTCGATCATGAACGTCTGACCTACCGCTACGCCGGCCGCGACTTCCGACTCACGGATATCGAAGGACGCGTGGTGCATGACATTTTCTCATAGGCCCTGCTGAGCTAAAAGCAGTCTCACACCGACTTTCCGGAGTAGCGGAATTCGCAAGAGTTCAGGAATCGGGAGAGATGCGACTCAACGGAATTCTTGCGAATTTTGCTACTCCAGTCTCGCAACGACCTCGACCAGGATGGAGTTTTGATGTTTGCTCGAACAGTGATGTTGGCTGTCGCACTCCTCGGCACGTTCTCTCGTCTATCTGCTGCAGAAACCCTGCCGAACATCGTCATCATCCTCGCGGACGACATGGGGTCGGGTGATGTTCATGCCCTCAACTCATCATCGCAGATCCCAACGCCGCATCTCGACCGGCTGGCGAGTGAGGGGATGACGTTCACCGATGCTCATACGCCCTCAGCAGTTTGCACACCGACGCGTTACGGGCTGTTGACCGGACGCTACTGCTGGCGAACCCGTCTCAAGAGCGGCGTGCAGGATGGCTACGGACCGCCGTTGATCGATCCCGAACAGCAGACAATCGCAGAACTTCTCCAAGATGCCGGCTATCACACGGGTATCGTAGGCAAGTGGCATCTGGGACTCGGGTTTGCCAGGCAAGGGGACGAATTCGACTTCTCTCAGCCGGTGGATGATGGACCGCACACGCATGGGTTTGATTTCTCCTACATCATTCCAGCGTCGTTGGACTTTCCGCCTTATGTGTATTTGCAAAACGGCGAGCCGACGGTCTTTCCGTCACTCACGCAGGAGGCAATGAATTTCCCGAGGTTCTTGCGCAAGGGCGAGCGATCGCCCGATCTTGACATGGCGAGTGTGCTTGATGAGTTGGCGTCACAAGCCACCGGGTTCATCGGGCAGCAGGCCGAGTCAGATCAGCCTTTCTTTCTCTACGTCCCGCTGACTGCACCTCACAAACCGGTCTGGCCACATCCGCGATTTGTGGGTCAGACAGACCTTGGTCCCTACGGCGACTTCATCGTGCAGGTGGATGCAACAGTCGGTGACATTCTGGCGTCGCTCCAGCAAGCGAAAGTTGAGGACGAGACACTCGTCGTGTTCACCAGTGATAACGGCTCGTTCATGTATCGGACGGACGAAGCGGACGCTGTTGACCATGTGTCCGATCCAACACAACAGCGATACATGTCAACTCATCATACAGCGAACGGACCGTATCGGGGGACAAAGGCCGACATCTGGGAGGCGGGCCATCGAGTGCCGTTCTTCGCCAAATGGCCGGGGACAGTCGAGGCAGGAAGCCGCTGCGAACGGACAATCTGTCTGACGGACATCTTTGCGACAGCTGCGGAACTCGTGGGTGTGACGTCACATACGGAGGCAGCGCCGGACAGTTTCAGTTTGTTGTCGCTCTTCCAAGGGGGAGAGTGGACGTCGCCGCGGTCTCCGGTGATTCATCATTCTGCCAATGGCATGTTTGCCATCCGCGATGGTCGATGGAAACTCGTGCTCGGCAACGGGTCAGGCGGTCGTGAAGCTCCACGAGGAAAACCGTTTGAACGACCGTATCAGTTGTTCGATCTATCGAACGACATCGGCGAGCGGAAGAACGTGATCGCTGAGCATCCTGAGATCGCCGCCCGGTTAGAGCAGGCGTGCGAGCAAATCCGCAGTCGTGGAACCAGCCGATAGGATCGTCCCCAAGCCGACGGCTCCGCCGTCGAACAACTTAATGACAACCGTGAATTCTATGAACCCGCTCAGCCGTGGCCAACGCATCCACTCCATCTGTCGACGGCGGAGCCGTCGGCTTGGGAACGGGTCAGTTGCTGACAGGAGTGCGGGTCATGCGAATTGCCACACGATCAAGGGCGCGTGTCCGTTCGCTCGTCGTCTCACGGTAGGCGTGACGCAGCAGACTTTCCATCGCGGGAGTCAGTTCCACATCACGTCGGCTCATCGCGATGCGAGCGGTCTCAATCCCAGCGTCCAGTCCTTGGGCATTCAATGCTTCGAGGTCGCCGTGCCAGATTCGGCTGAACGGTGGCACATGCTTGGGGAGTAATTCACCAGCGGGCAAGATCAGACTCATCGCACCGACCGACGTCCCCGTATTGAGGAAGCTCCCAATGGCAGTCTTGGAGTGATCGCCGATGAAGCAGCCGACCTTTTTCGAGCCGGAGTCGATCGACTCGCCCGAGAGTGGCACCTTAACGACTGAGTAGTCGTTCTTGAGGTCACTGTTCGTGGTGAGGGCACCGAGGTTCACCCAAGGGCAGACGTACCCGTGGCCGAGGAAGCCATCGTGATATTTGTTGGCGTGACTGTGCAGGATGCACTCTTCGATCTCGCCGCCCACCCGACAGACAGGACCAATGGTTGTGCCCGCCTTCACATTCGCGCGGAACAGTTGACTCTCTCGGCCGATGAAGCATGGTCCCTCGACTCGGGTGAACGCCTGCAGATGAGCCTGTTCGTCGATCCAAACCGGACCGCTGCGAGCGTCGATGACTACGAACGGATCCAATTCGGCGGTCGGATGAATGAACACGTCATCATCACTGCCCAGGATAGCGACGCGTGGGTCGATGTTCGCTTTGGTTGGCCGTGTGACTCTGCGTTGAAAGTCTGCGATGAGTTGTTCGCCGTTGTGTTCGATCAGATTCCAAGGGTACTGAAGGAGCGTGCCATCGACAGGGACGGCTTGGCGAGAAACCGCGAGCTGAGAGATGACGGTGCCGATTGGCAGTGTCTCCAACAGGGGGACTTCGTCCGGGTGTAAGACGAGGGCAACGGGTGTGTCGTCGATGACACTGACCGTGTCGGGATCAAGGTCACGGATTGCAGTGGGTTCGGGCAACCAGCGGCCATTGAGCAGCAACGTCGGCGAATGTGACAGCCACTGCATGTCATTGACGACAACGGTGGGCTGTTCTTCGCGATAGGAGTCAGTCAGTTCCTCGCGGACGAGCGCTCCCCACTCTGCGTCTTCAACGTGACGCATTAGTCGTTCACGGACGGAGCCCTGTCCGCAGACAAGTTCGAACACCGGTCGCAACAACGTGAGCGGTGCAAACTGACGTGATGTGTCGTCTTCAAACAGCGCAATCCTTTGCACGGTCTCGACTCCCGCTGAATCCGATGATGGGCAGGCAACCGAGCATTGAGCCGCCTGCCTGAAAGAAAAGAAGGGGGCAGATTCTATGGGGAGTGTCAAACGGGAGGAAGGCGAATTCCAAGTCCGCCCTTGCCGCCAGACCTTCGTTCCCTTCGCTCCTGTTCCAACTCTGTTGATTTGAACAGGAGGGGACGAAGTGTTGTCACTGGAAGCACTTGCGATCATCAGTCCTGCCTGATGCTGGTGTATGAGCTGACATTCAGCTAACTGTAGTACGGAGGCGGCAATGTCGTGCGATCAGTGCTGTCGATGTAGCTTTGGAGGATGATTTGGGCTGCGATCTTGTCTCTGAGGTCCTTGCGGCGACCGCCTCGAATGCCCGCGTCACGGAGATGGTCGTTGGCCATGCTGGTGGTGTAACGTTCGTCGCGATAGGCGACCGGGCAGCCGGTGACCTGCTCGACCCATTGGCCGAACTGTCGAGCCTCGTTGGCTTTGCCTCCCTCGTCGCCACTCATGTGGACGGGAAGTCCAACCACAATTCCAATCACTCGGTATTCCTTGACCGCTTGCTGCAGGAACATTTCATCGGCTTGGATCGCATGGCGGGTGTAGTTCTCCAGCGGACTGGCGATGATCTGCATGTCATCACAGACGGCGACCCCCAGACGCTTCGTGCCGTAGTCGAGCCCCAACAGTCGGCCTTCCTTCGGGAGAACGGCCCCCATGCCGTGCGACTCGGAGCGCGGCGTCTTGTCATCAGAGTGAGGAGTCGGTTCAGAGGAATTGGTCATGTCCCGACTCCCTCAGTTGCTCAACGAGTTTGCGAATGCCGTTCTCATCGTGCTTGGATGCCACGAACGTGGCGTCTGGTGTATGGACGATAATCAAGTCCTGCACTCCGAGAGTGGCGACGAGATGATCCCGTTCGCCGCGGATGATGCAGCCCGACGTGCCGATACCGGAGTGGAGCCCGATGATCGTGTTGCCTTGCTCATCTTGCGGATGGAGTCGCTCCAGAGCATGCCAACTCCCCACGTCGTCCCACGCAAAGGGAGCTTCCAGCAGACAGATGTTGTCGGTTCGTTCGAGGACACCGTGATCGATGGAGATGGATTTCATCCGGGGGAACTCGTCAGCGAGTGCAGAGGACCACTCGTCTGTGCCAATCTTGGTAGCGAGGTCTTGCAACCGTGCATGAATTGCCGGCTCGAATTGCTTCAGACGGTCGAGGATAGTCACTGCCCGCCAGACAAAGATGCCGCAGTTCCAGAAGAAGCGTTTCGACTCCACGTACTGCTCAGCGGTCGCCGCATCCGGCTTCTCTCGGAACGACGCCACCTGCGTGCCTGAAGTCTCTGTTTTGCTGGAGGCAACTTGTTCGATGTAGCCGAAGCCAGTCGCCGGATATGACGGTCGCACACCGAAGAGGACGAGACGGCTGGGATCCTCCTCAATGAGACTCACCGCGTCGTCGATCGCATATCTAAATACATCAGACGGGGAAATCACATGGTCGGCCGGCATCACGACCATCACTGCTTCCGGGTCCTGCGCGAGGAGTTGGATCGCAGCGAGCCCGATGCAGGGAGCTGTGTTTCGTCCGCAGGGCTCTTCGAGAATGTGGCTCGTGGGAATCTCTGGCAGCTGTCTCCGCGTGGTATCAGCCTGAACCGCATTCGTCACCACCCAGAACTGTTCAGCGGCAATGTCCGGTTGACAGCGGTCAAATGTTGATTGGATCAGGGATCGGTCACCGGACAGCGTGAGGAACTGCTTGGGCATCGCCTCACGGCTCAGTGGCCAGAAGCGAGTCCCGCTCCCCCCAGCCATGATGACGGCGTGCTTCATGATGATTGCCGAGCTGTGGAGTACTCTTGTGAACTGGGCGGAATCGGGTTCGAGAATTCCGGTGTTAGTTGCCAGACGTCCGGTTTTGTGGGATGAGACGCCATCGTCGGATATGTCTGTTCAAATACAACGCGATCACTGTCGTGAGTACAACATCATGGTGCGATCGGCTGATTCCGTCAAACAAGTTGCCATTGGCAACGCGCTTCCAGGGTCGCTCGATGACATCACCTGCAGCCGTGGCATCAGGAATTGGTCAGCAAGTCCTTCCCCGACGAACTGGCATGGTCGCTCAGTCGCGTGAGGAGGTGATCGTCATGCCCCGACAAGTGCTGGTTGCTGGGGCGTCTGTTTGACGGAGCTCGTCTCGCGTGCCGAAGCCTTGCCGGTTGCGTCGCCTTCACGCTTCCGGCACTGTCGGCAGGTGATGACACGGAACGCGGCCGGGACGAAGCACAGTGCAAGGATGGTTGCTCCGCCAACGCCACCCGCAATGCAGATGGCCATGGGAGGCCAGAAGCCCCCGCCATCCAATAACAACGGGACAAAACCTGCGATTGTGGTGAGCGTTGTCGCAACCACATGTCGTGATGCCCGGATGACAACGTTGCGGATTGCTTCCATGTCACCCGTGAGGGCCTGTTGATCGTCCTGCAGTGCTGCCAGCACCACGATGGAGTCGTTGATGGCCACACCAATCAGGCCCATCGTCCCGATAATGGCCATGAACCCAAAAGGATAGCCAAACGTCGCGAGTGCCCCGAGACCAAGTCCGACAGACAGCACGGCCACTGCACCGATCACGGCTGCCAGTCGAAATGATCCGAACGAAAGCACCAATGTCGCGACCATCAGCACCATGAGTATGCCCACGTTCGCCATCAGGTTACCGATGGCGTCGTTGCGACGTGATGCCTCTCCGCCGATCTCCATCTCATAGCCGGGTGGGAACTGGAAGTTGCTGGCCTCCATGCGCGTGAGAAACTCGCTCAGCACCTCAGCAGGCAACACGCCGGCAGTGATGTAGCCCTGGATCTCGTTCATGCGGCGACCATTGAAGTGAGGAATTGCAGCCGTCTCAGGCACGAGATTGAGGCCCGCCAAACTGGTGAGTGGCACATGTGTTCCACTTTTGCCGTCGGCTCCCGCTTGTGGCAGCAGGTCGATCGATGCGATGGCATCAATGTCGGCACGGTCCGAGTTCTTCACCCGGATTCGCACCAGCATCTCTTCAGTCTCTTCCAACACCGATCCGCCGACGGCCCCCTCCAACGTCGCTTCCAACTGGGCAGCAATTGACTGATTGTCAAGACCCGCCAACCGTGCCTGCTCTTCATCGACGTCGACCATCAGCTTGGGCGAAACATCCGTCAGGTCCGACCGCGTGTGCAGGACATTCGGGGTCTGTGACATGAGTAGCCGCAGTTCGTCCCCCAGTCGACTGAGCGTGGCGAGATCGGGTCCGTACAGACGCACCTCGACCGGTGCATCAAAGGGAGGGCCTTGCTCCAATTGTCGCACGAGTAGACGCGACTGCGGGAATTCTTCATCGAGCCGCAACTGCAGTTCGCGGATCGTATCGAGCGGTTTCTGTCCCGGTTTGAGCTGCACCAGGGCATGGGCATAGCTCGACGTATTGCGGCGTCGCGACAAGATGTTGTAGTAGAACGCGGGGGCACTTCGACCCAGGAACCAAGTGACTTCATCCACCTGCGGATGCTCAAGAAAGGCATCCCGCAGGGTCTCGGTTGTCGCCAAGGTCTTCTTGAGGGAAGACTGGGCCGGAAGCTCCAACTCCACCTGAAACTGATTGCGATCAGCGGGCGGGAAGAACTGTTCGGGCAGATTTCGTGCGAGGAAGAATCCCGTAATGGGAAACAGCATCCCTGCCACAATCCCCAACGCAGGTCGACCGATCAAGATTGTCAGCAACTTCGAGTACAAACTTGTCAAACGGCGGGAAGAGAAGCCGTTCCGCCACCATGAGTGTGCCTCGACAGCGTTGCTGATCCGACGTCCGGAAGCCGTGATCGCAGGGATGACCGTGAGCGACAAGAACAGTGAGCTGAAGATGGCCAGCATCACGCTGATGGCGATCGACCCCACGAACTCGCCGGCCGGTCCCGGCATTAATGCAATCGGGGCAAAAGCAAATGCTGTCGTGAGTGTGGATCCCAGAAGCGGCAGTGCCAAGTGGGAGACAGCCGACGAGACCGCATCTGCGGGGCTGCGCCCCTCTCGTAACCGGATGTTGACTTCATCGACGATCACGATCGCGTTGTCAATCAGCAACCCCAGCGCGATGATCAGGCCAGTGATCGACATCTGATGCACCGGGATGTCCAGGAACCGCATCCCGGCCAGCACCATCAGCGCCGACAAGGGCAGAGCCGATCCGACAATCAGCGCGCTTCGCCAGCCCATCAACACAAAGATGACTGCAATGACGGCCAACCCGCCCATCAGCAGGTTGAGTTGAAGATTGTGCAGCCGTTCGGAGACGTAGCTGTCCTGCTCGAAGACCTGCACCATCTCAACGCCGCGGGGCAGTTGGGCTTCGTGCTCTGCAAGCAACTGTTTGACGTTGCTGAACCAATGATCGATTCGCACGTGGGGCCGAACTTTGACACCGAGTGTTACCGCCGGACGGCCTTCGACGACAACGAGACTCGTCGGCGGCTCACGCATGCCACGCCGGAGGGTCGCGACGTCCGCCAACTGCACGAATTGTCCGTCACTCCCATAGCGAATGGGCGTCTGACCAATGCGAGTCAGCGTGTCGAACTCGCCGCCGACCTCCAGTTGAAACTCGTTTCCCGACCGTAAAGCTCCAGCCGACTGTTTGGAATCACTTGCGCCCAGTTGACGCCCAACGTCACCGACACTCAGCCCCAATGCGGCCAGCCGAGTCTGATCGACCTCGACAACGATCTCTTCTTCCGGATCACCGAACGTCTCCACGTCCTCCGTGCCGGGCAACGCGCGAAGCTCATTCTCAAAGCGTTTTGTGAGTCGACGCAAGATCGTGTAGTTCGCCCGCTCCCAAACCGAGAGGTCTTGCTCGTCGGACTCAGGCTCGACCTCCCATTTCAGGGAAACCAGGAGTGCGAAAGCCTTCAAATCGAGGTCTTCGAATTCCGGGCCCATCGCTCCCGAGGGCAACAAGACTGTCGCGTCATCCAGCTTGTCGCGAATGCGTGACCAGACCGATTCCGTCTCTTCGACTTCATCTCGCAGTTCAATCATGATTGTCGAGATGCCGGCGCGTGAGAACGATCGCAGTTCCTTGATCTCTTCGATCTCGAGCAGTTCGTCTTCGATTTTCTCTGTCACCAGCGACTCAACACGCTCTGCATCCGCACCGGGGAAGGGCGTGCTGATGAGCGCGGCTCGCGGCTTGAGCAACGGGTCCTCCATGCGCGGGAGGATCATGAAGGAGGACAGCCCGGCGACAAGCACCAGACCAATCACAAGAATCGTAAGACGTGGGTTGCGAAAGAAGAGATTCGACACCAATCAGCCTCCCGTTGCAGTGAGGGTGACCGACACGGCTTGTCCCGGCACAACACGATGCAATCCTCCACTGACGATGCGATCTCCATTCTCCAATGTGCCGCGAGAGAGGACGCGGTCACTTTGGGTGTAGATGACCTCGACTTCTCGCCGTTCGACAATCTCGCTACCTCGCTCGTCGGTTACAACCGCATAGACGGACCACAGCCCGTGTGTGCCACGGGTGAGAGCGGTCTGTGGCAACCAGTAGCCAGCCGTCGGGAGAGTCTCAGAAATCTCGACACGTGCAATCTCACCGGACACGACCGATTGCGAGGCTGCCTCGTCGAGTTCAAACACGACCATGCGTGTTCGCGTTGCCAGATCGACATCCGGCAGGACAGTCTTCTCGGTCGCACGGTAAGGGGCCCCACCAACGAGCACCTTGTGCTCGATCTGTTTTGTCAATTTGAAAGCCGTCTCTACCGGCAGAGCGATGCGTGCCTCGAGGTGGGTCGTCTCGATGAGTTCCAAGACTGCACTTCCTTGAGAGACGACGACTCCTTCGTCGACATGCCGACGAGCGATGCGGCCATCAAACGGTGCAGTGAGCACGCTGTCCTCAATACTTACATCCACCTCATCAATCGATGCTTGCAGTCGTCGGACCATTGCCTTCTGCGCGACAATCCGCTCTTCACGAGTCCCTTCAACGAGTTCGTCCAGTTGCTGTTCAGCAGCAGCCACTTGAGCGTCGAACGACTCCACAAAAAGCTCGGACTCATCCAGTGCCTGTCGGGTGACCGCGTTCTGCTGATGCAACGTTTCATCGCGTGAGAGGTTTCGTTTTCGCAGATCACGTTGAGCCGACAGGTTCCGGACTTCTGCTCGGGCCGCTTCGATCGTCTGGCGTCGCGGGCCGTTCTTCAACTCCTGAAAGAGTGCCTCAGCTTCCTGCTTCTGTGCTTCGAGAAGCTGTCGCTGGACGTTCAAACGTCGGACATCCAGTGACGCGAGGACCTGTCCTGTCTGGACGAGATCGCCATCGTCGACTTCCATTGAAATCAACTCGGCTGATCGCTCAAACGCGAGGTCACTACGCCGGCGTGCAACCACGGTCCCGGTGTACGTGCGACGCTGTTGGAATTCGGAGACCGGCTCGATCGTCGTGACGTCGACTGGCACGAGCCGTGGCTCCGCTGTTTCGGTGTCGTCAACGGCGCCACGCGAATCGAAACCCTTGACGATGGCGACCCCGGCAGAGACAAGCAGGATACCAAGAATGCTCAGTGTCATAAAATGACGCATCGTCATAACCTGTCTAAAAAGGGGGCCTCACCCAGCAATCAGCTTCCGCTCTTCAGGGAAGATTTCTTCACAGATCGCATCAAACTGACCAAGATCGTCAAACTCTGTCGACAAAGGCCTCCATCCGTACCCATCCAACATGCGGTTGATGTTGTAGCGGACCGAGCGAAATGGATCTTCGATGCCCACATGGGACAGCGAGTCCGATGTCGCGATAATCGCATACGCACCAAATGTTTGTGACCACAATCCGAAGACTAGATCCTCCGGGCAAACCCCCTCAGCGAGTTCAACATCACCCCGAGACAGAGCGTCACGTACAATACCTGCCACAATTCCCATGCAGCGGGTCTCACAACCACGCAGGGCGTTTCGGCGTGCCTCAGAGGTCTTTTCCCAGAATGACGCCGATCGAATGATCTGCTCGACCTGAAAGTGCTCCGGATACAACCTCACAAACAACTCTGCGGCAACTCCGATCCCTGTCAGTCGCTGTCGAGAATCTCCAGGACGATTCGAGGCCCTGTCGAACATCTCACTGCGCTTGGACATGGTTTCCACCGCCATTGCAAGGATGATCTCTTCCTTGCAGGAGAAATGGTTGTAGATCGTCCCCTTGGAGTATTCCAATGCCTCGGCGATCGCATCCATGTTGAGCCCGAGGTATCCCCGGTGGGTCAACATTTCGCGCGCCGTATCGAGGATCAGTTGCTCCCGATCCTGAATCTCTCGTTGTTTGCGGGTCAGTGTTTGCATGATACGTCAATTATTGACGGATAGTCAATAATGTCAAGCCGTTCTTGGCGAATTGAGCGATGAGTTAGTTTTCCACAATCCAGTCTCCTTGAGAGACCTGCCATCCGATCCAGTAAAAAAAACGCTGACTTTCTGTCCGTTTACAACGCTTCTGACCACTGTCAGAATGGAGTTCTCACCCGACTTGAGCCACAGCGGATCATGTCTTTGCGGCACTGCGAGCCACTCCCCGCCTCATCGATCGGCAGCTCTCTCACTGTTTTCTTGATGGAACAAACGACCCGATGCCCCAACCCAAAAGCCAGTCACTGACGATTGTTCTGGGATTCCTAACATTGTTCGTGGTACCGAGATCGCTCCCTGCCCAAGTGGCGCAGCCGCCGGAGCAGGGCGATAAAATTGTGTTGATCGGCAACACGCTCGCCGAGCGGATGCAACACTTCGGTCACTGGGAGACGCTGTTACAGAGCCGCTTCCCGGACAAAAAACTCGTAGTGCGGAATCTCGGATGGTCAGGTGACACGATCAATGTGCGGATGAGGTCACTCGACTTCCAGGATCATGGTCACACGCTGTTTGATCACCAGCCGGACACGATTCTCGCCTTCTTCGGTTACAACGAATCATTCACGGGTCCGGCTGGCGTCGCACAGTTTCGGGAGGATCTGACGTCGTTCATCAAGGACGTCCGGCAACTCAAATATCCGTATCAGAACTACTTGCGGGGGGCTGACGAGGCGAAGGAGTTTGACGGTGAAGGCCAAGTCGAGAAGACGCCGCAGTTGGTATTGGTCTCGCCGATTTCGAACGAGAACCTGCGTGATCGCGGCATCATGGCCGGAGATGCGAACAATGCGAACCTGCAGCTGTCTACCAGTGCGATACGGGAAGTCGCGGCGGCGAACGATGTGCCATTTGTCGATCTCTTCACGCCAACGAAAGAGTTGATGGACCGGCAGGAGCATCCGCTGACGTTTAACGGTGTGCACCTCAATGAGTATGGGTACATCCGAATGGCACCGATTCTCGATGTCGCCCTGTTCGGCGATCGACCAGAGGAGACGATCGCCGGGGCCGAGTTGGAGTTGCTCCACGCTGCGGTGCAGGAAAAGAACCTCCAGCACTGGTACGACTACCGAGCCGTGAATGGCTACTACATCTACGGAGATCGCAAGAAACCGTTCGGTGTCGTCAACTTCCCGACTGAGTTCGAGAAGCTCCGCAAGATGGTTGCGAATCGAGACCAACGGATCTGGGCACTCTCGTCAGGAGAGGGAGTGCCGGAGACCATCGACGATTCGAACACGGGCGATTTCGTGGACGTCGAAACGAACTTCGAGCAGGATGTGCATATCACGCCACCCGAGGAGGCACTGGAACTGTTCACGCTGGCGGACGGCTTCGAGATTCAACTCGTTGCATCCGAAGTCGAATTCCCCGATCTGGACAATCCGGTGCAGATGGCGTTCGACGGAAAGGGACGTTTGTGGGTCACCACGATGGGCTCTTATCCGATGTATCTGCCTGGTACGCCGGTCGACGACAAGGTGCTGATCCTGGAAGACACAGACCGCGACGGTCGGATGGACAAGCAGACCATCTTTGCAGATGGACTGCACGTGCCGACCGGGATTGAGTTGGGCGACGGTGGCGCGTACGTCGCTCAGCAGCCGAACCTGATGTTCCTCCCGGACGCAGATGGCGATGACCGCGCTGACGAGAAGCGGTTGATCCTGCACGGATTTGACTCGGCTGACTCACATCACTCGATCAGTGCCTTCGAGTGGGGACCGGGCGGCGGACTCTACTTTCAGGAAGGGACGTTTCATCACACTCAGGTGGAAACACTCTACGGACCGCAGCGGCTCGCGAATGCGGGCGTGTTTCGGTACGAGCCGCGGACGGAGAAGTTCAACGTCTTCGTGAGTTACTCGTTCGCCAATCCGTGGGGGCACGTGTTTGACCGTTGGGGACAGAACTTCGTCGCCGATGCCTCGGGAGGGGCAAACTACTTTGGCGCGGCATTCTCCGGCGACGTCGATCATCCTCGCAAGCATCCGAATCTCAAACAGTTTCTTGTCAAGCAATGGCGACCGACGGCGGGCTGCGAGATCGTCTCCAGCCGCAACTTTCCGAAAGAGATGCAGGGAGACTACCTGCTCAATAACTGCATCGGTTTTCAGGGAGTGTTGCAGTATCGGGTGAAAGATGAGGGCTCGGGCATTATCGCGGAGCCTGTCGAACCGCTGCTGCGATCAAGCGATCCGAACTTTCGGCCTGTCGACATTCAATTTGGTCCAGACGGAGCACTCTATCTCATCGACTGGTTCAACCCGCTCGTGGGACACATGCAGCACTCGCTGCGAGACCCAAATCGTGACACATCGCACGGTCGCATCTGGCGGGTGGTGCACACGGGCAAACCGCTCATCGACCCGCCGTTGATCGCGGGGCAATCGGTGCCCTACCTGCTCGACCTGTTGAAGTCGTACGAAGACCGGACCCGCTACCGTGCAAGGCGGGAACTCCGTGAACATCCGACCGACGAAGTCATCACAGCCGTCGACGAGTGGATTGGGAAACTCAAATCTGATGACGAGCAACTTGAACAGTTGTTGCTGGAGGGGCTGTGGGTCAAACAGCATCACGATGTGGTCGACGAAGACTTATTGAATCGACTGCTCACGACAGATGATCCCCGCGTCCGCGCGGCGGCGGCGCGTGTGCTCAGTTTCTGGCTGGACCGCGTGGACGACTCACTCCAACTCTTGCAACAACAGATCGCCGATGAGCATCCCCGCGTGCGACTCGAAGCCGTGCGGGCACTCAGCTTCTACCGGGGAGACGATGCTCAAGCGGCTCTCGATATTTCGGCAGAGGCTCTGTTGTTCGACATGGACGAGTACCTGCAATACACGCTCGACGAAACAATGGCGACGCTGCAGAGACGGGTTGACGCACAGGCGGCTGAATAACAGCACGTGTGCATTCTGCTAATGCCAGCAGATCAGAAACGAGTCACAGGGTGCCTGCAGTGACGGTGATGTCAAGATCAAAAGAGGCCTGCTTCCTGATTGTCGGAGCAGTTTGGTTGATGGGAGTGGAGACCTCTCGTGCGGCTGATCCTGCCAGTGGGGTGGCTCCTGTGATGCGACTGCTGAAGAGCGGTCGGGTTCCGGCTGCCCGCATGGGGGTGATCCTCGAGCAGATCACGCGTCGCGGCAACGAACTCGATCTGGCCTACGTCTATCAGCAGGCAACTGTCGCGGATGCGTATGACGCGGCACTCCGGTTGAAAGCCTTCGAGTTGTTGGCGGAGGCGGCAGAGACTCGGCAGGTGATCCCCGCTGGCGATCTGAGTGGCATCGCAGAGGTCATTTCCACAGAGGCTGTGACTGACTCCACCGAGCTGCAGCTCATTGCGATCCGGCTCTCAGGACTCTGGAAAGTGTCAAAGGCAGACGACCGGTTGCGGTCCTTGCTCGTTGACTCGAATGCATCACCAAAAGTTCGGGCAGCAGCCCTCCACGCCTTGACGTCGATCGGAGGCGACACCGCACGAAAGACCATCATTGGTTTGACAGACCCCGATGAGTCTCTGGAGACGCGACAACAGGCTGTCGCCGCCCTCGTCGCACTCGACACCGACTTGGCAGCAAAGCGTGCAGTGACCCTCTTGCAGGAACTGGGAGCAGGCGACTTTCCCTCGGACGTCATCTCGGCGTTTCTCGATGTGCAGGGCGGGAGTACAAAGCTCGCTGCAGCCATTGAGCAGACACCTCCCACCAAAGAGGTCGCCATGCTGGCACTGCGGCAGATGTACTCCGTCGGACGGAGTGACACCGAACTCTCGACTGCGCTGGGCAAGATCGCGGGAATCGACGCCGACCCACAGCCATTCACGAAGGAACAAGTCGCTGCCAAACGCAAAGTGGTCGAGGCTGACGGAGATGCGATTCGTGGTGAAGCCGTCTTTCGACGGGCAGACCTCTCCTGCATGAAGTGTCACGCCGTCAGCAAAGGAGGCGGACAGGTCGGTCCCGACTTGAGCGCCCTGGGGGCAAGTTCGCCCATCGACTACATCATCAACTCGATTTCCAACCCGGATCAACAGATCAAAGAGGCATTCGTCACCCGTGTGGTGATTACCGACGAAGGTCTGGTGCATCAGGGAATCGTCGTCGACCGCACCGACGAGCGTCTCGTGCTCAAGGACGCGGCAGGCAAGCAGGTGACGATTCCAACAGCGAGCATCGACGAGGAGGTCGCAGGCAAGTCGCTGATGCCCAAGGGGCTGATGAAGTTCATGACGGACGCGGAGTTTGTGGACCTCGTGAAGTTTCTGTCGATGCTCGGCAAGCCGGGCACGGAGTATGCGATCCGGCAAACGCCTCGCGTGCAACGGTGGCGCTTGCTGACATCGCCTCCCGCTGCATTGTTGAGTGATGCGATCGATGAGACGCAGTTGGAAGACTATCTGGCCGGTGACCCTGCAATGGTCCCCGCCTACTCACGAGTGAATGGCGAGTTGCCACTCGACGAACTGATACGCAACTCCGAATCAGTCCTCTTCCTGCAGGCTGAGGTGGATGTGACCCAGGAAGGCGAAATTGGCATCGCACTCGATTCTTCAGAGGGCGTCCATGTGTGGATTGGCTCGCGATCATCGGTCGAGCAAGAGTTCACGGTGACGTTACCGAGAGGTCGACATTCGGTTCTGCTATGCGTTGACACTGCACACCGATCATCGGACGCGTTGCAGCTGGAACTGTTCCGGGTGGAAGGATCGTCAGCCGAATTCACTGTCGTCGACGGCGCGTGATGCGAAAAAAGGTGTCATCCGGTCACTCGCCCGGTCGGTGCCAGCGATCCCTGTGCATTCATTCGACCGGAAGTTGAGAAAACTGCTCAACAGCAGTGATCCCTCATGTGGATCGTCACGTTTGCACTGAAGGAAGAGAGATCACTCAACAGGTCAACCCACGCATGGCGTAAGGATGGCACGGGATGCAACAACTTGTCGAAACCATTTTCGAGCACTTCGAGGAGCATTGGATCAAGTTCGTGACCGCCGGTCTGTTTATGGGGGTCGGCTGGTTCTTCGGCAGACGTCGTGCTCGCAGCGAGTGGGCGAAGAAGGAGTTTCTCGATCGGATCAACGTGTCGCTCACGTCGATTGACAACGGCATGTTGCGGATTCGCACAATCATCGAAAAGAGCTGCCGTGATGTGTTCCTCAATGCGGTGGCCGCCGAGGCGATCAACGAGGCGGCTCGCAAGACGACTGAAGGCGACCCGATTCTGCCATTGGTTGAGGATGACTACTGGTACTACCTCAACGCGGTGCTGAATGAAATCGCTGAGAAGTTCGCCGAGGGGCAGATCAAACGCGACCTGGGACTGCCGGTCGAGGTCGGGACATATCTCATCTGCCTCACCTGTGAACGTGCGGGGGCAGTGCGAACTCAGAAGGTGCGGGCGATGGTCGTGCGCAAGACTTTGCTGACGAAACTCCCCACGGAGACGCCCCGCTTCGAGAGTCCCAGCCACTCGACTCGCTGGGAGACTCTGCAATTCCTCGCAAAATCCTATCGGACCGCCCCCCACCAGTTTCTGGAAGTGGAGCTTTGCCTGTAGACTACAGGGACCGGAACGAATCGTTCTCACGATCCTTCAGTCGGAGCGAGCAGGTATGCAATCGCGAATTGGTGTCTCGGCGTCGTTTGTTTTCGTTGCCTGGATGGTGACGGGTTCCTTAGCGACGGCGGAGGAGGCAGAGACGGTGGCTCCGGACTACACACAAGACGTTGCCCCAATCCTCACAAAGTATTGTGCGGGCTGTCATAACGATGGCGACAAGGAAGGTGATCTGTCGCTGGAGACGTTCGCTGCGATTCAACGTGGGACTGACGATGGCCCCGCACTCCTGCCGGGCGACGCAGCCGGCAGTCGCATGATTCGAGTGCTCACCGGAGCCGAACCGGCGATGCCTCCCGAGGACGAACCGCAGCCGACCGCAGACGAGGTCACCGTCCTCTCCCGATGGATTGACAGCGGTGCCAAGGGGCCTGAAGGCACGGAACCCGACCGACTCATGCTCGTTGTCCCCAAGGTCGAATCGCACGTTGATCGGCACCCGATCGCTGCCCTTGATCAGTCCGTCGACGGCAACAAACTGGCCGTGGCACGATATGGCGAGGTGCTGGTGTATGAAGTTTCGCCCGAGGGCGACATCGCAGCCGAGAAACCGGTGCTCACATTGAAGGACTTTCCGGGCAGCGTGACTGCTGTGCATTTCGTGGGCGATGGGAGTCGACTTGTCACGGCTTCAGGTGTCACCGGGCTCGGAGGTGTCGCTGATCTCTGGGATGTGGCAACTGGCGAACGGCTCAGTCAATTCAATGGGCATCGAGACATCCTTTACGATGCCGAACTCTCGCCAGACGGCGAACTGCTCGCGACATGCAGTTACGACAAGCTCATCGTCCTGTGGGATGTTGCCTCGGGCGAGCAAGTGCGGACACTCGCGGGGCACAACGGTGCGGTGTATGACGTGGGCTTCAGCCCGGACGGCCGTTTTCTCGTCAGCGCGAGTGCCGATGACACCTGCAAGGTGTGGCGAGTCGAAGATGGCGAGCGAATGGACACTCTGGGGCAGCCACTGAAAGAGCAGTACACATGTACCTTCAGTCCCGATGGCAAGACGATCGTCGCTGGCGGAGCAGACAATCGTATTCGAGTCTGGAGATTCGTCTCGAAAGATCGCCCAAGGATCAACCCATTGTTGCATGCTCGCTTTGCTCACGAGGGGGCCGTGTTGCGATTGGCATTCACGTCCGATGGCACACGACTCGTGTCACTGGCTGACGACCGCACAATCAAACTTTGGGACACTAGTGATTTCACCGAGTTGCGACTTTGGGAACGTCAGCCAGACGTGGCGAACGCTGTCGCCATCAATCCCGATGGCCGGACGTTTCGTGTGGGCCGGCTGGACGGCTCGATTGAGCAGTTCCCGATCGAAGCGCCTCAGAGCGAGCAAGCTCACGTTGCCGCAACGGTGCCCGTCACCAAGCCTGACGTCCCGATGGCTGTCGAGATGACTGAGCTGGATGAAGTCGAGCCAAACAACGCCCCCGCAGAGGCAATGCATATCGACGCACCGGTGCGGATTACCGGACTGCTGCATCGAATGGACGGCGGCGCCAGTGAAGAGACGTCGACTGAGAAACCGTCTGTCGACTTTGACATGTTTCGGTTTGCATCACGCGCCGGTCAGGAATGGGTGATTGAGATCAATGCGGCGCGTTCAGAGTCGCCAGTCGATTCGTTCGTCGAGGTGTTGACAGCCAATGGACAGCGAATCGAAAGACTCAAACTTCAAGCGGTGCGGGATTCTTACTTCACATTCCGAGGAAAGAATGCAGACACGTCGAATGATTTCCGCATCTTCAACTGGCAGGAGATGAAGCTCGACGAGTACCTGTATGCCAACGGCGAGGTCACCAAACTGTGGCTCTATCCACGCGGGCCGGACTCGGGGTTTAACGTCTATCCCGGCCAGGGGAGTCGCTGGGGGTTCTTCGACACGACCCCTCTCGCACATGCTCTCAACGAACCTTGTTACATTGTTCATCCACATGCACCGGGGACCGAGCTCATCCCCAACGGCTTGCCGGTCTTTACCCTGTATTACGAGAACGATGATGAGAGCCGTCGCAGCATGGGGAACGATTCCAAACTGTTCTTCTCCGCCTCACAAGACGGTGACTTCATCGTGAAGGTGAAGGATGTGCGGGGAGAGCAAGGCCCCGACTTCAAATACACCCTCACGGTCCGACCGCGACAGCCGAATTTCACGGTGAACGTCGAAGAGAGCAACCCGACGGTTTCACCTGGTAGTGCGAAGGAGTTTCGCGTCAAAGCCACCCGCGAGGACGGCTATGAGGGGCCGATTCATGTAGACATCAGTGGTCTGCCTTCCGGATTCGAGGCGACGACACCGCTGACGATTCAGGCGGGACAGGTCGAAGCGATGGGCGTCATCTGGGCTGCGGCAGATGCGACTGCTCCCGAAGGTGACGCTGCTAAGTCATCTATCGTCACGGCGACCGCTGAGATTGATGGTCAAGAGGTGACCCACGAGGTCGGCTCACTCGGCGAGATCAAACTCGGTGAGGCGCCCAAACTCATGGTCGAGATTCAGCCGGCACCGAGGGGAGCCGAGCCGCTCTCGTCTTCATCAGACGGTCCGCTGGAGTTCGCGATTACCCCCGGAGAGACGATCATGCTCCAAGTCGTGATCGAGCGCCACGCTGAGGAAGGCGAAGTCTCCTTCGGCAAGGAGTTCTCCGGTCGCAATCTGCCGCACGGTGTCTTCGTCGACAACATTGGCCTCAATGGGCTGTTGTTACTATCCGGTCAGTCTGAGCGGGAGTTCTTCATCACGGCTGACGACTGGGTGCCCGATCAGACACGAATGTTCCATCTGTCGACAAGTGCCGCGGATGGTCACGCCTCACGACCGGTGATCCTGCATGTGAGACGCAAGGAATCAATGAGCGAGCAGGCTTCCCGTTAATTCACTCAACGTCAGCCAATCTGCAGCGACACCGGTTCGTCAGCAATCGTCCGATCGTGCCGTTGCTCGCGCGACGACTTCGAGACAATCGCACACGTCTCCTCAGTTTCCCACAGATCGATTTGCACAGCCTCGACTCCGCACGGCGACAAGAGCCCCGGGCAGACCTCTTCCAGTAGATACCGAGCCATGTTCTCCGCAGTGGGGTTACCCGGCAGGATATAGAGCTTGGATGGCTCAACAGAGCGGATCGCAGCGATGCCATTGTCGTCATCTCGGCTGAGCAGGAACCCATGGTCCCAGTGCGTATCAATCCAGCCTTTCAACAGGGCTTTGAGTTCGGCAAAGTCAATCACACGACCGACGTTATCGACCTGACTGGCATCGTCTCCGCTCGTCGTCACGTAGAAGTCGGCCACATAGTTGTGTCCGTGAAAGTTCGCACACTTCCCTTCATGTCCAAGCAGACGATGCCCCGCGTTAAATCGAATCCGTCGCTTGACGGTGACGTTCATTGGTGTGACTCCTGGAGTGGTCAGAGACGGCATTCTAAACCGTCCTGGAAGAATGTGCGACAGCCTCTTCGTGTAAAACTCAAGTCGCCTTTCAATCGGCGTTGAAAGACCACAGGATTTACGAATGGGGAGTGCGTCTGTTCGCTGGATGGGCACTGATTAAATATCGCAGCTTGCCAATGCGCAGAGGCAATCACAGGCTCATTCACGATCGAGCAAGACTCAAGGATGACTCAGCAAGCGACAGGTGAGATCGTTTCGGAGTCGGGTTTCACTCTTAGTGATCGTCTGCGTGACCACCAAGAACAGATGAGTGTTGCGAAGAACAACAGATGCAGCGAAGCGGGCTCCGGGACCGGTGTGACTGTGAGCGTCAATTGGTGGACCGACCCCATGTCGAAAAAGTCACCGTTCAATCCGACCAAGGTAATGGTTGCGCCCAAGTTGCCATTTGAGATATCGATGGGAATGATTTCAGAGTTACCATCATATCGATTACCGAACAGTTCCCCGTATTGATTGAACGCAAGTTGAAAGGCATTTGTACTGGCAGCGGAAGAGGTGTTGATCATTGTCAATGTGGGATTCGCTACGTTGAGATCAATCGAGTACAAGCCGCCTATTTGATCGGAGTTTCGTGCGATCGTCTGACCGTAGAGAATCCCTGTGTTAGGATTGATCGCGATGTCTCCAAAGTCACCGAAGCCTGTCTTGCCTGTGGGCATGCCGATGGTGATCTGACCGGCCCCGGTCCAGGACTTCCCATTGGCTGCGAGGTCAACGTAGTACAGCACGTCGCTGCCATTGTATGGTTGTCCGCTGGACTGTTCTGGCACAAAGTAGTACCGGTTTTGATAGAAGTCACCAGGTCCGGAGAAGCGACTGCCTGCGGGGGCACCAAAGTCTATTACAGCCTCGGCAATCTTAGTATCTGTCCCGGTTGAGGGATCGAAGTAGTAAAAGTCATCACTGTTGTGATCGCCGTAGTAAAAGATGTCATTCGCCGGTGCATAGGCGAACGCGTTCGGTGTGATCGACGCTGAACCGATCTTCGACACGACACCTGTGTTCGTATCGATTGTGAAGATCGAATTCGGCTCTCCCCCATTGTTCGCGTTCCCCGTCACAGCCGTGACGATGCCGCCTTCTGCCTCGCTGAACATCAAACACGAAACCATCGCGACCAACGACAAAACCGCGATTCGCCTTCGTTTGGTTCCAATGATATTTCGAGAAGTCAACATGTTGTTGGACGGCCTGATGCAAAAGAACAACAGATGATGCGTTTCGTAAACACTTCCAGTGACACACTTTGCGTCTCTATTGCAGCATACGTCGCTTTTCAGGACCAGAGTCGGGAATCTTCAATGGCACTCGGGATTTGTTGGCAAGTTCCCCGCGAAGCAACTTGCCAACCACTGCCCGAAATCCATGTCCGTACGAGGGACCGTTGAGACCTCGCCGCACTTGATGGATTTGCCAGAGCTCGCCGAGCAACTCGGCGGTACTTGCACAATGCGGTTGTCTCAGGTCAAGAACCGCGTTAACCACGGCAGCGGTGGGAGTCACGAAGAGTGCAAAGCAGCGTGTCATCAGTCTCGAAGTCAACACGCACTCACTCACGCAGGAGCGATCTCACTTGACCACTCCCTTCGAGTGCTCGCTGGGAGATGCTGAGCAACCGCCGTCAGTATTCTCGGCGTTGTCGCGAAGAAGGGATGCCCATGGCCTTGCGGTACTTGGTCACCGTCCGGCGAGCAAGTTGGAATCCGTGCTTGGCCAGCTCTGCGACAAGAGCATCATCGCTGAGGGGGCTGTCCTTGTCCTCACCATCGACGATCTCTTTGAGCTTGAGTCGGATGTTCTCCCAGGCGACTTCTTCTCCGTCGGATGTCATGGTGCCGCCGCCGAAGAACCGCTTGAGGGCGAACACTCCGCGTGGGGTCGAGATGTACTTGTCGTCGACAGCACGAGAAACTGTTGTGACGTGTACGCCGACGACGTCTGCGATTTGCTGCATCTTCAAAGGGATAATGTGCTCTGGACCGTTCTCCAGAAAGTCAGTTTGGTAGTCGACAATCGATTGAGCCACGCGACGCAGAGTGCTGTAGCGTTGCTCGATTGCATCCATCAACCACTTGGCGGACTCCACCTTGCGTTTGATGTACTCCTTGGTTTTCGCATCCGGATTCTGCTGCAACATTTTGAGATAGGAGTGGCTGATCCGTAGGCGGGGGACGTACTCATCTTCGAGCTCCACAACCCATTCACCGTCTGCATTCCGCTCGACTCGAACGTCAGGGGTGATTCGTTGAACCGGTTCACTTTCAAAGCGGCTTCCGGGAAACGGGTCGAGGGTTTTCAGCTCTTCCAGTGCGTCCTTGATGACCTCAATGCTGTACCCGGTCTTGCGTTGAATGACGGGCAAACGATTCTGTGCGAGGTCCTCCAAGTGCGACGACACGAGTGTGAGTAACACGTCCCGATAGGGCATCACCGGTCGAATCTGGAGAAGCAGGCACTCCTTTAAGTCGCGGGCGCCCACTCCCGGTGGGTCGAGTTGCTGGACCATCTGGACGGTCGCTTCAGCGTCTTCCATCGAGATATGACCGTCAAACACCTGCACAATCTCCGGCAGCGAACTCTGCATCCTGCCGTTGTGATCGAGGCTGTAGATCAAGTACTCACCAAAGTCCCGAATCTTCGGCTTGCAGTCAAAGTAGTGAAACTGTTCCAGCAGGTAGTCTTGAAGCGTCTGCGGACGACTCTCAGCATTCGCCATCACGTCATGAGCGCGGTCTGCATCGTCGCTCATCTGGTTGGAGGACGACTTGGACCCGGAAATATAGTTATCGTCGGGCCATTCTTGTGAGATCTCGACCAGCCGCTCAAAGTCCGAAGCCCCGTTATCGTCACCGCCCGCATCGAGTTCACGGCGTTCGACTTCCATCTTGGGCGAGTCGTCCCGTTCACCGCCCTCGTCGGTCTCCGTGGCTGAGGAGTCTGCGTCGGTGGCACCATTCTCCAGAAATTCGTTTTCGGACAACTCCTGATCGATGCGATCCTGTAGATCCAGATACGGCATCTGCAGGATTTCCATGGACTGAATCATCCGCGGCGCCAGCTTCATTTGCTGGCTCATCTTCATCTGCTGCGAGATATTCATGTGCATGGTTAATTCGACATTCGCAAAAAGTTGTCAGTCTGGTGGATGTGCGTCGGTCTTGAGGATCGAGAACTGACAAGCTTCTCGTTCAAAACTGCTGACGTCCGCGGAGGGCGTCCGCCAGCATTTCCTTGTTGGCAAACTCTAACACACTCCCCGTGGCGATGCCGCGAGCGAGCCGGGTGATGTTGACATCGCAATCGGACAGAACATTAGAGATAAACAGTGCAGTGCCATCACCTTCGAGCGTGGGATTCGTCGCCATGATGATCTCTTTGACACCGTCGCGTTTGACCCGACGGACAAGGGCGTCAATGGTTAGCTTCTCAGGGCCGATGCCGTCCAGAGGAGAAATGCGGCCCCCCAGTACGTGATAGGTCCCCCCAAACGCGGAGGCCTGCTCGAGAACCGAGACATCCTTGGGAGTCTCAACGATACATACGGACGAGTGATCACGTCGCGGGTCGCGGCAAATCTCGCACTCCTCCTGATCGGTGAGGTTGAAACACGTCTTGCATTGGTGGATGGTTGACTTCACCTCACGAATGGCATCGGCCAACGCCAACGCTTCCTCCTCGCGGCATGTCAGGATGTGATGAGACAAGCGTTCGGCCGTTTTTCGACCGATGCCCGGAAGATTGGCGAATTGGCTGATCAGACGTGCCACCGCCGGTCCGAACGGATGTTGTCCGTCCTCAATGCGTCGGGGGGGCATGTCAACTTTGCTCCGTGCAAAAGGCGAAAGAGGGAATGACAACTCGAAGGCTGCGAGCGTCTGCGTGCATGGCCCACCTCATGGTTCGTCCGTCGGATCCAGATCGTCCTCGCCCGGCATGCCGCCCATCCCGAACTTCTGCATGGCTTCACCCAGACCGGGAATGTTGAGGTCGCCAGCCATCCGGCTCATTTCCTCAGCTTGCGCCTGCTTCGCCTTCTCCAGCGCCTGATTGACCGCTGAGACGACGAGTTCTTCAATCATCTCTCGGTCGCCCGCTGCGAAGATGGCCTCTTCGATTTGGCAACCAATGATCTTTTGCTGGGCCGTCGCTTCGATTGTCACCATCCCGCCGCCAGCGGTGCCTTCGACCCGCACGTCAGCGAGTGAGTCGTTCATCGCTCCCATGCGTTCCTGAAGCTGCTGAGCAGACTTCATCATGCCAGCGATGTTGCCAAGTCCTTTGAACATTGTCTATTCCTCATTCGTCTCTTCGTGAATCTCTCGGACGTCGACCACTGTTGCTCCGAAAATGGAGACTGCCTGTTCGACGAATTCGTCCTTGTCGAGTTTCGGTGTTCGCTTCCGTGGTCGAGGTGCTGCCTTCGGTTGTGAAGAACTGGCACCCGTTGCCGACTCACTTTCGACCGTCCGAAACGTGATCGAAATCTTCTGACCTGTCAATTCGTGAGCGATCGACTCCAACTGACTGATGGATTCTGGCCGATCGCAGTATTGTCTACTCAGAAAGTAGCCTTGTGGGATCGATATTTCCAGACCGTTTGGCCCAGAAATTGCTATTCCACTGGCCACCTTGAGGTGGCCAGCGAACTTATCCTCCAAGCTTGAAGTGACTTCCGCCCAAAAATCATCCAATGATCCTTCGGCAAACTCGACCGAAGGTGTGTGTGTTGACTCCTCGATAACGCCGACATCGTGGGTGGAATGCGAGGCTGAGGGGGGCTGTGTGCTGTGTGTTGACTCAGGTTCCGGATCGGCGTTTGACCCAGTTATTGCATCGTTTTGCGGCGTTTCAGCAGGCGGAGGATTTGCACGCACGGGTGAAGAAGGCGATTGCGGAATGCGGGCGGGTGCCACGACACGTCTCGAGTCAGACCCGCCGCCAGTACGGACCAATTCAATCGTCGCTCCAATGTTGTCCAGATCCTCAAGGAGTGAGAGGCGGATGACGGCCAGTTCCATCAGTGCCCGGTCATAGTTCACCCGCTGCATGCGGGATTTCGTTTCGGACAAGATTTGCATGGCAGCTGTGATGGTATGTAGTCCCCAAACTTTGGCTTGCTCACTCAATCCGCTCCGTTGCGCCTCGCCCACGCTCTGCAATGTCACATCATCAGCACCGACAGCGACGACCAACAGATCACGGAGGTAATGCAGCAACTGGTCGCTGAAGCTGCTGATCTGCACCCCTTCGCGCAATGAAGAATCGAGTTGCTCCATCGCGATGTCCCGCCGTCGCTCGATGATCGCGTCAATGAGTGCGACCAAGCGATCGTCGCTCGCTGTGCCGAGCAATTGGTGCACATCCGTCGCTGTGATTTTCTCGCCACCGAACGCCAGCAGTTGATCGAAGAGCGACTGGCTATCCCGCATCGACCCGGCCGCCCGTCTGGCGATCAAATCGAGCGCATCGTCAGCGACTTCGACTCCCTCAGACGTCGCAATACTCGCGAGTCGCCCCTTGATCGAATCCGACGCAATCGTGCCAAAGTCGAACCGTTGACAGCGGGAGAGAATGGTGTCAGGAACCTTGTTGGGTTCCGTTGTGCAGAAGATGAACTTGACCCGAGGCGGCGGCTCCTCAAGCGTCTTCAGCAAGGCGTTGAACGCCTCCTTGGTCAACATGTGAACCTCATCAATGATGTACACCTTGTAAGGCGACCGCATCGACTTGACGTTCACATTCGCCCTGAGCGACCGGATGTCATCGATGCCGCGATTCGAGGCTCCGTCGATCTCAAGCACGTCAACGTCACTCCCTGCGGCGATCGACTCGCAGACCTCGCACTCGTTGCACGGAACCGCATCATGAACTTGCGGGCAGTTCAGTGCTTTTGCGAAGATCCGGGCGGTCGACGTCTTGCCGACACCTCTCGCCCCGGTAAACAGGTAGGCATGAGCCACGCGGTCGGAGGCAATGGCGTTCCGGAGTGCCTGCCCGATCCGCTCCTGTCCGACGACCTCGTCAAAGGTCTGCGGACGAAATCGGCGGGCGAGAACGGTGTAGTGTCCAGAGTTGTCAGTCACAGCAGTTTAGCGATCGCTGAAGGAATGGGCTTCAAGAAGCCATCATATCAGCGAGCCAGCGAGGTTTGCATCCACTCGTGCGATGCGATAGCCTGCCACATCTCAAGTTGGTCGAAAGAGACCGCAGGGCACCAGAAGGCTGCCTCCGGCGCGGTGGGGCCATGTGAACCGGGTCAGGCGGGAAACCGAGCAGCCCTAAGCACTGCGTCCCCAGGTGCGTTCGGAGGTAGCCTTCCGCTGCCCCGCATCTTTGCGCCGATGGAGAGTCCCGCAAGCTGGCAGCTTGCTCTACGAAGCCTCACGGAATCGCAAAGACGGCTTCTCGACCGTGACGACCGTATTCGGCTCGACGCTTCGTGTGAGCGAGACGCCCGCACCGATCACTGAGTTGGCTCCGATGATCGTGTCTCCGCCGAGAACCGTGGCGTTTGAGTAGATCACCACTCCCTCTTCAATTGTCGGATGCCGCTTCGTGTCCCGGACGATGTTGCCCTGTTCGTCCCTAGGAAAGCTGAGAGCTCCCAGGGTTACGCTTTGGTAGACCTTCACGTGAGCGGCAATCTCGCACGTCTCGCCGATCACCACACCCGTTCCGTGATCGATGAAGAATGACGGGCCGATCTGAGCGCCCGGATGGATGTCGATCCCTGTCCGACTGTGGACCCACTCAGCCATGATGCGTGGGATCAGCGGCACCTCTCGACGATGGAGTTCGTGGGCGATGCGATGGACCGTGATCGCTTCGAGCCCCGGATAGCAAAAGATGATCTCGTCGATTCCGCTTGCTGCGGGGTCACCCTCGTAAGCGGCTTGCACATCGAGTGCGAGCATGCGGCGGATGTCGGGCAGAGATTCCAGAAAGTCGATCGCCGTTGCCTGTCCCTGTGCCTCAAAGTCGATTGCCCGCTTCTTATCACAGTCCGAACCGTGCACGCGGTCGTAGTCGTAGCGAAGTGCACGGGCAATCTGTTGAGTGAGACGATCGTGCAGGCCGTCGACGAGGTCGCCGACATAATAAGTGACGTTCCCCATATGCAGATTCTGTCGCCGACGATAACCCGGATACAGAATCTCAGCCAGGTCTTGAATGATCTCAACGATCTCCAGAGAACTGGGGAGCGGGCAATGCCCCAAGTGATTGATGATTCCGATGTCCTGATAGCTGTCGACGATCAGATCAGTGAGTTCGGACAGCTGCTCTTTGCGTTCAAAGTCCGTCGCCATGATGGAGTTCCTTGATGCGTCGTCGCAGTTCGTGGACGCGGGAGAGGGTGAGGACAGCCAGCGGTCTGTTTGGCCTGATGTCGCTCAATGAGAGTGGAAGAGGACTTGCCTGAGAGAAGATCCGGCCTCACGCCGGAACGAAACAGCCGCAGCCATCGGTCATCCGCCACTGTTGTGAGGATTCAACTCGACGAACTGAGTGAACATGGAACACTTTGACTGACATGGAGCATGGCCACGAGTGAATGAAACTGGGTCCCAAGGGTGGCAAACAATTCCTACTGTGCCGATCAGGCGATCTGGTCGACGTCGCTCAATTCTACGAAGGCTCAGATTTTAGAATCAACCATTCCCCCGAATCGTCGTGATCGCCAGATCAAGTTGAGTCAATCAGCATGAGCCGGAAAGGTTTGCTAACACGACATGAGATGGACCGAACCCATCCTCAAACCCAACCGGCAGATTTTTTCTCGCCCCCGCAACCAGACACTGGACACCTCGATCGGTTCACGCCGTGCATCATCGCTTCGCCGAGATGAAGCGATATACTGCTTCCCAACATCAGTCTCATGACCGCCTTGTCGAAGAGTGTGAAAACGCAATGAAAGCTGTCGTCTGCCAATCGTACGGTCCTCCTGAGAATCTCACACTGGAGCAAATCCCGGACCCTGATGTCGCCCAGGGCCAGGTACTGATTGACGTTCATGCAGCGGGCTTGAACTTCCCTGACACACTACAGATCGCCGGAAAGTATCAGTTCCAGCCGCCGTTTCCCTTTACGCCGGGGGCTGAGGTCGCGGGGGTGATCTCCGAAGTGGGCGAAGGAGTGACGGACCTCAATGTTGGCCAGCGGGTGATGGCCCTGCCCGGCATCGGAGGCATGGGAGAGCGTGTCGTCTGCAAAGCGAGTGAGGTCGACCCGATTCCGGATCGTATGGACTTCACCACGGCTGCAGGATTCGGCATGACGTACGGCACCTCGATCCACGCTCTCAAGCAGCGGGCTCAGTTGCAGTCGGGCGAGACGTTGCTCGTTCTTGGGGCCAGCGGCGGCGTGGGACTGGCAGCCGTCGAGCTCGGCAAGGCGTACGGAGCCCGCGTCATCGCTGCCGCCAGCACCGACTCCAAGTTGGAGATCGCCAAGCAGCACGGGGCTGACGAACTCGTGAACTACGGCGACGGCAACCTCAAGGACAAGGTGAAAGAACTGACCGACGGAAAAGGGGCAGATGTCATTGATGACCCCGTTGGTGGCGACCTGTTCGAACAGGCGACCCGCTGCATCAACTGGAAGGGCCGGATCCTTGTCGTCGGTTTCACCAGCGGGACGATTCCCAAGTATCCCACGAATCTCGCCCTCTTGAAGGGTTGTGCCCTCGTCGGCGTCTTCTGGGGCGCCTTCCGTCAGCGTGAGCCACAGGTCTCTCGGGAGAATACTCAGGAGTTGTTCAAACTCTTCGAGAAGGGCGACCTCAAGCCGTACGTCTCACAAACGTTTCCGCTGGAGCAATACGTCGCTGCTCTCAACGTGTTCGTCAACCGACAGGCGATGGGCAAGGTCGTGCTCACGGTTCGCGATTGAATCATTCTGTCGCCTCTCAAGTCAACCGGTCTGCGGTCGTGCTCGTTGAAAACGCCGAAATTTCTCGTCTTTCCCCCGCAGGCGAGAAACTAGGCTCTGTCCCGAAACTCCAGGCAGAGGTGGGTGGCAGGGTCAGTAGCGAAGCGGATGGCCCTGCACGCTCGAAGTCCGGGCCTTCCCTTCGGTCCAGACCCGGCCACCCCATAGTTTTGGGACAGAGCCTAGAAGGGTGAGCACTGGCACTCTCTCTGGGATGGCAACTGTGGTCGCTGGATTCCCGCCTGCGCGGGAATGACGGCATGAGAAGTGGGAATGACGGCATGAGAAACAGTGCTCTCGTCACACATGTCCGAGCATGGTCGTTCGACGGCAGAGCCGTCGGCTTGGGGGATTCAAGCATTACACAAAGAAGTCCGGCATGAGTTCTCCTCCGGGGGTGATGGCATACTGGTTGAAGTCGGTCACACCTTCCTCTTTGAGGAGGTCTTCATCGACGAAGAAGTTGCCCGTGCACACCTTGCTGTCACGAGTGAAGATGGCGTGGGCCGCATCCGCCATGATCTCAGGTTTCCGTGAGCGGCTGATCATCTGATCGCCCCCCAAGAGGTTTTGCACGGCAGCGGTTGCGATGGTCGTTCGGGGCCACAAGGCGTTGAATGCGACGCCCCGATCCTTGAACTCAGCAGCCATCCCCAGCACGCACTCACTCATGCCAAACTTGGCCATGGTGTAAGCCACGTGCCCAGCAAACCACTTGGCCTCCATATTGAGTGGCGGCGACAGGTTAAGCACGTGCGGGTTGTCGGCCTTCAGCAGGTGTGGGATGCATTTTTGTGAGCAGAGGTACGTGCCACGAACGTTCACCGAGTGCATGAGGTCGTATCGCTTCATCGGAGTTTCCAGCGTGCCGGCCAGAAAGATGGCACTCGCGTTGTTCACCAGGATGTCGATGCCGCCGAACGTGTCGACTGTTTTTTTAACCGCCGCCTCAACCTGTTCCTCGTGACGGATGTCCGTCTGGATCGCAAGCCCCTTGCCGCCCGCCACTTCGACCTCCTCGACAGCTGAATAGATCGTTCCGGGTAACTTCGGGTGAGGCTCAGCGGTCTTGGCGACGATGGCCACGTTGGCTCCATCCCGAGCTGCCCGTAAGGCGATCGCTTTGCCGATCCCGCGACTGGCACCGGTGATGAACAGGGTTTTGCCGCTGAGTGTACGTTCGCTCATGAGAGTCTTCCTGAAGATGATGCCAACGATTGGGAGTGAGTGATTCTCGATGGGATGGGTGGCACGCTCTGACCAACGGGAAGGGCGTGGCGTGCGATGTGTCAGTCGATGAAGATGGATGAGCCGTGCACCACGCCCTTCCTGACGTCAGGGCGTGCTACCCACTCAGGTTGTGTTCCAAGTCAAAACTTGCCCGAGCTTACCGCGTCCATACCTCTTGTCCCGAGGGCGGCGACTGTGTCATTCAGATGGGCGAAGCGTTCGTCCTGGGTGTGTCCGCGGTGATAGCGAGCGTAAATCTGTTGCAGGATAACGGCCAATTTGAACTGACCAAAGCTGTAGAAGTACTGAATGTTCGAGACGTCGAACCCCGTCCGGCGTGCATAGCGGTCGGCCAGTTCGCGGCGTGTGAGACTGCCGGGAATCGTGGTCGGGCCAAAGTTGATCATCTCGCTGAGCGACGGGTCTGTCGCTTCCGTCCAGTAGGCGAGTGATGTGCCAAGGTCAGACAGCGGATCGCCGATCGTCGCCATCTCCCAATCGAGCACCGCTTCGATGCGGGTGAGATCATGGGGATCGAGCACGAGGTTATCGTACTTGTAGTCGTTATGGATGAGGACCGCCCCACCGTCGCTCGGCATGTGTTCGATGAGCCAGGCGCTGAGGCGTTCGACGTCGGCGTATTCGTCCGTTTTCGCCTTCTCGTAGCGACGTGCCCATCCGGTGACCTGACGTTCGACGTACCCATTCGGTTTGCCGAGATCGCCAAGACCGGCCGCTTTGTAGTCGAGCAGGTGCAGGTCGGCGAGGTTATCGATGAATGATTCACACAGGCTACGTGCGAGATTGGGATCGGTCGTCAACTCTTCCGGTGCGTTCGACTGCCGCAGAATGACGCCCTGCCGACGTTCCATCACATAGAAGTCATCGCCGATGACATCATGATCCTGACAGAACAACAGTGGTCGCGGAGCGGGTGAGTAGACCTC
The DNA here is from genome assembly GCA_029259815.1 of Planctomycetaceae bacterium. Classification (GTDB taxonomy): domain Bacteria; phylum Planctomycetota; class Planctomycetia; order Planctomycetales; family Planctomycetaceae; genus JAHBXU01. The sequence continues at coordinate 11,108 of JAJDEJ010000052.1, read as the reverse complement.
ACACAGTCGCGAGAGCACCTTGTACTCTCGGCTCATATCATGAGCTGACTTCACCTGATTACCGAAGGGCGGTCGTCGCAGAACCAGTTCCTGATCGCCCAAGCGGATGAGGTACGTCAGATTGGAGAACCCACTGGGGAACTGCTCGACCGTCAGTGGACCGCTCGCTTCTGCCAGCTCTGCGAAAAGATGCCTCTCCAAAGCGACCGTGTCGAACTCTTCGCCCTTACGGATCGCCTTGGGCTGATCGATGGAGATCGTCATGGTATTGCTTCCTGGTGGAGCGTCACGGCGGATAATTCAGGTTGGGTGGCAGGGTCAGACCAACGGGATGGCCCTGACATTCCGCGCCCTCAGCCCGGGGCCATCCGCTGCGCTCCTGACCCCGCCACGCGACGTCATGTCATTACTTCCTCGTGTCGACCCCATACTGTTTGAGCATCTGTCTGGCGATGACGCCTTTGTGAACTTCGTCTGGGCCGTCGTAGATGCGGGAGGCGCGTTCGTTGCGGTAGAAGAATGCGAGGATCGTGTCGTCGCTGATCCCCATCGCTCCATGTGCCTGCACGGCTTTGTCGATCACTGTCAACATGACGTCCGCGACAGAGAACTTGATGGCTGAGATCTCAACCCGAGCTTCGCGGCTGCCAACCTGATCGATCTTCCAACCGGCATGCAAGACCATCAGTCGAGCAGCGTTGATGGCTGCCCGACTCTCGGCGATCCAGTTTTGAATCGTTTGCTTCGTCGCCAGTGGGACACCCGGTGCGAGCTCGCGCGAAGCAGCACGCTGACACATCAGGTCGAGTGAACGCTCAGCGATGCCGATCCAGCGCATGCAGTGATGAATCCGCCCCGGCCCCAGACGCGACTGGGCAATCGCGAACCCTGCCCCTTCCTCGCCCAGTCGATTCTCGACCGGCACGCGACAGTTCTCGTACTTCACCTCACAATGAGTGTCCCAGTCGCTCCCTTCGTGGCCCATGCAGGAGATATTGCGGACGAGTTCGAAGCCAGGCGTGTCGGTCGGCACGAGAATTTGACTGGCCCGGCCATGTGGCGGAGCATCGGGATTCGTTGTCGCCATGACGACTGCAAACGCGGCCCCGTCAGCGGACGACGTGAACCACTTATGTCCGTTGATGACATACTCGTCCCCCTCACGGACGGCGGTCGTGTTCATCCACACAGGGTTCGAGCCGGGGCAATCCGGCTCGGTCATGGAGAAACAGCTGCGGATTTTGCCCGCCAGCAACGGCTTCAGCCATTTCTCCTTCTGTTCGTCGCTGCCGTACTCGATCAGGATTTCCATGTTTCCCGCGTCGGGAGCTTGGCAGTTGAAGCAGAAGTGACCATACGGACTGCGTGCCAACTCTTCGCTGACCATCCCATGGTCGAGGAATGTGAGACCAACGCCTCCATACTCTTTGGGGATTTGCGGAGTCCACAGACCCATATTCCGAACCTTCTGTCGCTTCTCCTCAAACACTGGCAGCAACTCACGGAACGGCGTGTCACGTGCCATCACCTCAATCGGGAAGACCTCCGCCTTGACGAACTCTCGGATGCGGCCGAGCAGATCGCGTGTCGATTCGGGAATGGAGAAGTCCATGAGTCACCTGCTTGCCTGAGAGAGGAGTGTCAACGATAGGTCCATGCACCTGGGTCGGGCAGATGAGGAAGTGCATTGAAGCGGTCGAGTGTAAAGCGGTCACCCGAAAAGGCAAACTCGGTCAGCGAGCAATTCCAGACTCGCCAGCCGGTTGTGAGGGCCGTCATGTCATCACAGCCCATGGCCCGTTGCAGTGCAACGGTCACAGGACCGACGGATGTGAAGATTGCAATCGATCGTCCACGGCCCGCCTTCTGGACGATGTGGGACAAGGAATCAGCAACGCGATCTCGGAACTCTGTCCATGTCTCGGTTTCGCCGGGAAGTGGGTCACCGGCCACCCAGCGATTCGCGACTGCCTCGAACACACGTTGAAATCGTCGGGCACGCTCTGCATGCGTGCCCTCCGATCGTGCTGAGTTCAACAGAGGTCCGATCTCCGGATACATGTCTACCAATGCAGGTCCATGATTGATCATGACACGATCGATCTGATGCTCATCCCAAGCAGCCAACTCAACTGGCTTGGGCCATGCCAAGTCCTCAAGTTGGTAGCACTTGCCAATAAGTTCAGCTGTTCGGCTTTGTCGCAAACGTGGTCCAGTGTAAACTTCGTCAACTTGAAAGCGCGTCGCACACCAGTGTCGGCCAAGACACTTTGCTTGCTCCTCCCCGCGCCGGCTGAGAACGTCATAGTTTTCTGCCAGGAATGAAGCTTGTCCGTGACGGACAACGACCAACTGACTCATTGACTGGCCTTTGGGAAGAGAGCGAGTTCAATGCAACAGAGACACAGAACCCACAATTGATTGGTAGTCCGCATCACATGACGAGGAGAATTGATCGATTACCGAAGTCAATGATTGACAGTCTACCGTACGGTCGGTAGAGTGCAATCGTAAGTGCGCTAATATTTGTCATTCCGCAGCGAACTGTCCAACCTACGTCACGCTGTTAAAGTTAAATCCTTACAGGAGCTAATCCGTGCCAGCGCAGATCACAAACCCGACACGTAAGAGTTCTGCCAGCACTCCTTCAGAAGATCGCACTGCTGAGATTTGCCTGACCGCAGCTCGAGTCATCTGCGAGAAGGGCTACGACGCGGCGAGCATGAATGACATCGCTGCTGCCTGCAACCTCACGAAGGCTGGCTTGTATTACTACACCTCTGGTAAACAGGATTTGCTGTACCGCATCATCGATTACGCAATGTCCCTGGTCGAGGAAAACGCCCGGAAATGCAGCGAAATCGACAATCCGGAAGAACGTCTCCAAATGATCATTCACGATCACATCATGACAGTGGTGGATGATGGCGGTTCGATGGCGATCTTGTCGGAAGAAGTGAACGCACTCTCACCTGAACAGCGGACGGAAATCATCGAGCGGAAACGGCGATTCCTTGCTTTGGCCCGCAAAACACTCCATGAACTGAAATCCATTGGTCGTCTCAACGACTTGGACCCTGAGATCGCAGCGCTCAATATGTTCACGACCATCCTTGCAATTCCACGGTGGTACAAACCAGATCGTGAACTGCCAACAAATGCGATTGCCGACCAGGTTTCGAGATTTCTGCATCAGGCGTTACTGAAGGATTAATCGCTGAGCTTCGCGACCAATCGTGACAGTGACTTCCCTCCCCACAAACACACATTCATAGACGGATGACCTCGCGTGAAGACTTTGGTTTGTTTGAAACAGATTCTGGATCCGGAAATTCCACCACGCGACTTCACAATCAACCGTGACTCTCGCCAGGCTGTCCAAGGCTCAGCCAATCTGGTGACAAACATCTTCTGCGAGAACGCACTCGAATCGGCTCTGCAACTCCGCGAACGGTCGGAAGGCGAAATCGCAGCACTGGCGTTCGGACCTGCGAGTGCAGAAGACTCTCTGCGAAAAGCGCTCGCTCTCAAGGCCGACGAAGCTTGCCTCGTCGAGGACGATTCAACGGCGTACCGCAACTCGGCGACGACAGCTCTCGTGCTTGCTGCGGCGATCAAGAAGTTGGGCGAGTTCGACATCATCATGGTCGGACGCGAAGCGGGTGACTGGGGAGCCGGACAGACGGGCGGTCTGCTCGCTGAACGACTCGGGCTCCCCTGTGTGACGTTTGTTGATCACATCGAAGCCTCCGGCGATGGTGTGACCCTGCGGCGACAGACCGAGTTGGGTTGGGAAAAGGTCGAGGTTAAATTGCCATTGGTCGTCACCATCTCCAATCACGAAGAGAACGTCCCCCGCATTCCCAAGACCCGCGACATCATGATGTCCGCTCGCAAACCGGTGACCAACTGGAAGCTGTCCGATATCGATCTAACCGACGAAGATTTGAAGACGACCGGCGATGCCCTCGACGTTATCGATTTGTTCATCCCCGAAAAGAAGACAGACTGCGAATTCATCGAAGGCGACTCGCTCGACGACAAGATTGACGAATTCGCGAAGCGGTTGGCAGGTATCGTCCAAAGTGCTTGACTCGTCTGATCCACTCCAGCCAATTCAGATGCTGTCGTCATGGACGCATCACCCTGAATTCGTCCCCCTCCAAACCAATCGTTAGACGGACACCGGAGTCAATTCGTGAAAAACATTGTTGTCTGCCTGATGCCCGGGGCACAGTTTGATAAATCGACGGCTGGCCTCCTCGCCTCCGCCCGCGGGCTTAAGGGACAGCTCACAGTCATCGTCACAGGAACGGCTGAAGACGACACGACAGCGTCACTTGCCAATCAAGCCGATGCGGTCATCGTCGCCGAGGCAGTTGGCCTCAACGAGTATCAACCCGAACTGGTGCTCGGCGTCCTGCAGACCGTCTGCTCCGATCTGAATCCTGACATCGTCCTCATGGCGGGAGACACCTACAGTCAGGAACTGACACCAAGATTGGCCGGTCGCCTGGGCGGAGTGTCAGCGGGTGATGCTCAATCGCTCACGCTGGAGAATGACAACCTGCGGATCACGCGATCCGTCTATGGCGGTAAAGCGATGGCGGTCGTCGAATTGCGATCGACGCCCGCAGTCGTCTGGGTCCGTGCCCGTTCCTTCGCCCCCGCAGCGCCGCGAGATTCGTCTGGCTCCATCGAGAAGCGAACGGTCGAGTTGTCCGGTGACGCTGCGAAACACGTCGATGCCACAAAAATTGTCGAGCGACACGAAGAGTCGAGCGGCACTGTGCGACTGGAGGATGCAATGGTCATCGTCGCTGGCGGACGTGGACTCGGTGGGTCCGAACCGTTCGAGGAACTCAAGTCACTGGCTGAGACCATGAACGCACAGCAGGCCGCGTCCCGTGCAGCCTGTGATGCCGGCTGGGTGCCTCCACACTGGCAGGTCGGTCAGACTGGGAAAAAGGTCGCCCCCGAGTTGTACGTTGCCATTGCCATCTCTGGGGCGAGTCAGCACCTCATGGGCATCGCGGATGCCAAGGTGGTCACGGCCATCAATACGGATTCAGACGCCCCGATCTTCAAGCACTGTCAGTTCGGTCTCGTTGAGGACTACAAAGCGGTAGTCGGCCCGCTGACGGAGAGGCTGAAAGCACTGCTCTCATGACCTTGCTTGCTGCCCTCAACGCTGCCGACGCAACACGCGAAGTGATGTGGAATATCAGCCATTCGTGGGTGATGTACGTATTGCTCGTGCCGACGATGCTCATCGCCGGGTACGGTGTGTACAAGCAGGTGCAGAAGTGGAGATCTGGTCAACCGGCAGCCCGGTTCGATCGACCAGCCGAGCGCATCATGCGGGTCATCAATCACGTGTTGCTCCAACAGGCAACCCTCCGGGATCGCTTTGCAGGCGTATTTCACTTCATGCTGTTTTGGGGCATGATCACCCTTACGATCGCAACGACAGTCGTGCTCATTCAACACGACTTCGGCATCGAAATCATGAAGGGGAGGTTCTATCTGTACTTCCAGTCATTGTTTGTCGATGTGCTGGGCGTATTGGCGATGCTCGGCGTTGCCGTGCTCGCGGTCAGGCGTTGGGTGCTGCGGCCCAAGAAGCTTGTGTACACCGATGAGTCGACATGGCTGCTTGTCCTGCTGTTTGTGATTATGGGCACGGGGTATCTGCTCGAAGGCTGGCGGATCGCAGTGACGAACGATCCTTGGGGGATTTGGTCGCCAGCGGGCATCATCGTCTCGAAGGCGTCACTCGCCGTTGCAGGTGTAGGCACGCTTAAGACTCTGCATCTGTTCACGTGGTGGTTCCACCTGGTCATCGTGTTCGGACTCATCGCATGGGCCCCGTACACCAAACTACTGCACGTCCTGACTGCACCGCTCAATATCTATACGGCCGATCTTGATCACGGGGGTGGGACGCTTAAGCAGATTGACTTCGAGAGCGCCCAGTCATTTGGCATCAACAGTCTGGAGCAGTTCACTTGGAAGGATCTCCTGGATCTCGATGCTTGCACGGAATGCGGTCGATGCACAAGTGTCTGTCCAGCGAACACTGTCGGTAAGCAACTCTCGCCGCGAGACATCATCCTCGACATGCAGGGACTGCTCGATCGCAGTGATCTTGCATCGCTGACGGGCAAAGCCGACGGTCAACAACCCGATGAGTATGACCCGGCTTTCCCCATCATCGGTGCGACGGACAACCTTTCCTCTGATGCTCTTTTCGAGTGCACAACGTGTGCGGCTTGCGTGGAGATATGCCCTGTCTCGATTGAGCAATTACCGAAGATCGTCGACATGCGTCGATTCCAGGTGATGGAGCAAGCTGAGTTCCCTCAACAGATGCAGGACGCGATTAGCTCGCTCGAAGAACGCGGCCATCCCTTCAAAGGGACACAACTCTCTCGCGTTGACTGGGCCGCAGGAATGGACGTCCCGTTGATCGAAGACGTCGAAGCCCCCGAAGTGCTGCTGTGGGTCGGCTGTGGTGGCGCACTGGTTGACCGCAATCAGAAGTCCACCCGCGCACTGGCCAATCTCCTCAAAAAGGCCAACGTCAATTTCGCGATCCTCGGTCGCGAGGAGACATGCACGGGCGACCCCGCGCGTCGCATCGGCAATGAGTTCCTGTTCGAGACGCTGGCCACCCAAAACATCGAGACGCTCAAGACCCACAACATCAAGAATGTATTGACGTCCTGTCCGCACTGCTTCAACACCTTTCGCAACGAGTACCCGAAACTGGGCGGCAACTTCGAGGTCATGCATCACACGACATACCTCGCCAGGCTCATCGGCGAGGGACATTTAAAACTCGATGCCCAGGCGACTGAGAAGATCGCCTTCCATGATCCGTGCTATCTCGGTAGGCACAACGGCATCACAGACGCGCCCCGCAAACTCTTGAAGGAAGTCTCTCAGCAACCGCTCGTTGAGATGGAGAAGCACGGACGGCAGAGCTTTTGTTGTGGCGGCGGGGGCGGCATGAGTTTTGTCGATGAACCGGCCGACCAGCGTGTGAATCAGGAGCGTGCCAAACAAGCACTTGCGACCGATGCTGACACTGTCGCAGTCGGCTGCCCCTTCTGCACCACCATGATGGAGGACGGCATCAATGCCGTGAAGGGTGACCGAGAGATGGCCGTGAAGGATGTCGCGGAGGTGATGTGGGAAGCCTTGGAGGGGAAATGACGAACTCGAAACCAGAATGACGAAGGAAGTCCGAAGTCCGAAGTCCGAAGGCCGAAATCCGAAAAGAACCAGACAACATGCTCAGGAGAATCGAAGCATCACCGCCCTTGTGCTTCGACATTCGAGTTATCAACCAAATCACACTGAACAATTTTTCTGACTGCTAGGTAGACCTATGGACCTGAATCTGACCCCTGACGAACAATCCTTTCGCGATGAGTTGAGAGCCTGGCTCAAGGAGAATGTGCCCGAAGAATATGACGGCCAGCGCGGTGGAGAAGACTCCGACGGTTACTGGCAATACCTTCGCGACTGGCAAAAAAAACTGTTCGACGGCGGGTGGGCCGGCGTTTCATGGCCGACAGAGTTTGGCGGTCGCGGAGCCACTCCCATCCAGCAATCGATCTTCCTGCAAGAGACCATTGCCGCAGGTGCCCCCGAACATCTGGGTGTCATCGGTGAGGGACTCGTCGGACCGACGATCATCGTCGCCGGCACGGAAGAGCAAAAAGCGAAGTACCTGCCGCGCATCCTTTCGGGCGAGGACGTCTGGTGTCAGGGCTTCTCCGAGCCAAATGCAGGGAGTGACGTCGCCGCGTTGGGAACGAAAGCCGTTCTCGATGGCGATGAATGGGTCGTCAACGGCCAGAAGATCTGGACGAGCTTCGCGCAAGGCTCGGACCTGTGTTTTCTGCTTGTGCGGACGGACTTCGACGTGCCGAAGCACAAGGGCATCACGGCCTTGTTGGTCGACATGAAATCGCAGGGCATCACTCGCAAGCCGCTGCGTCAGATGTCGGGTGACTCGGGCTTTAACGAGTTGTTCTTTTCCGACATGCGTGTGCCGGTGGCCAATCAGCTGGGCCCGCTCAATCAAGGCTGGAAGATCTGCATCACCGCCCTGATGAACGAGCGGACTAACCTCGGTTCGAGCATGTTTACTTTCTTCGATCAGGCTGTTGACGGACTGATCGAGCATGCCCGCACTCGCAAGCGGAACGGAAAGTTGCTCTCTGAATGCCCGCTCAAACGCCAGAAGATCGGTCAGGCGGTCGCGGACCTGGAAGTGTATCGCCTCAACATCGCCCGGGCCCTCAGCCGCATGGAGAAGGACTCGACGCCAGGGCCCGAAGGGTCGATGCTCAAGATCTACTGGAGCGAGATGTACCAACGGCTGTCACAAGCCTCAATGGAGATCCTGGGCGACGTGAGTCAACTGAAGGATTTTGACGGAGGCGAATGGGTCTACCGCTACCTCCGTTCGAAAGGAAGCACCATCGAAGGCGGAACGAGCGAGATCCAACGCTGCATCCTCGCAGAACGCGTGCTCGGTCTGCCCAAGAGCTACTGAGGCCAAAGTGGTCATCACGCTCCGCGTGATGACATGAATGCCAGAAGACGACATCACCTGATACAAGCGACAAGAAACAAAGGTATCCATCATGGACTACGATCTTTCCAAACCCCAGAAGATGCTCCAGCAGTCGGTCCGCGAGTTCTGTCAGCGACAGTGCCCGCTCGAAAAGGTCCGTGAGATCATGGAGACTGACACGGCTCAAGATCCTGAGCTGTGGCAGGGCATCGCCGATCAGGGATGGATCGGCCTGCACCTCTCAGAAGACCTCGGGGGTCTCGGCCTCGCACTGGTAGATCTCGCGGTTGTCGCTGAAGAGCTGGGACGTGCCTGTCTGCCCGGCCCCTTTCTCTCGACAACATGGGCCGCCACATTGATCTCCAAGAGCGGCCACGAGGCAGCAGCCAAGAAATATCTGGCCGATCTTTGCGAAGGCTCGAAGATCGCGACCGTCGCCTGCTTCGAGGAAGAATCCGGCTGGGCCGCCGAAGAATACTCCACCATCAAAGCGAACGAGTCGGGTGACGGCGTGCTCCTGAGCGGCAGCAAACAACTCGTCGGCGATGCTGCGGTCGCTGATATCATGATCGTTGCCGCCCGTGGCGATAAGGGGCTCACTCTCGCGTTGATCGAGACCTCAGCTGACGGCGTCAGCATCAAGGCAACACCCGGCATCGATGCGACTCGCAAGTTGTACGAGGTCAAATTCGAAAACGTGCCCGGCACCGTCCTCGCCATTGGTGACGACGCGAAACGGGCACTCACTGAAAGTCAGCAGGTGGGGAACGTCGCCGTCTGTGCGGAGTTGGTCGGCTCGATGCAGTGGATGCTGGAAACGACCGTCGAGTATGCCCGCACCCGGAAGCAGTTCGATCAGATCATCGGCTCTTTTCAGGCGGTCCAACACAAGTGTGCCGACATGCTTCTCGCGACCGAGAGCAGCCGCTCGGCCGCCCTGTACGCTGCGTGGGCCTTGTCGGAGAGCACCGACGACGCGGACCGTGCCGTCTCCATCGCCAAGCTCTTCTGTGCAGACTCGGCTCAGAAGGTAGGCGGCAACGCGGTCCAGGTCCACGGCGGCATCGGCTTCACCTGGGAGCATGACCTGCACATGTTCTACAAGCGGAACAAGGCCAACGAGTTCCTCTTCGGCGACTCGACCTTCCACCGCGAGCACGTCGCCCTGATCGCAATCGACGCTGCATGAGTGATATTACTGTCGCTGGATTCGCAAGAATTCAGCCTCGGCAATTCACGCTGGATCCTGAACTCTTGCGAGTTTAGCAACGGAGGTAGATGTCTCCGTTGCACAGTGAGGCACGTCATGGAGCTCAAGGACAAAATCATCATCGTGACGGGGGCCGCACGGGGCATTGGGCTTGGCTTGTGCAAGCGGTTTGCGAAGGAGCAGCCGCGAGCGATTGTGATGTCGGATTTAGCAGAGTCTGACATCGTCGCCTCGGCCGAGGCCTTGGAGGCTCAAGCGGTCACGTGTGACGTTGCTGTGGAAGAGGATGTCCAGCGACTGGTCAATCAAACATTGGACCAACACGGTCGTGTCGACCTGTTCTGTGCCAATGCAGGGATCGTCGCACCCGGAGGCATTCACTCGTCCTACGAGCAATGGCAACGGGTGATGGATGTGAATTTCACTTCTCACCTCTACTCGACCAGGGCCGTCCTCCCATCGATGCTCAAGCGGGGCGAGGGATGTCTGATGCACACCGCGTCGGCTGCCGGACTGCTGACGTCGATTGGGTCCGCTTCATATGCAGTCTCGAAGCACGCTGCGGTTGCGTTTGCAGAGTGGGTCTCGATCACCTACGGAGACCGGGGCATTCAAGTCGCTTGTCTCTGTCCGCAGGGGGTCGACACCGACATGATCAAAGGGGACGACCCTCTGTCAGACCTGCTGCGTGAGCAAGCGGTCAGCACCGAGAAGGTGGCCGAAGATGTGGTCGCCGCCTTGCGAGAGAAACGGTTCCTGATCCTCCCACATCCCGAAGTGGGACGGTACATCCAGAACAGGGCGTCCGACCATGAACGGTGGCTGAAGGGAATGCGGAAGATCAATCACGAGCTGATGGGTGACGTGGAGTCGCGAGACTGAGACACTTAGCCCGGATATTTCATCCGCTGCTTGGTGTTGAGTATTTTGCGATGGCCTGAGATTCGGTCAAGGAAGGGGACAACAACCGTTGCTCTCGATCGAATCCAGGACCGATCGCGTGACAGAGTGTCACACGCAGGCCATCACTTTTTCACGGCTGCCGCGACGGGAACTTGTCGCGGATTTTGAGGGCGGGCGGCTGACGTCCGCTGCGGGGCTGCGGCTGCTGCGGGAGGTCGATCGACGCCTCGGGCTGAGCGAGGCCATCAGTGCGTGTCTGCCGGCCCCGCGCGATCCGATCTCCGTGGGGCATGAGCAACAGCGGATGATTGCCCAGCGAATCTTCGCCGTTGCCGCGGGCTACGAAGACCTCAACGATCAGTCTCGCCTCACTGGCGAGCAGGCGCCAGACAGACCTGACGAGAC
>JAJDEJ010000051.1 GCA_029259815.1 Planctomycetaceae bacterium | reverse complement strand
TTATTCATCCCGCGCCCCGAGCGTGACGACGACGATCTTTGTCCGCCCCTCAACGAGGGCGTTCACTGATTCCTTGCGTCTCGCGACAGCCGTGACACTCTGCCGGTGGTCCGTGCCAAGTGCGAATGACTATCATGCAATGACGCTTTCGGTCTGATCACTTCGGAGAGATTCATGCGTATCCTAGGTTTGGTTCTGATGGCACTTTTGCCGCACGCGCTGCAGGCTGGCGACATCTGGCCCGTGTTTCGTGGTCCGCACGCGAATGGGCATGCCGACGATGTGGGGTTACCAGTGACTTGGAGTGAGGACGAGAATATCGTCTGGAAGACCGCCATTCATGGACGTGCATGGTCATCCCCCGTTGTCTGGGGCGATCAAATCTGGCTCACGACTGCGAGTGGCGATGGCACAGAACTATCGTACCTTGTGGTGAGCACCTCCACAGGAGAGATCATCCACGATGAGCTGCTGTTTCATGTCGCTATTCCCCAAGAGAATTACGAGTTCAACAGTCACGCATCACCGACACCTGTGCTGGATGACGAGCGTGCCTACCTTTGCTGGGGAAGTGCGGGGATGGCCTGTATCGATCGGCAGACATTCGAAATCCTCTGGGCCCGTCGCGACCTCGAATGTGACCACTACCGTGGCTCCGGGTCGTCGCCCATTCTGCATGAGGGCATGTTGATCTGTCATTACGACGGCTTTGACTACCAATACGTCATCGCCCTCGACACGCTGACGGGTGACACCGTCTGGAGGACGCCACGTCCGACGAATTTCGGCACGACCAATGGTGATCAGAAGAAGGCATACGGCACACCGATCGTCATCGACATCAACGGGCAGGCTCAGTTGTTCAGCCCCTCCGCCAAAGGGGCGTTCGCCTACGATCCTGCGACGGGTGAAGAGATCTGGCGGATTCGGTTCGAGCAGCACTCGATTGCCTGCCGACCCCTGTATGAGAATGGGCTGTTGTTCCTGACGACCGGTTTCGGCAGCGCAGCCTTGCTGGCCGTCGATCCCACGGGACAGGGTGACGTGACCGACACGCACATCCGCTGGCAGAAGACGAAGGGCATGCCGTCGAAGCCCTCGCCGTTGTACGTTGAAGGACTGCTCTACCTGGTTCACGATCAGGGGGTCGCCATGTGCTTGGAGGCAGAGACCAGCGAGGAGGTCTGGAAACATCGACTGGGAGGCAACTATTCATCCTCGCCCGTGTACGCCGATGGCCGCATCTATGCCTTCAGCGAAGAGGGCGACGCCACCGTGCTGGCAACAGGACGTGAGGCGGAGGTACTGGCACAAAACAAGCTCGATGCCGGTTGTCTTGCCTCACCCGCAGTTGCCGATGGTGCCCTGTTCGTTCGCACCCGCACGCATCTGTACCGCATCGACAAGCCGAGTCCCTGACATGCCCGTCCAACTCAAACGCGCGTACGAACCAGCCACCGATGGGGACGGTTATCGTGTGCTCGTCGAACGGCTTTGGCCACGTGGAGTGACGAAGGAGGCTGCGAAGATCGATCTGTGGTTGAAAGATGCGGCTCCATCGACAGTCCTCCGGAAATGGTATGCTCACGACGTCGACAAATGGGACGAGTTTCGTGTGCGTTACTTCGCTGAGCTGGATGAGCGCCGCGAGGTGATTGATCCGGTGACGAGCCGACTGCAGGCTGGGGAAACGGTCACGTTCATCTTTGGGTCGAAGGAGGAGACGTTCAACAGTGCAAATGCTTTGTGGGAGTACATTGAAAAGCAACTTTGATGGGTCGTGGGTCAGTTTGATCGAAGTGGGTGGCACGCCCAGACCAACGGGATGGGCGTGGCGAGCGCAGGACCAAAGATTGAAGGTTCACGAACGGTTCGCCACGCCCTTCCTGACGTCAGGGCGTGCCACCCCAAAAAATCATGACCAAACTGACCCACCACCCTTTGACGGGGGGCGTTGTGATTCCCAAGCCGACATCTCTGGTGTCGTTCCACGGCAGAGTACGCTGGGTGAACACTCGATCGCGTTCTCGTGTTGATCCGTCGAGACAGACCGCGTCGTCCCCGCATCAAGTCCACGTCGTCCCCCCCTCACGGCCACGTCATTCCCGCGGAGGCGGGAATCCAGATTGTGTTGACTTGGAGCCAAACATGGACCGTTCAGTGGTGGTCGCTGGATTCCCACCTCCGTGGGAATGACGGGAAAGTCTCACGATGTCGTTCGACGGCGGAGCCGTCGGCTTGGGAAAGGGGGAACGACTGATTGATCTGGTCTGAGACAGGTAACACAGTATCATGCCGCCTTTCTGCTCGACGGACCGTCAGTCATGCGACACACATTCGTCCTCTCCGGCTGTCTGACACTGCTGGTGTCCGTCGCGTTTGCTGACGACGTCGGACCAGCGGAGATCTTGCCTCCTCAAGAGAGTGATGTCACGACGACGGCTCAGCCAACAGCGGACGAGCGACTCTCGCAACTCGTCGAAACGATCGTCCGTGAGGCAATTCCCAGGCAATTCGAGAACACCAAACATTGGGGCAAACGGAAGAAGGTCGTCAATGGGTTGGATTTCGAGACGAAGCGGGGTCTGCCTCGCATCTCGAAGCGTGAGCGGGCGGTGAGGCATGGGTTTTGGCGACGCTATCTGGTGACGTTGCTGAATCCGAAAGAAACGCTGCATCTGCGGATCGACAATTTGCGTTCACCCGTTGCAGGCGAGTTTCGGTGGGACTTGTACGTCAGCACGCGTGCGAACGTCGAGGCTCGGTTTGAGCATTGGAATCTGGGTGTCAAACTCCTCAACGGCAGCACGGATGCCGATGCGACGTTGAACGTGCATGCCGACTGTTCATTGAAGATCAGTCTGGAAACAGATGCTGAGTCCTCGATTCCCGTCGTCGTGCTGCGACCGACCGTGCATGCGATCGATCTGCGTCTGCCGGACCTCGACGTCAACAAGTTCGGCAAAGCCCAAGGTCCCGTCGTGAGGGAGATTGGAGCAGGACTTGAAGACATCATCGAGGAGCTGTTGCAGTCACAGGAGAAGTCGATCCGCAAACAGGCGCAGAAGTCGATCGACAAACATGCCGACGACCTGCGCATCCCGTTGACTGAGTTCTTCGCTTCCCGCTGGTCTGGACTCTGGAATAAGCCTTGAGATCAGGCAGGCGGCTCGGGAATCGCTTCGTCACTCTCGCTATCACCCAGTTGGACCTTGTAGACGAGTACGGCCAGAGTCCCGCCGACAGGTGGCCCAACGAGGTAAAGCCACAGGTGACTCCAACTGCCGCTGCCCATGGTGGCGTGAATGATTGTCGGGCCAATGCCAACCGCCGGGTTGAAGGCACCTCCGGAAATGGGTCCGCCGGTAAAGGCAGCGGCGACGATTGTGACACCGATCGCCAGCCCATAGTAGGAATTCCCTTCCGTGGCGCGTGTCGTCGCCACGTTGAGCACGACAAGGGCCAGGGCGAAGGTGTACAGAATCTCAGTCAACAAAGCCTGAGCTGTGTTCACACCTTCGCCGGGGGCTGGTGCAAAGGTGCTGCCCAACAGAAAGTTCACAACAACCCCCGCCACGATGGCACCGGCGATTTGTGCGACCAGATACGGAACAAAGTCTGTCGCTGACATCTTGCCGCGCATGAGGAATGCCAGTGAGATAGCCGGGTTGTAGTGAGCTCCGGAGATGTGTCCGCCCATATAGACCATCGCCATCAGCGTCAAACCGATGGCCAGTGGTGCAAGGGGAACACCACCGACAACCGTCAAGCCAATGGTCAGGACCAGAAAAAAGGTACCGATGAATTCGGTGAGATACTTGGCCATGAAGAATCTTCGGAAAGTGCATCTGAGAGTTTGGATAGGAGCCCGATCACATCCCTGTCGACTCAACATCGAGTGAGTCACAGCGAGAAGTTCGTTCGGCTGCACAGAGTACGTATCTGATTGCAGTTCGACAACTCTGCGTCAATGAGACACTGTCCAAGACGTGAAGACAGGCCACGCAGGTCGACATGTACGAGGCAGGCATGACCGCCTGATCCAGCAAGAGCCTCCTCGTCACGTTGTCTTCCGACATCATGCCTGGTGTTTCTGTGCAACGTCGAGACATGCTTCTCCCTCATGGAGTCTTGTCTCGAGTGAGTGCGATGTGTTGGTCAATCAACGGGTTATGCAGCGGGTTGACATCAGCAGCCTTCCACGGTCGCTGGACGGCACACGGGTCGCATATCAAATCTTTTGAACACTCTCACCGATCCTGTGACTTTTCGTGCGGAACGTCATCATGCCTGCAAGTGTGGCCAGCCGACGCAACTGTGAACCCGTCCTCAATGCTGAGCATCGACTGGACGAGCCAATGTCTGCACCACGGCGACGAGTCGTGAAGAGCGATTTCGTCACCTGCAAGGAGGGTGGGATGTTGTTGCTGAAGATGATCGGGTTCATCGAGGAACAGCGGGCCGAAGTGCGTGAAGTCTCTGACCATCACATCGTGCTGCAAATCGGGCGACCGTGGTATTCGCGCTGGTGGCGTGGCGGGGAACGTCGCCGCCCGGTGCGAGTGCGGCTCGACTTCGCTGATCCCGGCGAAGACCTGCCTGCCTGGCAGAACTCGACCGCTCGCCGCTCCGTGGTCAACGTTGACATTCGCCCGATGGCATTGTCGTTCGGAAGTCGTGACTTTCATCGACGGGCACAGGGCTTGCTTCGCAATTTGCGTTTGCACTTCGTCGCTGATTGATGATGTCGCCGATGGAGATTCGAGTGTCGTGGAGCATCAAAGTTTGATATTCGGGTGGCGGGGTCAGGAGCGTAGCGGGTGGCCCCGGTGTGAGGACGCGGAATCTCAGGGCCATCCCGTTGGTCTGACCCTGCCACCCGACCCGAATTCTTCGCAGTGACATTCCAGTAGCCACACATTTCAATTGTGTGGCTAAACTCGCGAATCACGGCACCGGCAGGTCGAAGTAGAACACGCGGCGGCTGTCGAGATCGCCATCGACTTGTGACGGCTCCACTTCGAGGCGATCGCCCAGGATCGTGCGTTCGACAATTTCTCCGTCGGGACCTGTCACGAGGAACTCGGCTGGATGAACGAAGATGATGTGCTTGCCGTTCTCCTTCGACCGCGACTGCACAATCGGATCGTTGCGTCGGGGACCGAACATGCCACCGGAGGGGCAAAGGAGGATGTCGGCTCCATTGGTGCAGAGCCGCTGAACCAGATCCGGCACACGTCGGTCTGCACAGATCATGATGCCGACGTTGCCATGCGATGTCGCAAAGACCGGAGAGTCATCCCCCGGGGTATTGCGAAGCAGTTCGTGCTCGAGCTTGTGCTTGCGATATTTGCCGACGAGTTGGCCCTCGGGACCAATCAAGACAGCCGTGTTGTAGCGGTGCTCGCCATCCGCTTCGAGCATACCGGCGACAATCCGAATGTTGAGTTCATTCGCCAGCTCAGCAAGGTGCATGTAGTATGGTCCGCCAGGAATGGGTTCGCCGAGGGCTCGATACTCGTCGAGCGGGATGGACTTATCTGCGATGGCATAGCCGTCGAGAAAGCACTCGGTCGTGCAAACGATCTCGGCTCCGCCTTGGGCCGCTTCACGAATCAGGGGCTCCGCCCGATCGAGGTTGAAGTCTTTTTCGCCCCGGACCCACTTCAGCACAATCCCAGCGACACGGACGGTTTTCACCGAATCTGCCGCATCTGGTTCAGCGGCCGTTGCCAACAGCGACCATGCGAGCTGTCCAAGCAGCACTAATCCAATGATAACCGGGAAGGGTCGGTTGTTTCTCTGCATGTTTGGCATTCCTGAGAACCCTCAAGCTGAGCTGGGATTCCAGTTTAGGTTAGGCTCTGTCGGAAAACTCCAATGTAGTCGTCTCGCTCCGCGAGACGAACGGATGAAGGGTGCGGATTCCAAGCACGAGAGTCGTCCGTCGATCCGCTCATCACGCGGAGCGTGATGGCTACCATGAGTTTTCCGACAAAGTCTAGCAGAGTTCCTGTCGGCGGATCATCCGTCCTGCAGAGGAAATGGACATTGTCTCTTGCATCTGAGCGAGAGTGCCCGACAATCTGCGGTTTGCCGTGGAGGGTGGACAGCCCTCTCGATCCCTGCTTGGGAACCAATCCGGGTGAACCAACTTCAACAACTGCTGAATGCAATCGACGTCAAGGCGTCCGGTAAGTGGATCGTGTTGTCGATTCTGGTCGGGATTGTCGCAGGAATTGGTGCGATTCTGTTCCATCTTGCTGGTCAGATCGTGAGCGAGATCTCCCTCGTCCACTTCGCAAATTACGCACCGCGCGAAGCATTGGGGGAACACAGCGTTTTTGGAGAGCATGGAATTTCAGACGAAGAAGCGTTCTCACCGTGGATGATCGTTGTCGTCATGACGGCAGGCGGGTTGCTCTCCGGTTGGCTGGTGTACACGTTTGCTCCCGATGCCGAGGGGCACGGCACGGACGCAGCGATTGACGCCTTCCACAACAAACGCGGCTTCATTCGTGCGAGAATTCCGTTCATCAAAACCTTGGCGTCGGCGATCACGATCGGCACGGGAGGTTCAGCTGGGCGTGAAGGGCCGATTGCTCAAATTGGTGCCGGCTTCGGGTCGGCGCTGGCGACGATGCTCAAACTCTCGCCACGCGATCGACGGATCATGCTGGCCGCCGGGATGGGAGCAGGAGTCGGGGCGATCTTCCGGGCGCCGCTTGCGGGCGCCTTGTTCGCAGCCGAGATTCTGTACAGCGAATCGGACTTTGAAGCGGATGTCGTCATCCCGGCCGCAACCGCATCCATCATTGGATACAGCGTGTATTGTGTGTCACTCCCTGAGGACATTCGTTTTGCCCCCTTGTTTTCTCTCCGTGAGGACTTGGCGCCCGCTGCGACGTTGGAGCTTCTTCCCTTTGCAGCTTTGGGAGTCATTCTGGTCGCTGTCGGAATCCTGTACATCAAGGTGTTCTACGGGACGCATCGACTGTTCGCGCGCATCCCGATCCCCCCGCATATCAAGCCGGCGATCGGAGCAGCTCTGGCAGGGTGTGTGGGCGTGGGACTGTTTCTGGCGATGGGAGAAGACCGCAAGGTGCTCGCCGTGTTGAGTACCGGTTATGGCACATTGCAAGATGCCGTCACCGATACAACGAGCGTAGGCATCGGCTTGTTGCTGACGATTGCGCTGGTGAAGATCCTCACAACCTCATTGACCATCAGTTCGGGGGGATCAGGAGGGGTGTTTGGTCCGTCAATGGTCATCGGCGGATGTCTCGGTGGAGCAGTCGGACAGTGGTTTCATGGATTGTGGCCCGACCTCGTCCGACAGCCGGAGGCGTACGCGATTGTGGGCATGGCGGGCTTTTTCGCCGGATGTGCTCATGCACCATTCTCGACGATCATCATGGTCTCTGAGATGACAGGTGGGTATGAACTCTTGTTACCCACCATGTGGGTCTCGACGTTGTGCTTCATGATGAGTCGACGCTGGAAGCTGTATTCGAAACAGGTGCCCACGCGGCTGGAGTCGCCCGCCCACCGAGGCGATTTCCTGGTCGACATCCTTGAGGGACTGACCGTCGCAGAGGTCTACGATCGCAAACGCAGCGTACTCCGTATCCCGGAGTCGATGCCCCTCCACCAGATCGTGCACGCCCTTTCGACAACGAAGCAGCATTACTTCCCGGTGGTCGATGAAGAGGGCCACATGGTCGGCATCTTCTCCGCCGACGACGTCCGCTCGTACCTCTACGATGAGACCATCTGGCAACTTGCAACCGCGAACGACGTCATGAACCCCACCGTCGTCAGTGTCACACCCGAGGACGACCTCAACGTCGCCATGCGTGCCTTTACGGCCGTTGCGATCGACGAACTGCCCGTCGTCGACCCGGAAGACGAACGAAAACTTCTTGGCACACTGCGTCATAAGGAGACAATCGCTTTCTACAACCGCCGATTGATGGAGTACAAACGCGCGCAGGAGGAGGGGTGAGCAGAAGTGGGGAATAGCGAATAGGGAATAGGGAATAGTAGGATGAAGAGTGTCTGGGCGGCGACCGGCGATTCAGAATTCGCATTCGATTCGGAGCAAGTGCCGAGCAGTCACTAGCTATTCCCTATTCTCTATTCCCTCTCCTGCATGCGTCACTTCGCCTTCAACTCGCTGCACGATGCCGGCTGGCTGGCGATGCTGGTCCTCACCACCATCGCGTGCGTCGTGTGCATTGGGTTGTTGTCCCGATACGAGCGGAAACTGGTGCAACGTCGTCTGGGGTGGACGTTGATGGCTCTCCGACTGGCCGTCGTCGCGACTGTGTTCCTCACGCTCCTGGAGCCGGTGCTGACTTGGACCATCAATCGGGAGAACACCGGACGCGTTCTCATCTCGATTGATCTGTCTGACAGCATGAGCACGGTCGACAAACAGGCCGACAAGTCCGAGCGGCTCCGCTGGCTGCGCGCGATGAACATGATTGGCAATGAGACGGTCGACGCCCGGCTCGATCGCTGGCAGGAGGCGTTCGACAACGACCGTGAGCCGGAGTGGGTTGATGGCGACGAAACGAACAACATCGGTGAACGTGAGGAGCTGGCCTCAGCAAGGCGGCAACAGCTCGAAGAAATGATGCGAGCGGTCGAGCAGACCTCGCGGAAGGAGATGGCACAACGGCTGATCAACAACGGCCCCACAGCCCTCCGCAAGCAACTGGAGGAAGTAGCTTTGGTCGAGTTGCAGGTGTTCGCAGGCAAATCGGCTGTGACGGATGAAGCAACACTCCCCGAATTGGTGCTGGACCCCGATTCATCACTACAGACAGGAACATCGAATCTCTTGGCCGGCCTCACTTCCTTAAGCGGCGATGATGCCTCCGCACCCCTGGCGGGAATCGTGCTCTTTACGGATGGACGTGACAATGCAGCCCTCGATGCAAAGCGGCTGCTGTCGCAAGTCCGCAACCTGCCAGTGCCTGTCTACCCGGTAATGATTGGTTCGCAGCAACGACCCCGCGATCTCGCCATCGGAGAGCTGAATTTTCCAGAGATGATCTATGAGAACGACACGGCCGTTCTCACTGCTCACGTGCGGACACATGGGTTCGACGGACAGGAAGTGACTGTCATCCTGGAACCGGTCGATGATCCACAATTGTCTCAGACGCAGACCTTGGTCGCGACGGATCGGTCGATGGACGTCGAGTTTGAACTGGATGCGACGCAATTGGGCCGACGACATTTTGTGGTCCGAGTCGAACCCCAGGCGGGCGAGACGCGTGAGGATAACAACGAAAAGGGATTCGCAATCAATGTCATCGATGACGACACGCGTGCGCTTTTGCTGTACGGCGAGGCTACTTGGGAATTCCGCTTTCTGGACAATGCCTTGAGCCGAGATCCACGTGTCGAGGTCGACACGGTCGTCTTTGAGCAACCATATCTCGGGGTGTTGCCGGAGACGTTCTTCCCCCGGACGTTAGTCCTGCCCGAAGACAACGAAGATGTCACCCAGTCGCCGTTCGTTGACTATGACGCGGTCATCGTTGGTGACATCGCTCCAGATAATCTGTCGGGACGAGCATGGGCATTGCTTGATCGCTTTGTGCGGGACGAAGGGGGGACGTTGGTCCTCACAGCCGGCAAGCACAGCTTTCCACGCAAGCACGAATTCCAGATACTCAAGCAACTCTTGCCCATTGATCGCCTGCGACAAATCGAGGCAAGCGTTCAGCAGGAGCAGGGCCCCCCTTCGATCCGGGGATTCCATCTCACGCTCACGCCCGAAGGTGATCGGCAACAGTTCCTGCAGTTTGATGCTGATCGTGAGGCGAACGAACACATCTGGGACGGACTTCCCGGACACAGCTGGGGGCTCTCGGGCGTCGCCAAGCCGACAGCGACAGTGTTCGCATCGCTCCGCGATGAGACCGGGCAAGGGGGACTCGACTTTGAGCGTCGCAACGCAGTGATCGTGCATCAACATGCGGGCGCGGGACAGGTCCTCTGGATGGGAGTCGATAGCACCTGGAGGTGGAGGTATCGGGTGGGTGACCAGTACCACCATCGTTTCTGGGGACAGATCGCTCGTTGGGCGGCCAAATTTCGGGCCAGCGCAGGTAACGAACATGTCCGCTTCGGTCCTGAAAAGACGGAGATCGAACTGGGCGAAGATGCCCTCTTGAGAGCAAGTTGGAACCAACGCTTTCTCAACGAGTTTTCGGACATGCAAGCGCGAGCTGAGTTCTTTCCACTGAATACAGGCGATGCAGCCGAGCCGATTTTGATCATCGAACTTGATCCGACGGAGACCCGGTCTTTCGTTCATGAAGGCATCGCAACTGGACTGCCCGCAGGAGAGTATCGTGTCGAACTCCACGTCGAGAACGCCGACCTGGGGGATGAACCCGTGTCAGCCGAGTTGATTGTGATTGAGCGGGCGACGACTGAACTTGCCGAGCTTGCAGCTGACCGTGATCTCTTGCAACAGATCGCCGACGCGACCGGCGGACGTCTCTTCTTCCCCGATGAGGTCGACGAGATCCCGAGTTTGTTCGCCGAAGTCACCGAACACGAGACGTCTCACGAGGAGATCGCCCTGTGGGATCACTGGCTGGTGTTGTTGCTATGCTTCGGGCTATTGACCACGGAGTGGGTCTTACGAAAGCTCAACGGGCTGCCGTGATGTGAGTTGATGAGTTGATGAGTTGATGAGTTGACGGATACGTGGATGACACGGACATCAACTCGTCAACTTCTCAACTCATTAACTATTCAAACACTGGATCAAGCCGCTGCATGTTGGCCACTTTCACAATCAGCAGTTGCTGCATCTTGTTGTCTGTGTTGCCGCCGCGGAAGAAGTGGTGACCGAGAGAGTCTGGATTGTCTCCGTCAGCTGAGAGCACAACGACTTCACCGACGTTCAACTCGACCGAGAAGCGTTGGTCGTAGAACGGGTCAATCTCTTGCGCAGGGAGCAGCTCGAACTGTTGATCGCCGGCTTGATGCCGCATCTTGTTCTCGCCATGATGCACCTCGGGGACAAACTCCACGCTCACCCATCCATCCTGCAGGCGCTTGGGGGTCACGCGGAATGTACAGCGGGCCGACTCATAGGTGGCGAACTCTTTTTCGCCAGCTTCGTCCAACTGGATGCGGCAAGACGCGTAGACTGGCCACGTGTTGAGGATGAGTTCCTGGCCCGACCGTCTGGAAAAGCGATGTCCGCTGAATTGATAGTCCGGTTCATCCGTGCGAGACCGGGTTTGCCCGGTGCGCCCCATGGCTGCCTGAAGGTTACGTGGCGGATCTGACCCAGCAACCCCGAACCGAAAACCGTTTCGACGCAATGCCGTCAGCACGACGGGGTCCAACGTACTCACTTGATCCAACTCGGCCCACAGAGAATTGCCCAACAGCGGGTCACCGATCGGTCGTTCGACGTAGTACACCTCGACATCAATCGCATCGATCCGAGGTGTGATTTGCTTGAGGGGACTCTTGGCCGTGACAACGTGCGCCTCCCCTGACGGCCAGAGAGCGCAGCCCGAGAGTGTGCTCACGGCGGTCAGCATCACAACCGCGCTCTTCAGTCGAATTGAATGGTGTCGATGGGGACGCATTGCGCGCAATACGATCGATTGGAGTGGGGAAGGGCCGGGTTTATAGGAGCGAATCAGCAAAGTGTCAACGGGCTCTTTGCGACTGTCCGTGTCGCAATTTGGTTGAATTTTGGGAAGAAACTGAAGCACCCGGTGATGCATTTTGTCTGTTGCTGACATCGATCACGACGGCATTGGTCGGCTTGTGCCCCACGCACTATGATGCACGCAGTTCACAAATTCTGTGGACACCATGTTGCGTAACTCTCGACTGTCGAAAAGGTTGAAGGCATGTTCCGCGTCGGAATCGGACACGACACTCATCGCACAGTTGAGGGACGCCCCCTCATTCTGGGGGGGATCGATATCCCCGCAGAGTTCGGTCTCGATGGACACAGCGACGCGGATGTTCTGTTACACGCAGTGACCGACGCCATTCTGGGAGCCGCAGGACTGGGAGATATTGGGGAGTGGTTTCCGGACACTTCGGCAGAGTTTGCCGGTGCCGACTCGGGCGAACTGCTCCGGCGCGTGATCTCAGAAGTCAGCGGACAGGGCTGGTCTGTCGTGAATCTCGACAGCATCATCTTTGCTGAGCGGCCCAAATTGTCCGCACACAAACAGGCCATGACGGACAATCTCGCCAAACTGCTGGGCGTCGATTCCGCGATGGTCAACGTCAAAGCCAAAACGGGCGAACGCGTCGGGCCGATCGGCAGGGGAGAGTCGATCGATGCGCAAGTCGTCGTCCTGCTATCGAAAGAGGAGTGAACAAACGTTACACTCGGACCAATCGCGAAATTCATCCAGTCATCAAGGAGGACAGACGATGAACACCCACAGAGAGCGAGGCGCAGCCCGCTCGATCGCTGCCCCGCCTGTGGACCAAGTCGCGATGAGCTTCGCTGTTGGCAACACGTTTTCCGGACCGGTGCAGGATCGCTACCTCGGCGTTGACCCGGGTCTCAACCGCACCGGCTATGCGATCATCCTCCGCACTGACGAGGGTCCGGTCCTCGAAGAGGGGGGCGTCATCAGCTCCAACCGCGAGTGGTCACTCGCCGAACGGGTCGCTGAAATCGGTCGAGGTCTGGCTGAGGTCATCGAAGAGTTCATCCCCGAGGCGATGGCGATCGAGCAGGTGTTCTCGCATGGCAGTTATCCGAAGACCGCCGTGCTGATGGCTCATGCTCGTGGGGCGATCCTGTTCGCCGCCGCCGACCGACGCATTCCGGTCGTGCACTACACACCGGCCCAGATCAAACGCCTCCTCACCGGCAGCGGTCGCGCGGACAAGGAGCAGATCCAACTCGCCGTCCAACGCGAACTGGCGTTGCTCGAAGTCCCCGAACCCAACGACGTCGCCGACGCGTGTGCGGTCGCGTTGTGTCACTACTACAGTGCCCGGTTGCCGGTGGCGTGAGAGTGATTGAGTGGGAAAGTGGCTGGGTGGCAAAGTGGCAAAGTGCTAAGGTGCGTTTCGCTCTGCCACTTAGCCACCTAATCACTCCGCCACTTTCCTCACAATGATCACCAAAATCACCGGCAAGCTCGTGGACCTCGGCGGACAGGAAGCGACGCTGGAAGTCGGAGCGTTCGAGTATCAGGTGCTGGTGCCCGAGTTCGTGCGGCGGCAGTTGCAGACGCAGCTCGATGCTGAGATCAGCCTGCGGACGATCCAGTACCTCGACGGCAACCCGCAGAAGGGGGGGCGAATGACGCCGCGGATGATCGGGTTCCTCTCCGATGTCGAGCGGCAGTTCTTCGATCTCATTTGTTCAGTCGATGGTGTCGGCGTGCGGAAGGCGCTGACGGCCATGGTCCGACCCGTGCGTGACGTCGCAGCGGCGATCGAGGAGCAGGACGTCAAGTTCCTGGCGACGCTGCCCGGCATTGGCCCTGCGGTGGCCGAGCGGATCGTCGCCAAACTCCGCCGCAAGATGACCCGCTTCGCCCTCATGCCGGAGCACGACCTTCCTGCCGACGGTCAGCGGAAAGCCGACGTGCTCCACGAAGGCTACGAAGCCCTCGTCGCCCTCGGCCACTCCCCCGTCGATGCCCGCAAGAAGATCGAACGGGCTGCCGAGTCCAAGGGCAAGTTCAAGTCGGTCGAAGACCTCATCAACGAGGTGTACCAGCAGGAGCATGCAGGGTAGCGGTGTGTAACGTCGAGTAGGTCGCTCCTTGGGGAGACAGTCGCGATTGCATCAACTCGATCTCGCCGATTCGCATTGAGGCAAAGACAGTGTTGGCATGAGATTCGACCAGCGTGGCAAGTTCCTGCGGCGGACGAGCCTTGATCCGGGCGAGTGTGATGTGCGGGTGGAAGGGGCGGGGTTCGGCAGAGAAGCCGAAGGTTGTCAATTCGTGTTCAACGGCGGCTGCGAGTTCGCGCATGGGATCGGGCGGCTGGATGTC
The DNA here is from genome assembly GCA_029259815.1 of Planctomycetaceae bacterium. Lineage (GTDB taxonomy): Bacteria > Planctomycetota > Planctomycetia > Planctomycetales > Planctomycetaceae > JAHBXU01. The sequence goes on along the minus strand of JAJDEJ010000051.1, from coordinate 2,543 downwards.
GGTCCAGATGACTGACGGGCGGGATGGTTTGGGGAACGTACCGAGGCCACGCAGCGTGACGTCAAACACCGGGAGTTGCGATGCGACGTCGTCGAGCAACTCGCACGTGCGATCGATCCAACTCGGGTCCGTCTCGCCGAGGAACTTGAGGGTGACGTGCAGGTTCTCGGGGGCGACTGGTTTGACGGGGCGACCGATACGGGACAGTTCATCGAGTACGCCACGTAAGAGCGGTGTCGCGTGAATACGCACGGCGACGAAGGCACGGATAGTCGTGGACATGCGACGACTCAGTTGATGGAAAATGGCGCTTGCGGATTAGCACGACCGGGAGACGTTCGGACGCGGAAGGGTGGTGCTAATCCGCAAGCGATGGTCGGAGGAACATCCACAACTGAGACGTGAATGAGAATCCTGATTAACACATCATCGATTCAACCAATCAACTACTTCGCCACACCGACGGCGCGGATCTCGCGCATCACGGTGACTTTGACTTCGCCGGGGTACGTCATCGACTGTTCGATGGCGAGGGCGATGTCGCGGGCCATTTTGGCGGCTTCGCGGTCGTTGACCTCTTTGGGGTCGACGATGATGCGGACCTCGCGACCGGCTTGGACGGCGTACGTTTGATTCACACCGGGGAAACCATTGGCGATCGCTTCGAGTTCTTCGAGACGGCGGACGTACTTTTCCAGGGTCTCGCGGCGAGCACCGGGTCGTGAGGCGGAGACAGCGTCGGCGGCCGCAACGAGCACTGTGTAGATGTACTCGGGGCGAATGTCGTCGTGATGACCGGCTGCGGCGTGCACGACCTCTTCTCCCTCGCCGTAGCGTTTGAGGAGTTCGGCACCGATGGCGGGGTGACCGCCTTCCATCTCGTGGTCGGCCGCCTTGCCGATGTCGTGCAGGAAGCCGCAGCGTCGTCCGAGTGGTCCGTCGAGTCCGAGTTGCTCGGACATCATGCCGGTGAGATGGGCGACTTCGATTGAGTGTCTGAGGACGTTTTGACTGTAACTCACCCGAAAATTCATGCGTCCCATGAGTTGCAGCAGCTTGTCGTGCAGGTTGAAGACTTCGGCCTCCATCGAGCCTTCTTTGCCGAGCTTGAGGATGTGATCGTCCATCTCTTTGGTCGTTTCACCAACGATCTCCTCGATGCGGGTTGGATGAATGCGCCCGTCCTGGATGAGCTTGGCGAGGGAGAGTTTGGCGATCTCACGGCGGACGTTGTCGAAGGCGGAGACCACGACGACGCCCGGTGTGTCGTCCACGATGACATCGACACCCGTTTCCTTCTCGAAGGCCCGAATGTTGCGACCCTCACGACCGATGATGCGGCCTTTCATCTCGTCGTTGGGGATGTCGACAGTGGAGACTGTCGTTTCGGACGTGTGCTGTGAGGCGTACCGCTGGACCGCCATGCCGATGATCTCACGGGCGAGTTTCTCCTGCTCTTCCTTAATGGCGGCTTCGTGCTTCATGATGACGCCGCCGGTCTCGCTTTGCAGTTGCTGTTCGAGCCGGTTCAGTAACTTCTCGGTCGCCGCGGGCTTATCGAGACCGGTGATCTTGAAGAGTTCGTCCTGTTCCTGCTGGAGGAGTTTGGAGAGTTCGGCCTCGCGAGCTTCGATGGCCTTGCCTCGGTCGGCGACCCGCTTCTGCATCGTTTGCAGCATGCCCTCTTTCTTTTGAATGTCGGCCTTCATCTCGTCGATCGAGGCTTCGCGTTTGTCGAGTTTGCGTTCCTCGACTCGTAGCTTCTCGCGGAGACCGTTGAGTTCGTCCTCGATCGCCTCGCGGCGTTTGAGCATTTCCTCTTTGGCTTCGATTTCGCGTGTCTTGCGGAGGTTGTCGGCCTCTCTTTCTGCGTCTTGCAGAATCTGGTCTCGCGTGCGGTACGCGGATCCCTTCATGAGCCGGTCGGCGACGAATCCAATCGCCGCCCCGATGACCAGACCAATGCCAGCTGAGACAGGGTCCATCAAGTTCGTCCTTCTATTCCGTCTGACTCACAAGGTGTGAGTCGATCGAACGAGCAGTGGCGTCGCGACGGACGGGTGTCGGCGACAAGGAGCGAACCTCGTCGTCAAACCACGTCTTGTGGCGACGGCAAAACGGCCCGGAGAGAGAACGAGAGGGCGGCTGCGCGAAGCAGTCAGCAATCTCGTCTGAGAGCGTGCAATGCGGACGTGTTCAACGTCGGTCGGGATCGGGCAGCCGTTGTGTTGTGGCTGCTCGAACGGGAACCCGTACCGGTTGTTTTCTGAAAGGTTTCCACCCCAGCCGGATGGCAACAGCGTCCCAACCAGAAACCGTGCATGAGAGCGCATCTGCAGGGCGAACCCTTGATGCGGTCCAGTGTCCTTCGTGCGTCTCCCCTGTGCCGATCAGGAATCTGACGATCAGTCGGCAAAGGGCGACGACGGCGGTCCAAGCATGCATGATGAAGCGATCCGTGGCGTCGGGAGGAGTTGTCAAAGGCCGGGGCGACCAAGTTGAACGCCACCAATGCCGTCTCTCAATCTCACCAAGCCATCACG
>JAJDEJ010000006.1 GCA_029259815.1 Planctomycetaceae bacterium | reverse complement strand
CCCAAATGCTCCCACGGATCGAACAGTTCGGGGCTGTGATGGTCTCGCAGGCGTTTCATCGAAGCAGGGTAGCGCCGAAGCGAAAAATCGCAATTCCAATCCCCGACTTTTTGCCGGCCCGTCAACATTTGACAATTACTCAAGTGCGTCCCGTTGGCCCGTCTCGTGGCCCCTTTGCCTGGCAGGCATGCCGCTGTAGATCGAGCGGAGCGCATTGATCCCGCACTCGAATGTAAGAACAGGAATTCTGCGACAGCACACAGCATTGAAGGGGTTCGCTGAGTGTTGAGAAGGATCCCTGTCCATCTTCCGGCGACAGGAATCTCAAGAGCAGGCTGATGGTGACCCCGCCCCCTGAAACGAGTCCAGGAGTTGAGCTACAGTCTCGACATCATGAGCGTAGAATCAGGAGACCTGATCTGGCTGAGTGACCTTTTCTTCCGTGCAGACCGCTTGAAAATCTGGGAGAAAGCAGGAGTTTGATGGAATCATGCTCTGCGATTCCCCGCCTTCAATCCGTGAAACGAAAATCACAGAAACAGGTTCAAGCAGTCAAAAGACTCGTCACATCGGGAATCCGGGATTCGAAAATCACGTATGCTTTTTTCATTTTTTCCTCTTTTTTCTCGAAATTGCTTCTGCACTCTTTCCAACTCGAGGTAATAACCAATACACTGGACGCTGTCCATGAATCGGTAACGGTACACGGTAACGGCATAGTGGTTGTCTTTTCTGTATTGAGTTCCACTGTTATTGATGTGGCCGTTGAGGAGGTCTCTGTAGAGCGTTCGCTCCCAAGAGGTCGTTTACAGTTTTCATTCTTTTCCTGAAGGGGGAATGTCTCATGTTGAAGTCGTCGAACAAGAGGTTTCTAGGTCGGCAACGAGCATTCACGCTCATTGAGTTGCTGGTCGTGATTGCTATTATTGCGATCCTTATTGCATTGTTGTTGCCAGCTGTTCAGCAGGCACGCGAAGCGGCCCGTCGCACACAGTGCCGGAACAACCTCAAGCAAATTGGCTTGGCGTTCCACAATTACCACGACGTCCACCTGCGATTCCCGTCCGCTTTCTCGGGCAACGCTGGTGACACGTTCTTTGATTTTGGTGAAGGCCCCGGACCTCGGGATGACGCCAACGCGGATGGTAATATCCATACTTGGACTGAGCGAATTCTGCCGTACCTTGATCAAGGGAATGTTTACCAGGGAATCGATTTCACCGTTACCATGGGGTCTGGTGATGCCAACAATACGACACCACCTGACAATGGTGCTACGGGGGCGACATATGCGACGTTCAGTGATCCTGCGACGCTAAAGGCAGTCATTCCTCCGTATATCTGCCCATCGGCTCCTCATGGCGCTAATCAGGTTGAGCCTTACGTTGATGACTGGTTGGGTGACGGGTATGGCACAAACATCTATTACACAGGTGGTGTCCTGGATTACGGACCGTTGGCAGACTGGCTTTCTTCGGATCTTAATGGCGGTCAAGGCATTCTCGACATCGAACACGAACCGGGCGATGCTGGTTCAGACGGGATCAAGATTGGTGCGATCACCGACGGCACTTCAAACACGTTCATTCTCGGCGAGCATAGTGCCCCGAGTTCGAAGGAGTGGGTGATGGGGACTGCACTGTCGGACTTGTCTGATGAGCAGTTTGGCCTGATGGGGCCATCGTGGACGGACTGGCAGTGGAGCACAGGACACTTCTGGCGAAGTCTCCTGCCAGGCTCCTGTAATGGTGATGCTGCCTATGCGGCCCAGTGCCCACCATTTGCAGCTGGCACCGGACAGGAATTCTTCAGTCGCCAAAATGGTGCATGCTTGGTTAACTGCAACAACAAATGGAACTACTACAGCTTCCACACCGGTGGAGCTCACTTCCTGATGGCTGATGGCTCCGTTCAGTTCTTCAGTGAGAACATTAACGGTGAGACCCTGATTAGTCTTCACGGCTTCGGAGACGGTGCTGTGGCTGAATTCTGATTGCTGATTGTTGGTCGTGTTGACCAGTATCCGCTTGTCAGGATACTAAACTGAAATTGCTCATCAGCTCGGCGTCTGCCGGGCTGGTGGCTTTTTGTGACCTTGAGAAAACACTTTGATAATGGCACGCGAGGGACAATGATGGTTTTACGTTCAAATGGATTTCTGCTCCTGTCAGCCATTCTGCTGCTTGCCGGGTGTGGTGACGGAAGGGATGTTGGGAGGGAGCAGCTCGAGGAAATGGTGGGAAGCGAACTCAAAGAAACTGTTCCTGTCAGTGGAATCGTTACTATAGACGGGGCTCCTGCCGACCGAGTGTATCTCTATGCGTACACCAAAGAGAGCGGAATGAAACCTGCGGCTGAAACGAATACTGGTCCGGATGGGACGTACGTCTGGTCGACCTATGAAGCGGGTGATGGTCTGGTGCCGGGGCAATACCGACTCGCGTTCGCACATATTCCCAAAGAGGGCAAAGGGAAGAAGGCGGGCGAAGATTTGCTTCAAGGGAAGTACACGAATCCCTTGGAGAATGAGTTTATTTTGGAGGTCAAAAGTGGTGAACCGCAAACCGATGTGAATTACGAGCTTGAGAAGTGACGCCCCCGGGCCGCTGAAGCGGCCTGCTGGTTTTGACCGCCAGGGCGATGCTGCTCAGTGCTGTGATCGGGGCCGCTTCGCTCTGTGCAATGGCTTCATTGCCTGTACGGGAATGCGCTCTTGGATGGTCGGGAAACTCGATTTCGATTTGCTCGCGGGATCATCATTGTGCGACAATTGGTAACTCAAGTTCCATGGCCGTGGCTATGAAAGATCGCCATGGTTGTTAGCTTGGATTCTGAGGGTTGTCCGTGTCTGCCTCCTCTGTTGAAACATCACGCTCTGACACGGCGCCGGCTGATTCCGCTCGACGGTGGATGATCAACTGGCGAGTAGACTCGTTGCTGATTCTACTCACGCCTTTGCTAGCGATTCCTGCGGTGATGGTACTCTCGTCTCCAACGGTGGGGGTCAAGGCAGCGACGATCTCCATGATCGTGACGGCATTCTTCGCCACAGGCCATCATTTGCCGGGCATGATCAGAGCCTACGGCGACGGTGATCTGTTTCAACGATTCAAGCTGAGATTCATTCTGGCCCCACCGTTGGTGTTCCTGGCCTACTTCCCGCTCTACAACTACCACTTCAGCCTGTACCGACTGATTATCCTCGTCTGGGCGACCTGGCACGGTTTCATGCAGCTTTACGGCTTCGTGAGAATCTACGACGCCAAGGTGGGATCAACGTCGCGGGCAACCGCAAATTGGGACTGGATGGTTTGCCTGTGCGGATTCGTGACGCCCCGATTGTTCCGGCCTGAGCAGGTTTCAAACACCTTGAGCCATTGGTACTCGTCTGGCGGCCCTGTCATCCCGCCCGGGGTGGTGAGCGCGGTCCGCTGGACAGCGTTAGCTGTTTGCATCGTGGTTCTCATGGGCTTTTCAGTGAACTATGTCCTGCAGTGGTACCGTGGTCCAAAACCGAATCCCCTGAAGCTGGTGATGCTGGTCAGCGGCATCGGCACGTGGTGGTTCGCCATGTTCTTTGTGGAGGAGTTGATCTTAGGGATCGCCCTGTTTGACATCTGCCACGATGTCCAGTACTTGGCAATCGTCTGGCTCTATAACTGTCGCCGCGTCAGTTCGGATTCCCAGTTGAACAGCTTCATGCGGTATGTGTTCCGTCGCGGCATGGTCTTGCTGTACCTGGGGCTCATTACCGCCTACGGGGCCATTGGCCTTGTTGCGCCTCTTGTGGGAGAAGGCGCGGTCAGCAGATTCTTCTATGCCATCCTCTTTACCTCCACAATTTTGCATTACTATTACGATGGTTTTATCTGGAAAGTGCGTGAACCGACCAATCAGGCCAATCTCGGGTTGAGTCAGAATGCTGTTGCGCCTCGGGGCCGATTGATGGCAGGTCGAACATCTGCTCATGCCTTGAGATGGGGTTCCGTGATTGTCATCCTTGGTTTGCTGTTCGTGTCCGACTTTCTTGATCCGCCGTTGACGACGGTTCGCAAAAAAGAACTGGAACGAAACTACACTCGGACTCTTGTCGGCAAACCGGTGCTCCCCACGAAGGAAGAAGAAATCAGCTGGTTGTACTCACAATTTAAGTCAGCACAGGACATTGCAGTAGCTGTCCCTGACGATCGCGGAGCCCAACTGCAGGCTGCGGTCATGCTGGCGAATTTCGGTCACTACGATGAGGCGGCGGATCGTCTGGAGGAATTGTTGCAACAGAATCCCAACTACCGCGATGCGTACATCGCTTTAGGAGACATCCATTCTTATCGGGGAAATATCGATGAGGCGTCTGCTCGTTACCGGTCGGCTCTTTCTCAATCCACGAACGGGCAAGAGCGGGCCGCGATGAATCTGAGATTGGGTGAGATTGACCTACAAAGGAATGACATCGCGGCGGCAAAGCTGAAATTCCAGGAAGCCTTGAAGGACGACCCCCGGTTGGGAGCGTCAGTCGAGGTACTGGAGAAAGGGAGTATTGCCTCCCCCACTCCCCCGATTCTTGATCAGACATATTCCGGCCAGTGATCAGGACGAGAGTTGCTGAAGTGCAGCGGTTTTCCCGGAGTCTGAAAAGCCTTGGGGGAACCGCAAATTGTTGTCAATCCACCCGTGCCCATCCCACCCCCACCACAGTGCCATTCGTCACTTGAGCATTTGACGCGCTCGCTCAAGGTTTTGAGTGGCAGCGTCGAACTGTGGACTGATGGTCAAAGCGCGTTCAAAGGAGGCGACAGCCTTCTGCATTTGACCGCGTTGAGCGAAGGCGATTCCCAGAGAGTTGTGTGCTGACGCTAAGTTCGGTTCGAGCTGTATCGCCAGTTCAAGGTGGCGAAGAGCCTCGTCGATTCGTCCCTGATTCAGGCGCACGTTTCCGAGTTGCTCCCATGACCCTGGATGCTTCTCATTCACTGAAGTCGACGTCTCGAAACATTCGGCTGCGAGATCCAGCCGGTTTGCTTTTTGATAAAGAAGTCCAAGATTATAGTGTGCACCAGGATAATGGGGGTCGCTATCAATGGCTCGTTGATACGACTGTGCAGCAAGTTCCCATTCCTCTGATTTGCGATGAACATGTCCGAGGTTATAGTGTGCCTGGGCATAATTCGGTCGCACCTGGATCGCTTTTTGGTAACTTTTTTTTGCCAGATCGAGTTGTCCTTTTCTTTCGAAGTCGTACCCAGCCATACAGTGGACTTCCGCGTCATCCGAGAGCTTCGTTGTCGCCAATTGAGCGAGTCGACCGGCCTCTTCGTACTTGCGTGCCCATGACAATACCTTCCCTAAGTTGCGGAGTGCGACTCCGTGGGCCCGCTCGTCAATCCCCTCGATGACTTTGGCGTTGACTTGTTGTCGAGCCGCGTCGGTCCACTGGCTTTCGGGGGCGACAATGCCCTGCGACTGAAGTTCATCGAACAAGCTCAATCCCAGTTCTCGATAGCCTTCAATGGTGGGATGGACATGATCGAGAAACCATTCATCACCAATGATTCCGGTTTTGGTCTTACTCTCGAGCAGTTCCTGGAAATCCACGACCGGTACATCGTGCTGTGAGGCGACCTCTGTGATAACTGGCCGCATCTCGGACAAGATCCGCAGGGGGCAGACATCTTCGTCCATCGCACGTTGGAAAGCCTGTTTTGCCTCCGAATATCGGTTGAGTTCGAAGAGGACCTCACCCCGTTGGAAATGAGTATCCGCATAGAGCGGATCGATCACGATTGCTTGATCCAATGAAATCAGAGCCTCTTCGAACTCCCCCGACTCTTGATGAGTGGTTGCCTGAGCGATCAGCTTTTTCCAGCGAGTAACATCCTCCGGCTTCAAACCATCTTTGTGCTGGCTCTTGAAGGGAGACATGTGGCGCTCGTTGGCTGCCGGGTTAACCAAGATAACACGTGCGCCAACTGATTGAGCGAGTTCGATCATCCTTGCGAGGTTAAAACGATAATGCTGAATGGTCTGACTCCGTTGTTCATCGTCTCGCTGATAGTCATCTGGGCCCACTGAGCCATCGAGAATTGCATCGACTTCTTCCGGCAATACATAGGTTCCCGATGAACTTTGCGATTGACCGCTGCCAGAATCGCTGAGCAGTGAGTGGACTGACGAATAAACCCGCGACCGAGACAGGATGGCTGCCGTTTCACGAAGAGCGCGCGGGGTGGCCATCATCTGGCTGTAGGTCCGGCGTTCCAGGAACTCGTTGTGGCCAGAATAGATGATGAACAGGTCCGGCTCATATTCAATAAGTTCGTCCATCAGTGATGCCACCCGATAACTGGCATAGCTGATGCCACCGGCATTGATGACTTGCCAGTCATGTTTGGAATCTGCAGCCTTCAGGTACTCACGCAGCCAACCGCAAAATGAAGTCCCGTCGTTGTAAGGGCGGCCATAGGTTGTGGAACCTCCCAGACAGAAAATTCGATAATCGTTCTTCTCTTTCTTGAACGGGAACTCTTGTCGGTTGAACCACTGCAACTTCGTTTCCACCGTGCGGAGTCTCGTCTGACCATCTGACGTTTGCACTTCTTCAAACAAGGGCGAACGGGATGTAAAGCCAACGAACGGGTCCTCACTGGAGCTGAGGGGCCTCACTCCCAAGGCAGCCAGCAACAGCTCCACCGCTACAAAAAACGCCGCAGTCACGATGAACGAAAACAGAACCTTCTTCCGCACGGGAAGACTGCGACGTCGATTCGCTGCCGTCACCTTCTCGACGCCTGGGCGAGCCTGATCGTTTGGAGGTGCTGCCATGAATCTTCTCAACGCCTTGAAACCACAGTTGTTGCTATGGAGTCCAAAGTTGATTGCCTTGATCGGAATATAAGATTATCGGCAACGGTGAATTTCCTGGCAAGGGAACTCAGCAACCTTCCCACAACGGGGTGCAGGTGCTGATAAGTGGTGGTGCGATTGTTATTGGCGTTTACTGGAGGGGCTTGACAGTTTCGCCGACCGGAGATGCCAAAGGAGGATGACTGTGGTGTGACCCTTTCAGGGTCGAGTTGTCCTGAAACACAACGGGCCAGTCACCCCTCCCGCCGACCGGAGGACATCGACTGAATGCATGCACCACCACCCATCAAAGACTGCACCCAAGCCGTGGTTTTGAGTTTTGCTGGGTTGCGACAGCCTATAACGATGAGTATGCTCGATTGAATTGGCCGCTGGATTCGAGACCTGCTGAAAACGACCGTCAGTCAGAGGAAACGCGAGCAGCCACCCCTGTCGTCGGAAGGCTGGATCTGTTCAATCATGCGTGAGAAGTCTGCGATCCGTTTGAAGATCTTGTCCATCGTTTTGATGCTGGCAGTTGGCCTAACGCAGTCTGCAAGCGGTCAGATCCTTCCTGCAGTTAACAGCGCACTCTCTCAACAGGAGAGTTCTTCGTCTCAGGCATCAGAGATCAGTTTCTCCCTGGATGCCAACGCGAGGCTTGGCGGCCTCACGTATGTTCCCAAAGAATGGGGTGAGTTTCACCTGAGTCTGCAGAATGACGGAAACGCACCGAAGGAACTGCTTTGTACAAGTTATTTTGAAGGCCTGTCGACTCTTCAGTTCGGGAGGAAGGTCTGGTTACCCGCTCGTTCCAGGTTGGTTCTTTCCCATCCTGTCTTGATTCCCGCGGCTGATCAATTCCCTGACGGTCGTGCGGCCGTTCGCTCATTAGTGATCGATGATTCGCAAGGGAAAGAGGATCTCGTCAAGAGTCGTTCCGGGCAACTCCAGCACGATCGGACGTTGCTGATCTCGCTGACGGACCGACACACCGGAATTGTGGCCGGATGGAACTCGACCGACGTCGTGCCGCAGGATGTTGTGGATCTGGTTGTCGCGAGCCGAGTCTATCAGGGGCTCAACAACAAAGTGACTTTTTTGGCAGGCCAGTTTCTGCCCGCTGACGAAACGAGTCTGAACTATCTGGACCATCTTGTGCTTGCAGAGGATCGCCTGGTTGATGACTTGGCCGCCCTCACGGCTGTCCGGCGCTGGCTGCATTCAGGTGGACGACTCTGGATCATGCTCGATCGGACAGGCCCTGCCCTCCTGGAGCGGTTATTCGGTGACGAGTTTCAGGGTGCCGTTGTCGATCGTGTCGGACTCACATCTGTCCGAGTCGACGCTCCGCCATCTGTTCTGGCCCCGGACGGAACCGCCGGAGAATCCGTCGAATACGATGAGCCGGTTGAGATGACTCGGATGAGTGCGTCCGGCATGACCGTCTGGAACACCGTCAATGGCTGGCCTGCTGCACTCACCCGAACCTATGGCGAAGGTCGCGTCCTGATCACGACTCTTGGCCCCCAAGGCTGGATCAAACCGACTCCTCCGGTTCCGGAAAGAGAGCCGGATGACGATGAAACGGAAGCGGAAAAAGCGGAAAGAGAGAGACGGGCTCTCGAAATGAGATCCGAATTTGCACCACGTTCGCCGATGGAAGATGTTGCTCCCTTTATTTTCGCCAGACGCGAGGCTGAACCGCTTCCCGCTCAAGCCTTGGAACCATTTGTCCAGGAATTCATCTCCTACGATGTCCCGACGGGGATGCTGATCATCGGGTCCATGTGTGGATTTCTCGTCCTGCTTGCTGCCACGGGAACTGGGTTGTGGTGGTGGGGCCGTCTGGAGCATTTCGGGTGGTGTGGATCCCTGCTGGCCGTCCTCTTCGGCTTGCTGTTCCTCGGAATCGGACTTTCAAATCGCCACGGGACGTCCGAGACGATTGCGAGTATCCAGTTCGCTCAGAGGATCGTCGGCACCGACGACGTGATGGCGCATGGGGTGCTGGGCGTTTATCGTCCGGAGGGATCGGAGTCAGAGATTCACACGTCTCATGGTGGGGAGCTGTGGCCTGACATGACGGGCGTCGATGGCACGACTCGACGTATGGTCACAACGGACTTGGGGACCTTTCACTGGGCAGGGCTGTCTCAACCGGCCGGATTGGGGATGTACCCTGTCGCCACCTCAGGCGCATTTCCGGGTCGCATGGAGGCCCGCTGCACTCTGACTGCACAAGGGGTGTTCGGGCAGTTCATTGGTCAGTCGGCCCAAAGTTCAGACGCAGTCCTCGCCACGCGTCAGGGGCGAATTGGTGTGCAGTTCGCAGCCAATGGCGAGTTTACAGCCAATGCCGACGACGTGATGAAGCCGGATCAGTATCTCGATTCCGCCTTCCTGAATGATGTACAAAATCGACGACAGCGAATGCTGCAATTGCTGTTTGAGAGCGGAAGCTGGCGGGACTCACTCGATCAGCCGCAACTCCTCCTCTGGCTCGATGAGTGGGATCATGGGTTTGAGTTTGGAGACGGGTTGCAGAAGCAAGGCGATACACTGTTGACCGTGCCGTTGGAACTCTCTCGTCCTGCATCCGGCACGGAGATTCTGATCCCTTCACCGTTGCTCAGTTTTGCGACACGCCAGCCCCCTGAGGGATTCACTCATTCGGGCTTTTGGGATGACGACCGCAGGGAATGGCAGGAGAGGTCGAGCCCGAGCACCACCTGGCTCAACGTTCAAGTCCCTCGCGCACTTCTGCCATTACAGGCCACCAAGTTGCAGATCGAGGTCATGGTCTCAGGTCTGATGGGGCAAATCGAAATTCTCGGCCTGAAGGATGGAACCGCCGTTAGCCTGCAGACTGTGACAGATCCGGTCGGAACGATTGTCTTCGAGATCGACGATCCTGACATGTTGGTGGTCTCTGACAACGGAGAGCTGTCGATTGGATTGAGCGCTGGTGTTCCGGACGAAGAGGGAGTGGCCGCGATTGGCTCAGACCCCGCTGCCGGGACGACAGGGACTCTCAATACCGCCTCACCAGCAGTGACCTGGAGGGTGCAGTCACTGGCGCTCCAGTTGTGGGCTACAACATCCGAATCAGCGGAGAGGACCGAAAAATGAACGTGACTGCGTTGCCAGTCGAGAATGAGACGCCAGCGAGCACTGGCGAGCCGCCTGTCCTCGATCTTCAGAATCTGACGAAGCGGTACGGGTCGTTTACGGCACTCGACGACCTGTCTCTGACTCTGAACGCCGGCCAGATCTTGGGGCTCATCGGTCCCAACGGTGCGGGGAAGACGACGACAATCAAGATCCTTGTCGGGCTGATCCGGCCCACCTCGGGGAGTGCGAAAATTGCCGGCGTGGACTGCGTTCAAGACGCCATGCAGGTCAAGCGGCTGGTTGGCTACATGCCCGACAAGTTCGGCGCGTATGACAATATGCGAGTCCGGGAATATCTGGACTTCTTCGGTGCCGCATTCGACATGCCCAGCGACCAGCGGGCGAAGCGGGTTCCCGAAGTCATGGAGCTGACCGGCACGGAGTACATGAAGGATCGCTTCGTCGAAAGTCTGAGTCATGGGATGCAGCAACGCGTCGGACTGGCTCGGACACTCCTGCACGATCCGAAGGTTCTCATTCTTGATGAGCCGGTGAACGGACTCGATCCGCAGGCCCGCATTGAGATGCGTGATCTGCTGCTCGAACTCGCCAAGCAAGGCAAGACGCTGCTGGTCACAAGTCACATCCTGCCGGAACTCGCGAGAATCTGTCAGCAGGTGGCGATTCTGACCAACGGCGTGTTGCGTGCGCACGGGACTGTGGAAGACATCGGACATCAAGTCAGCCAGCGACGAACGCTGGAAGTGCACCTCGGCACCGCCAAACATGTCGCTGCTGCAGCCAAGATCATCCGCAAGTCGGTTGAACCCGAGGCAGAGGTCGTTGAGTCCCCAACCGAAGCCACGGTTCGCTTTCGGACGGCACAGTCTGAGGAAAATCTGGGGAAGATTCTGAGACGACTCGTGAAGGTGGGGGTCTTCGTCACTCAGTATCGAGAAGTTCAAACTGACTTGGAAGAGGCCTTCATGTCGTTCACACAGAATCAGTCATCTATCGCCGAACCCGCGTCCGACGAACTCGAGTCCGACGGAGTCACGACAGATGTTTAGAGCGCTGCTGCGGCGGGAGTTGGTCACGCCTCTGCGTCGCCGACGGATGATCGTGTTTCAGATTGCCTTGGCAACTCTGTTCGGGTTGTTGATCGCTGCCCGCTGGCCGACCGACGGACAGGTGGCCCTGATGGGGGCTCGTTCCCAGGAAATTTTTCGGCTGTTCAGTTTCGGGTTGATGGCGACCTTGCTGTTGCTGTTTCCGGTGTTCCCCGCGACCAGCATCGTCAGTGAGAAGAAGAGCGGCACGCTGGAATTGCTGCTAAATTCACCGCTGGGCGCGTGGCGGATCTACTTCGGCAAGTTGGTGGCAGTGCTCGCGTTGGCAGGCATGATTCTCGCGATGAGCCTTCCCGCTGCCGGAGCCTGCTATTCCATGGGCGGGCTGTCACTCGACCAGGAGATTGGCAAGGTCTATCTGCTGTTGTTTCTCGTCGCCTTGCAATATGCGGCGATCGGATTACTGGTCAGCAGCTATGCCCAATCGGCCGACTCAGCGATTCGGCTGACTTATGGAATTGTCCTGGGAACCGCACTCTTGACGCTGGGTCCGCATTCCTTCTTCCAGGGGACCGGTGGAACTCTCGCTAAGTTGGGTGAAACCTTGCGTTGCCTGTCACCCCTGGCCGCTTTGGCGTCCCTGAGCGGTGCTGATAGTATTGGCAGTCAGGGATTGATGACCCAGACCGACGTGATGGGTCGGTTCACTGCGTGGTCACTCCTGTGCACGGTGATCGCTTCTGTCTGGACCATGAGCCGGTTAAATCACAAGATTTTTGATCAGTCACGGGCGGCCGGCACGATGAGTGACGACCTATCCAAGTCGGGACGCTTCTTCCGACGATTGTTTTTCCTGGTCGATCCTCAGAAACGCTCCGGGGGAATTCCCTCGTTCTTGAATCCCGTGATGGTCAAGGAATTTCGCTGTCGGCGATTCGGGCGTCTGCACTGGTTGCTTCGGCTGACAGCCATCTGTGCCGTCTTGTCGCTGGGTCTGACCTACGCCACGACTGCAGGGACGTTTGATTGGGGAGTCGAAACCATCGGTGGCATCATGGTCGTGATGCAAGTTGCGTTGATCGTGTTGATTGCCCCCAGTCTGGCTGCTCCCCTGCTCAGCGTCGAGTTCGAGCATCGAGGTTGGCAATTGCTGCGGACCACCCCCATGTCGATCGGTCGGATCCTTCGCGGCAAGTTGTTCAGCGCCATTGTGCCGCTGATGCTTGTGCTCTGCGCCACCATGCCCGGCTATCTGGTCATGGCCTATATCGAACCTGGGATGCAATTGCAGGTCCGGCGGGTGATCATCTGCCTGGCGATCACGGCGGTGTTTGCGATGTTAGTCAGCGCAGCCATCGGTTGTTTTTTCAGTCGGACGGCGGCGGCAATCGCGACTGCCTACGCCATCTTACTTTCTATCTGCTGCCTGCCGATGTTGATCTGGATGGGACGGGATGCACCGTTTGGCCATGATACCGTGGAAACCGCCTTGTCCTTCAGCTCAATCGCTGCCGCCTTCTCGGTCATCCAAATGCCGGGATTCGAACATTACGATCTCATCCCCGCCAACTGGTGGTTCATGGGAATTGCTTCGGTGATCTCTCTGATTGTGATGCCTGCCTGGGCCTACCGAGTCTCAAGACCCCAGTGAGAGACCTGACGTGAGAACTGATCGCCTGTCGAAATTCCTTTGCTTGTCTGGTTGGCTGACCATTCATTTGAGTTGTGTCGCGCACGTCGCCCTGGCTGAGATTGGACCGGACTTCCTGATGGAGACCGATCCGGAGCTTCAAATTCCCGAGCCAGTCAAAGAAATCCATCCAGATTTGACGTCGCTGTGGATGAAGGCACTGGAACGTCCCGAGATCGACATGCAGCGCATGGCCGCTGAGACGATCGCTCGCGCTCACCAACTCGACATCCCGGACCTGGAGCAAGCAGTCCCCCGGCTTGAGGAAATCCTGCTGGCTGAGGCATCGCATCCAGCCGCACGATTTGCAGCCGCTCGGGCATTGATCGTTCTGGAGTCTCGCAGTTCGAGCGACAAGCTGTTCGAGGCATCGCAGACATACGGTGCAGACATGCGTCAACTCATCGAACCGGCATTGGCAGCTTGGGACAATGCTTCGGCAACAACAGTTTGGATCGAACGCCTTGCATCGACAGACACACGTCCGCGAGAACTGATCCTGGCTATTCGAGGACTGGGAGAAGTCGGCGAGCAATCGATATTGCCAGACATTTTGTCCATCGCCAGTGACCTGAAGCGTAACTCGGGCGTTCGTCTGGAAGCGGCAGCGGCAGCGGGAAAGATCGCGGAAACGGGTCTCGAACAGGATGCTGAGCGTCTTGCCAGCAATGCCCGGACTCCTCTCTTCGTCAACCAGCTTTGCGCAATTCGACTTCTCGCCCGTCATTCCAGTGAAGAAGCCAAGGGGCTT